>JAJEHK010000236.1 GCA_022823765.1 Alphaproteobacteria bacterium | reverse complement strand
TCTCCGACGACGAGGTCGAGGCCATTCACCGGACCTCGCTCAGGGTTCTGGACGAACTCGGCATGAAGGTGCTCGACGGCGAGACCCGCAGTCTTCTCAAGTCCGCGGGGGCGCGCGTAGACGAGGCCGCGGAGATGGTCTTCATGGAACCCGGGCTGGTGGAGGAGGCGATCACCACCACACCACCCGTCTTCACCCTCCATGCGCGCAACCCGGCGCGCAACATCGAGGTGGGCGGCAACGCCATCAACTTCATGCCGGTGGGCGGGCCTGCCTTCACCAGCGATCTCGACAAGGGGCGGCGCGCTGGAACCTATGCGGAGTTTTGCGAGTACGTGAAGCTTGAGCAGATGTTCGACATCCTGCACATGACGTGTGGCGGCGCCTTCGCTCCTCTCGATCTTCCGGCCGAATCAAGGCACCTCGATCAGGGGCGGGCGGCGTTTGTCTACTGCGACAAGGCGGTCCCGGTGAGCCTTCTGGGCCGTGAGCGCGCGCGCGACGGCATCGAGCTCGCCAAGATCGCCCTGGGCCTTGACGATCGTGACCTTGAGACCACGCCTTGCGTCCTCGGCAACATCAACACCAACTCTCCTCGTCAACTCGATGGTTCCATGGCCCAGGGACTGATCACCCTTGCCCGCGCCAACCAGCCGGTGGTGGTGACACCCTTCACGCTGTGCGGCGCCATGGCTCCGGCGACCGTGGCCGGTGCCCTGGTGCAGCAGAATGCGGAAGCGCTCTTCGGTCTGGCCCTGATCCAGATCATCAGGCCCGGAGCTCCCGGTCTCTACGGCGGCTTCACCAGCAATGTCGACATGAAAACCGGTGCCCCTGCCTTCGGCACCCCGGAGTACGCCCTTGCCTGTCAGGCAACCGGACAACTGACAAGGCGTTATCAGGTGCCCTACCGGTCGAGCAACACCAATGCCTCGAATGCCCCCGACGCCCAGGCCGCCTATGAGAGCATGATGTCCCTGTGGGGCGCCATCATGGGCCATGCCAATTTCCTCTTTCACAGCGCCGGCTGGCTCGAAGGTGGTCTCGTCGGCAGTTTCGAGAAACTCATCATCGATGCGGAGATGCTGCAGATGATGGCCGTCTACCTTGAGGGGATCCGCGTCGACGACGACACCCTTGGATTTGACGCCATCGCCGAGGTGCAGCCCGGTGGCCACTACTTCGGCGCCCGTCACACCCTGGAACGTTACGAAACGGCCTTCTACAGCCCCTTCCTGTCGGACTGGCGCAATTTCGAGAACTGGAGCGACACCGGGTCCGTGGAGACGGCCGAACGGGCCCACCGGTTGTGGAAACGCATGCTGAAGGAATACGAGGCACCTGCAATGGACCCCGGCATCGTCGACGGCCTCGACGATTATGTCGCCCGCCGCAAGGAAGAGATCCTCGGTCCCTGATCCCCCTTCAGGTATCCCAGAAGCGGACAGGCTGGCCCGTAGGCGTGTCGCTGATCTCGCCGTCCTGCATGGCCACGTGTCCGCGGATCACGGTGGCGCGCGGCCAACCTGTGACTGTCATCCCCTCGTAGGCCGTCCAGCCGCACTTGGCATGCTGTTCGGCATGGCTGATCGTGCGTGTTTCCTTCAAGTCGACGAGAGTCAGGTCCCCGTCATATCCCACGGCGATGCGGCCCTTGCCACGGATATTGTAGATTCTCTGGGGCCCGTAGCACAGGAGATCGACCAGGCGCTCGAGAGTCAGGCGCCCCTCGGACACGTGGTTCAGAAGGATCGGCAGGAGTGTCTCGACACCAGGCATCCCGCCCGGCGTGTCCGGATAGGTCCGCTGTTTCTCCTCGGCCGTATGCGGCGCGTGATCCGATCCCACCACATCGACGATCCCCTGGTCGATCCCATGCCAGAGGGCATCCCTGTGACGGGACTCGCGAATCGGTGGATTGACCTGGGCAAAACCACCCAGACGCTCATAGCAGTCCGGAGCCGCGAGGGTGATGTGCTGGGGCAACAGTTCCACGGTTGCGATATCCCTGGCGCTGCCAAGAAATGCAATTTCCTCGGCGGTCGTCACGTGGAGAACATGGATCGGCCGTGCCGCGTCACGGGCCAGGGCCACGATGCGCCGCGTGGCCCTCAGCGCCGTCTCGACATCCCGCCAGACAGGGTGCGCCCTCGGATGTCCCTCCTCGACCGCCAGATGGCGGCGTTCGGCAAGACGGAATTCGTCCTCGGCGTGGATGGCAACGCGGCGCCTGCCGGATCGCAGCACGGATGCGAGGGCCTCGTCGTCGGCAACCAGCAGGCTGCCTGTAGAACTCCCCATGAAGATCTTGACGCCGCAACAACCGGGATGGAGTTCCAGTTCGGCCAGTCCGTCGTGATTGTCATCGCTGGCGCCGGCAAAGAACGCGTGATCACACCACATGCCCCGGGCCCTCTCGAGCTTGTCCTCCAGGGCCGCAGGCGTCGTCGTCGGCGGGTTGGTGTTGGGCATTTCGAAGACGGCGACCACACCGCCGGCAACGGCTGAACGAGATCCGTTGGCAAGATCCTCCTTCTCCTCATGTCCGGGCTCGCGAAAGTGCACCTGGGTATCGATAACCCCGGGGAGGACCGTGAGTCCGCGTGCATCGAGTGTGGCGCCGGCCGCGGTTGACGGCACATCACCGATGGCGGCAATCCGGCCGTCGGTGATGGCCACATTCGCCTGGCGTCGCCCGGCGGGGGTCATCACCTCGCCACCGGTGACGACAAGATCGAAAGTCTCATTCATGGTTCGTCTTCCCTGCTGGCCCGGTGGAAACCGGGCGTGTCACTGAAAATCGAATCGACTCCGGAATTCATGAGCGCCTGCGCTTCATCGGCGCAGTTCACCGTGTAGACGGCAACGCGCCGGCCTCCTCGATGGACGCGGGAGACAAGCTCCGGCGTGGCCAGAGACGGATCAACGTGAATGCTGGCGCACTTGAGAAGCGATGCATGCCAGGACCAGAAACGGCGCCGACGGCGTCCCATCACCAGGGCAAGTGGCCAGCGATACCCGGCGAGACGGGCATGATAGAGAGCTCTCAGACTGAAGCTTGACACCAGAGGACGCGGCCGCCCGGCAGGCCACCGGCTACGGATGATGCCCGTCACGCGCCGCGCCAGTGTCATGAGACCACCGCCATCGGCCTTGATTTCCACATTGGGGGTCAGGCCCAGGACAATGCACGCATCGACCGCCTGGACCAGGGTCGGCACCCGCTCTCCCGACCATACGGAATCAAACCAGCTTCCGGCGTCAAGGGCGCCAAGGTCCGTGCTGCGCACCTCGTCGATCAGCCGGTCAACGCCGGTGGTTCGAAGAAGACTGCGATCATGCAGCACCACCGGGACGTCGTCGCCGGCAAGACGGACATCGAACTCAACCCACTCCAGACCTTCCTCGGCGGCACGCGCCAATCCTCCCAGGGTGTTTTCCGGGGCCCTCGCCGCCACTCCGCGGTGGCCGATGACAGGTGGAAGATCGATCATTCCCGTTCAACCGATCAGCACGTCCTGGCCACGTCTGGCCAGGCTGTGAGCGATGATCATGCGCTGGATTTCACTGGTCCCTTCCCAGATCCGTTCCACCCTGAGTTCCCGGTAAAACCTCTCTGCCGCGTATTCGCGCATGTAGCCGCGACCGCCGAAGATCTGCACCGCGCGGTCGGCAACCCGATTGGCCATTTCCGAACAATAGAGCTTCGCCATGGAGCACATGGCGTGCTGGACCTTGACGTCCTCTCCTTCATCGATGGCCGCGGCGAGGCGATGGACCATCAGGCGGCCCGCCCACAGCTCCACGAGACTGTCGGCCAGCATGAACGAAATCGCCTGGTTGGCCATGATCGGTCGGCCGAACTGGATTCGCTCCTGAGCAAAGGCGAGCGCTTCGTCGATGAGGCGGCTGGCGGCCCCGCAACAGCGCGCCGCGATGCCGAGGCGTTCCTGGCGAAACCACTCGTAGGTCCAGGTGCGGCCATCGCCTTCAGGATCGATCAGTGCGTCGGCCGTCACCTTCACCGAATCGAACCGCACGACCGGATGATGGGAGGGATAGGTGTGACTGTAGGCGGGCGTGCGCACGATATCGACACCCGCGGCATCACTGTCGACATAGAAGAGTCCGTGGCCACCATCGTCGAAACGCGCCTGAACGATGACGATGCCGGCCCGGTTGAAGCCGGTGACGTGCCACTTCGTTCCATTCAGCACCCAGCCGTTGCCGGACCGCATTGCAGTCGTCTCGATGGCATCGACATCGCTCCCGGCTCCTTCCTCGGTAATGGCGTAGCACTCGCTCGTGGCGCCATCGAGCAGTGGCTGAACCCAGGCTTCCATCTGTGCCGGTGTCGCCGTGCGCACCAGGAAGGGGGAGACATCGTGGAAGAAGAACCCGACGCCGTTGGTTGCCCGCCCGACCTCTTCCCAGACACCGGCCATGGCTCCGGCGGAGAACCCGCCTCCGCCAGCCTCCTTCGGAACCTGTGGCAGCCACAGGCCCATGTCCCGGGCAGTACGGAGATGACGCTCCTGGATGTCACCGGGAATCTGGCCATCGTTCATTTCCGCAACCTGCTCCAGTGGCAGGCGCTCGGCGTCGATGAACGGTCGCAATCTTTCGCGCCAGGCCAGGGCCGCTGCGCATTCACCGGCACCGGTGAGAGCCTCCTGGCCCCGCTTCAGCAGGCCATCGGCGATGATCACGCGCTGGATTTCGCTGGTGCCTTCCCAGATCCGGTCAACCCTGAGTTCCCGGTAGAATCTCTCGGCCACGTTCTCGCGCATGTAACCGCGTCCACCGAAGATCTGCACGGCGCGGTCGGCCGTACGGTGGGCGAACTCCGAGCAGAAAAGCTTGGCCATGGCGCACTTGCCGTGGAGAACCTTGACGTCGTCACCCCGATCCATCGCCTGTGCCACGTCGTAGGTCATGAGTCTCCCCGCCCAAAGCTCTGTCAGGCTGTCGGCCAGGGGGAACTGGACCGCCTGGTTGTCCCAGATCGGCCGGCCGAACTGGACGCGTTTCCTGGCAAAGGCGAGTGCCTCGTCGATGAGTCGGCTGGCGGCTCCGCAGCAGCGTGCCGCAATCTTCATGCGTTCCTGGCGAAACCAGGCGTATGTCCACTGAAGACCGCCACCTTCTTCGTCGATGAGATTGTCCGCAGGCACGTGGACGTCGCGGAATTCCATCTCCAGGTGATGACCCCGATAGTGATGCATGTAGCGCGGTGTGCGCAGGACTGTGACACCGGGTGCTCCATTCTCCACCCAGAACAGCGCGTGGCGGCCGTCCTCGAGCTTCGCCTGGAAGATGATCCAGTCGGAGAGGTTGGCGCCGGTGACATGCATCTTGGTGCCATTGAGGAGCCAGCCGTTGCCGTCTCGCCGCGCCGTTGCTTCGATGGCGTCGACATCACTGCCTGTGCCGGGTTCGGTAATGGCATAGGCGACCCGTTTGCGTCCCTCGATCAGGGGGCGGATGAAGCTCTCCATCTGCCAGGGGTTCGCCGTATGCCAGAGAAACGGCGACAGATCGTGATAGCAGCCCCACAGGCCGTTGGTCGCCCTGCCCAGCGCTTCCTGGATGACGGCAATCTCGAAGTACGAAAGATGGCGACCTCCACTCTCGTCCGGAAGGGAGGGATAGAGAAGGCCCATCTCCTCCGTTGCCCGGAAGATCGCGGCATAGGCTTCATCGGCGATGAAACCGTCGTTCATCTCGGCCTCGATCTCCCGCGGTACGAGTTCCTTCTCGACCAGGTGGCGCATGGCCTCTTGCCACTGCCGGGCCTTCGCGGACATCGGATAGACCATGGACAACTCCTTACCGGACGGAACGACCATCGCTACACTGCGGCCGGGCGCCATGGTGGCGCAAGACCTTCCCGGTTGCTGGGAGTGAACGACACATGGCGGACCATCGTCTCGAGCCCATGCTCAACCCCCGATCCATTGCCGTGGTCGGCGCCTCGCAGCGGGAAGGCAGTGCCGGTCACGGGATGATACACGGCCTCATCAATGCCGGCTTCGATGGCGACCTCTTCCCGGTCAATCCGCGTTACCGGAACGTCGCAGGTCTCCCCTGCCATGAGGCCCTTGCGGACCTGCCGCAACCTGTCGACCTTGCCGTGCTCGGCGTCAACAGCACCCGCCTTGAGGGACAACTCGACGATGCGATTGCCACTGGCGCCGGAAGCGCTGTCATTTTCGATACCTGCTATCTCGACGGCGAGAGCGACAGGGGTCTCCTCAACCGCCTGAAGACGAAGGCAAGGGAAGCCGGTCTTCCGGTCTGTGGCGGCAATGGCATGGGGTTCATCAATCTCTCGCGGCGCCTGCCGGTCACCATCTTCGATGCCTCGTCCAAGTTGCGTGAAGGGGGCAACGTCGCCTTCATCACCCATTCGGGAACCGTGTTCAGCGAAATCGGCAACAACGACTTCCGCTATGCCTGCAATCTGATCGTCTCGTGCGGCCAGGAAATCAACGGCACCGTGGCCGACTACATGGACTATGCGCTGGACATGGACTCGACCAGGGTCATCGCACTCTTCATCGAGGAGGCACGGGACCCCCGGGGCTTCACGGCGGCCCTGGAGAAGGCGCGCATGAAGGACGTCCCGGTGGTGGCCATGAAGGTCGGAAGGACCCGGCTCGCCGCCGAATTCGCCCGCGTCCATTCCGATGCCGATACCGGCAACGACACAGCCTACCAGGCCGTCTTCGATCACCACGGTGTCATGCGTGCCCGCAGCATGGATGAAATGGCGAATCTTCTCGCCCTGCTCTCCCATCAACGCCAGCCCGCTCCGGGCGGGATCGGTGTCGTTCTCGATTCGGGTGGCGAAAGGGAGATGTTCACCGATCTAGCGGAAGACACCGGCGTTCCCCTGGCCGTCATCACGGGCGAGACGGTGGCGCGTATCCGCCCTCACCTCCATCATGCCCTGGAGCCCGTCAATCCGCTCGATGCCTGGGGCACCGCCCACAACTACGAGGATGACTTCGAGGCCTACTTTCTCGCCATGGCATATGATCCCGGTGTCGCCATGGTCACTTTCTGCGGCGATTTCCAGTGGAATCCCACTGTCGAGCGCGGCTATGCGAAAGCGCTTGTCGCAGCATCCGGCGAGACCGGCAAACCTGTTTCGGCCATTCTCAACACACCGATGTCGGGCCTGATGACGGCTGGCCGGGAGATGAGCAGACACGGCATTGTCGTCCTCTGCGGCACCAGGGAGTCACTCCTTGCCATCAGGCACGCGCTTGCCTGGCGGGACCGCACGCTCCCGCCACCTCCGGTGGCCGCCCCTTGCCACCCTGCCCTCAACGACGACTTTCCTGCAGCGCTCGGCCTTGCGCGATCCACGGAAGAGAGTCGCCGGAGCATGATGCCAACCATTCTCCTGATGATCGACCCTGCCTTCGGTCCCCTTGTGGGTCTGCGTCGCGGCGGATCGGACGAAGAAGCGTGGGCCGTGCCGGGAATCGATCCCGGCACGGCCGGCACTCTCATCGACCGGCTCTACGGGACATGGTTTCCGGGCTCGGCCGTCTTCCGTCTGGAACTCGCGAGTCTTATGTCCATGTTCTCGGCCATCGCCCCGGACCTTGCAGACACGGTGACATCGCTTGAACTCGGTCCAATTCTCGAAGAAGAGGACGGCATGGCATGTGCCGGATTCACGTGGCAGAACGCCAGGGCGTGAACCACATTCGGGAAACCGTCATCGAGGGGCTCGCCTCCTCTTCGAGGTACCGGCACCTCACCACCGGTCTTCTGGCGCGGACCGCCGACTGGGCCGTGGCACGCCACGCCAAACCGGGGCCGGCTCTCAAGGCAGCCAAGCGCAAGCTCCATCAGGTATTCGGCGCCTATGCCGTGAAGCTCGATTCCCTGGAACAACACCTCGACGCTCTGGAGGCGGGTGGCGAAACACACGCCATGTGCCGGCGCATCCTGAAACTTCACCACTCCACCGCCGAACGTCTCTCCTTCATGGAACTGTTCCACGCAACTATTTGGAATCATTGTGGCACACCGGGGCACATTCTCGATCTGGCCGCCGGACTCAACGCATTCTCCCTGCCGTTTTCCGGGCTTGATCCTGCGGTTTCCTACACGGCCATCGAGATCGACCGGCGCATGGTCGAAGCCGTCAGACGCTTCCTGGCCGTCACGCAACGGCCCGGTGGATGTCTCTGGCATGATGTGCTCGACGAAATTCCGCCAAGCAACGCGGATGTTGCGCTGGTGCTCAAGACCCTGCCCTGTCTCGAACGCCAGAAACCCGGGGCCGCCGTCGATCTCATGCATCGCCTCGAAGACATCCCCGACATCGTCGTGAGCTATCCGGTGCGGTCACTCGGTGGCGCCAGGAAGAACATGCCACTCAACTATCGCGCCCAGGCGCAGGCCCTGGCGGCCGCTTGCGGAAGGAACATCGCCTTTCTCGATCTCAGCCAGGAGATCGTTGCCGTGCTGTCACATCGCTGAATCCTTGAAGCCTGCCGGCCATGCCTCATAATGCAGGTTGGGCCACACGAAGGATCCATGACGTGAAACATCTCCTGGCCATCCTTGCGCTCACCGTTCCCATGATCGCCCATGCCGACCTCGTGGGCGATCCCATGGTGCTGGACGGTGACACCATGAGTTTCGGTGAGAAGAAGGTCGATCTCTTCGGTGTGCATGCGCCGACCATCACGCAGACCTGTGGTGAGAGCGGCAGTGTCTGGTCATGCGGCTGGGAAGCAGTTCTCCATCTCGAAGAGCTGGTCAGGGCCGGCGATGTCGTCTGTGTCGAGGTCTCTGACACCGATTCGCCAACGCCTCTGGCCCGCTGCACTGTTGACGGCGTCGATCTTGCCGGACAGATGATCGATGCCGGTCTGGCTGTGCGCGACGAGACCCTGGGCGAAGACTATGCCGAGCGCGAACTGGCGGCCGCTACAGAAAAACGGGGCATCTGGGCCGGTCCCTTCATCGACCCCGTGACGTGGGCCGAAAGCAGCGGGTGTGCCTGCAGCGCCCGCAAGAAGGCAGTGGCCGAGACCGCCGCCCTGCTCAAAGCCGAGCAAGCCGAAGAATAGCGCAGAAAACAGGAGAGTTGTTCTCCCCTGTTGTCAGACACGTTCAATGATCGCCGACACGCCCTGTCCGACGCCGATGCACATGGTGACGAGCGCCCGCCTGGCGCCCTGGCGACGCATCTCGTAGACAGCCGTTGCCGTCAGCCTGCCACCCGATGCACCCAGTGGGTGGCCGAAAGCGATGGCGCCGCCATTGGGATTGACATTCCCGGCATCATCGGCGAGCCCAAGTTCGCGGGTCACGGCAAGCACTTGAGCGGCGAAGGCCTCGTTGAGCTCGATGATATCGATTTCACCGAGGCGGATGCGTTTCCTCTCGAGGAGCTTGCGTGTCGAGTAAACCGGCCCGATCCCCATGATCCGGGGCGGTACTCCTTCAACCGCACCACCGATGATGCGTGCAAGGGGAGCAAGGGCGTAGCGTTCGACCGCCTCTGAAGATGCCACCAGGAGAGCCGAGGCGCCGTCGTTGACTCCCGAAGCGTTGCCGGCGGTGACGGTTCCGTTGTCACGGAAGGGGGCTCGCAGGCCCGCCAGTTTCTCGCGTGACGTGTCGCGCGGATGCTCGTCGGTTGACACCGTGACGGTCGTCCGGCCGGATGGCACCGTGACCGGGACAAGTTCCTCGGCGATCTTTCCATCCCTGATGGCCGCGGCCGCCCGCTGCTGGCTTCTGAGAGCGAAGGCGTCCTGATCTTCACGCGTTATGCCCCGTTCCTCAGCCAGGTTCTCGGCCGTCTCCGGCATCTGGTCAACACCATGACATTGCCGCATCAGCGGATTGACGAAGCGCCAGCCGATGGTCGTGTCATGGATTTCCGCATGGCGCGAAAACCCCGTTTCGGCCTTTGCCATGACGAACGGAGCGCGCGACATGCTCTCCACGCCACCGGCGATGACGAGTTGCGCCTCCCCGAGTTTCACGAGACGGGCGGCCTGCAGAACGGCCTCGAGACCCGAGCCGCACAACCGGTTGACCGTGACTCCGGGAACCTCCACGGGCAGCCCGGCGAGCAATGCGGCCATGCGCGCGACATTGCGGTTGTCCTCTCCGGCCTGATTGACGTTGCCGTAGATCACGTCATCGAGCCTGGACCAGTCCACCGCAGCGTTGCGGTCCATGAGCGCGCGCAACGGAACGGCCGCAAGATCGTCGGTCCTGATACCGGACAACTGTCCGCCGTAGCGCCCGAAAGGCGTGCGCACCGCATCGCAGATGTAGGCTTCGGACATGGCGACGTCTTCCCCGACCAGCCAGCCACCATACTTCATGTTGAATGGAGCGCCACCAAGTCCGTCAGACCGCATTCTTAGCTGTTGCCAAGACGGCAGGATGGCGCGCACCATCTCCCGCAATGTCGATCAGACGCCAACTCCAGGGACTCATGACCATCCTCGTCGGAGCAACGATCTCTGCAGGCATTGCAGACGAGTTACCACGCCGCGTGCCGGCGGAGTGGGAACCGCAGGAGGCGATCTGGATGCAGTGGCCCGGGCCTTACGAAAAATCCTACGAGACTGCCTTTGCCCGAATTGCAAACGTCATCGCTGATTACGAGACACTCCACATCCTCCATTCCGGACCGACCATCCTGGAGAGTGCGAGGCGAGTGATCGCCAAAGAGGGAGGCAACCCCGATCATTCGAACATCGCGTGGCACGCCGTTGCCAGTGACAGCGCGTGGATGCGAGACAACGGACCGGTGTGGATCATCGACGACGGCACGCTCACCATCCAGGACTGGGGGTTCGATGCCTGGGAAGGAGCCTGGGGCCCGCAGATCCCTTACGCCCTCGACGATCTGATACCGCTCGAGGTGGCCCGCATCACCGGTGTGCCCCACGAGACCGTGGCCATCGTGCATGAACGTGGCAATCTCGAGTTCAACGGCACCGATACCGTCATGCTCAACTGGAGCGTCATCGGTGATCCGCGGCGCAATGCGGACTACACCAGGGAAGAGGCCGAGTCAGACCTGAAGGCACACTTCGGCGTCAACAAGGTGGTCTTCATCGAAGGGGTGCCGGACGGCGACCTCACCAACGGACATATCGACGGCATCGCCCGCTTCATCGACAGCGACACCGTCGTTGTCGCGCAGTGCACGGAAGACGCAGGCTGCCCCACCAACACGAGCGAAGTCTTCGAGAATGCTGCGCAGACCATCGCCGCGGCCGGATTCACCGTCATCCGCGATCCCGTCGACACTGCGGTGGTCCATCGGGGCATGACCTTCCGCACCAACTACATGAACTGGCTGGTTGGCAACGGGTTTGTCATCACCACCGGTTTCGGTCACGCCGCTGCGGACGAAGCTGCAAAACAACGCCTGGAAACCTACTTTCCCGGTCGTGACATCTACGTCATCGAGATGCTGGACTCCTGGGCAGCCGGCGGCGGCGTTCACTGCCACACCAACGATCAGCCCGCTTTACCAAGCCACTGAAAGAAGTTTCGGATTTCTCTCATCACGCGTCGATCAAGGGATGAATCCGCATCGGATTTCCTCAGCCGCTCGGTGGGCGTCCGAACGGCTCTCGAGAACGACGGCCGTGTATCCTTCCCTTGGCGCTTCGGCCGGACCGGTTGAAAGCGGCGCAGGGCGAGACTAGCCTTTCCTGATCGTGCTCCGACCGTGGAGGCAGACGGTCATGCAGCTTGACCGTGATCAGATGAACCGGTTTCACGAGACCGGTTATCTCATGCTTCCCAACCTCTTCTCGACGGACGAGGCGAAGGTTCTTCGACGGGCCGCCGCCGAGGTCTACGCCCTGGACCGGAAGGAGGTGGTGCGCGAAAAGGATGGCCTGTCCCCGCGCACGGCTTTCGCGGCGCATTGCTACCACGAGGCCTTCCGGCGGCTTGGACGCCATCCGCGCCTGATCAAGCCCGTCATGCAGTTGCTCGGCGGTCCGGTCTACATGCATCAGTACAAGGTCAACGCCAAGGTCGCCTTCAACGGCGATATCTGGCAATGGCACCAGGACTACGGCACGTGGTCGCGCGACGACCTGATGCCTGAGGCGCGGGCGATGAACATTGCCCTCTTCGTCGACGATGTGACGGAGTTCAATGGTCCGTTGTGGATCATCCCCGGCTCGCACCGTGGTGGCGTCTACGAGGCCGGGCACGATCTGGATACCACCAGCTATCCGCTCTGGACGCTCGATCGGGCCACGGTTACGGACCTGGCAGAACGGGGCGGGATATTCTCTGCCAAGGGCAAGGCCGGCAGTGTACTGATGTTCCACGGCAACCTCGTCCATGCGTCCTCGCCCAACATGTCACCGTGGGGCAGAACCGTCGTTTATCTGTCGCTGTGCCATGTCGACAACCACATCCGGCGCTTCAAGCGACCGGAATGGATCGCCCATCGCGACTTTGCGCCCATCGAACCGTTGTCCGACAATTGCCTGACCGAGCCGATGCCCGGAACGGCCGAAGCCGTCGCGTGAATCTTCATCGCCTGTTGTTGGCCCGGCAGGCTGAGGACAATCCGGTTCGCATCGGTGTTGTCGGGTGCGGCAAGTTCGCCTCGATGTTCCTCGCCCAGGCGATCAGGACGCCGGGACTTCATGTCGCTGTCATTGCCGACAAGAACCCGGAAGTTGCTCGCGAAAACCTGGCGCGCATCGGCTGGCCGCCCGAACGCTACGCCAGCGCCGATCCTGGAGCGGCGATGCGCTCGGGCACGACATGGATTGTTGACGATGCACAGGCGCCGTTCCGCGAAGAGGCCATCGACCTCGTCGTCGACGCCACCGGAGACCCGGCAGCGGGAGTGCGGCATGTGCTGCTCGCCTGCCACCATGGCAAGCCGATCATCATGGTCAATGTCGAGGCCGACGCCCTGGCCGGCCCCTTGCTGGCAGAGAAAGCGCGCGAGGCCGGCATCGTCTATTCGCTCGCCTACGGGGACCAGCCGGCGCTGGTCTGCGATCTCGTCGACTGGGCCCGGGCCAGCGGCTTCGACGTCACCGCCGCGGGACGTGGCCACAAGTGGCTGCCGGAGTTCCAGTTCTACACGCCCGACAATGTCTGGGACGGCTACGGATTGACGCCGGACGAGGCCGTCGAGGGCGGACTCAACCCCAGAATGTTCACCTCCTTCCTCGACGGCAGCAAGCCGGCGATCGAGAGCACGGCGATCGCCAATGCCACGGGCCTGACGCCGGCGCCGGACGGTCTCGGCTATCCGCCGACCAGCATCGACGGGTTGCCCAATGTCTGCA
This sequence comes from Alphaproteobacteria bacterium, assembly GCA_022823765.1. Lineage (GTDB taxonomy): Bacteria > Pseudomonadota > Alphaproteobacteria > SP197 > SP197 > SP197. The sequence continues at coordinate 5,127 of JAJEHK010000236.1, read as the reverse complement.
GAACTCGCTGCGAGGGCGGTATGTTGCACCACAAGGGACAGGTCGAAGTGGTATCCTCGCTGAATCGCGACGGCGTGCCGATCGAGTATGACATCCGCTTCGGGGTTTTCGTCGTCTTCGAGGCAGACACCGATTACATCGCCCGGTGCTTCCGCGAGTACGGCCTCAAGACCGACGACAGCGGCCGCTACGCCGCCATGTACAAGCGATGGCACCTGATCGGGCTCGAACTCGGTCTCAGCGTCGCCAACGTAGCGCTGCGCGGGGAACCGACCGGCGCTGCGACCGGCTGGAGAGCGGATACCGTTGCTGTCGCCAAGCGCGGCCTTGCTGCCGGCGAATTGCTCGACGGAGAGGGCGGCTACACGGTTTCGGGACAGCTGATGCCCGCAGCGCGCTCACTGCAGGAGGGCGCCCTGCCGATGGGTCTCACGCACGGGACCCGCCTGGTGAATGCGGTCGAGAAGGGACAAGTGGTCCGCTGGTCAGACGTCGCCGTCGATGGCTCGGATACCGCCGTTCAGCTGCGACTGGAAATGGAGAAGCTCAACCGCCCGACGTTGCTGCAAACCGCCGGCACGTAGGAGCGCCCTCAGCCAACTTCGTGGAAGCCATCAGGACCACAACGATGCGTTCCGCACTCGTATTCGGAGACGATCAACGACCGTGACTCCAGGGTGTTGGCCAGCCCATTCTGCGGCCCTGATCAGGACTGACCGGTGGTCTTCGTCTCGCTTGCCCTTGCGAAGTGATCGAGCGCGGCGGCGAACTTGTCGCGGCAGCCCGGGTTGCAGAAACCGACGACATCGCCGTTGAATTCCATGAGTGAGTCGGCGGCAACCGGTTTTCCCGACCAGGGACAGGTCTCGTTGATGCAATCGTCAGGATCGAGCATGAATCCAGTGCTCCTCAAGTGGAAGACCAGGAGAAATTGCCGGAATCGTCCAGCGGCGAGAAGGGATTCCATGCTACTTCCCAGATGTGCCCATCGGGATCACGGAAGTGCCCGGAATGGCCTCCCCAGAAGACATCTGCCGCCGCCTTCATGAGGGTGCCTCCCGCCTCGACGGCCTCGTCGAGTATCCTTGCCACCTCCTCGCGGGATCGCACATTGAAGGCGAGCACGACCCCACCATCGGCTTCACATGAGAGATCACCGACCCCTATTTCCTCTCGGAACCGTTGTCGCGGATAGAGAGCAAGGCCGATCCCGTTGAGAGTGAAGCAGACGATTTCGCTGGCCGCCGTCTCGCTTGCAACGCGCCAGCCAAGCGCCTCATAGAACGCTCGCGCCCTTGCCAGGTCGTCAACGGTCAGGGTGATGATGCTGAGTCGCTGTTCCATGGTTCGTCTGGCCGTGCCGGAGTCAGAGGGGTTTACCGTCTTGTCGGTGCGGTGCAAGGTCTCGCAAAACGACGATGACCTCAACCATGCAGCTCACTGTTGTTTCCGGAACTGTCAGTGCCGTCCAGACAGGGCGGGAGTACGGAATCACTCGACACGCCACCTGGTTCCGCATCGACAATCACCCTGCGTGCCTGAGACACGTCCGATCCATTTTCACGCCGCAGCCCGTACCGGTTGCCGAACGCGACCAGGTGACGGCGTGTGGTGTCAGGAAACACGAGTTCCTCCTCGTCTTCGCCCTCTACAATCACACAACCGGTGTCATGGGGCGATTGCCCGTCGGTCGCCAGACCGCAGGGTGCATTCTGATCGGCCTTATGGGCGTGTTCCTCATTATCCAGGACTCATATGCCGTGAAGGCCTTTGGCCTGGTCTTTCTGGCCGCGGCCGGCTTCACCGCGTGGCACATCCGCCGCATCACCAGAGCCGCCCGGCTGATCTGGCAGCACATCCGTCCGCCCGGATAGGGTTCGGGAGCGGGAATCGGCGCTCAGGAGGTCTCCCCGTGCCTCGTGCACCTGGCACGGATTGTCTCGAGGATTCCGCGTGCCGCCATGACCTCGCCACCCTTGGGACGGCCTGGCTTGTTGCGCCGGTTCCATCCCATGAGGTCGATATGGGCCCAGGGAACGGTTCGGTCCACGAACTTCTCGAGGAAGAGGGCTGCCGTGATCGCTCCGGCGAAGGGAGTCGATCCGGTGGTCCGCAAATCCGCCACGTCACTGCTGATGTCCGAAGCATATCCGGGCCACAAGGGCAGGAGCCAGACGGGGTCCCCGACTTTCCGGCAATTGTCGCTGATCTCCTGGGCAAGCTCATCGTCGTTGCAGAAGAGCGCCGGCAGATCGGGTCCGAGGGCCACGCGGGCTGCGCCGGTCAGTGTCGCAAAGTCCACCAGCAGGTCCGTCCCCGCCGACGACGCCTCTGTGAGGGCATCACAGAGAATGACCCTGCCCTCGGCATCGGTGTTGCCGATTTCGATGGTGAGCCCCTTGCGGGTGCGGAAGACATCGAGCGGCCTGAAGGCATTTCCGGAAATGGCGTTGTCGACGGCCGGAACAATGAGCCGAAGCCTCACCGGAAGGTCGAGATCCATGATCATGGAAGCAAGGGCAATGGCGGTGGCAGCACCTCCCATATCCTTCTTCATGAGAAGCATGCCGCCCGACGGTTTGATGTCGAGACCACCGGAATCGAAACAGACCCCCTTGCCGACAAGGGTGACACGGTAGGCATCGGGATCGCCCCAAACCATGTCAACAAGCTGCGGAGCACGTGAACTGGCACGACCTACTGCATGGATTGACGGAAAATTCTCCTCTAGAAGATCATCACCCACGACAGTCGTCAGTTCACAATCGTGGCGATCGGCGAGTGCCGCCACTCCCGCGGCGAGTTCCGCCGGACCGAGATCCTCTGCGGGCGTGTTGATGAGGTCGCGTCCAAGCCAGACTGCACGGGCGACGGCTTCGACTTCCGACCGGTCGGCCTGCCCTGGGAAGACCAGTCGTGCCGTCTTCCGGTCGCTGCTTTGGTAACGCCCGAAGTGATAGCTGCCCAGCGCCCAACCCAGGGCAAATGACGTCGCCGTATCGCCATCCACGTCATCAGCGAGACGACACGTCATGGAAGATGGAAGGTGCATCGGCAGTCCGGCGAGGGTCAGCATGCCAGCGGATTCGTCGGCGATCACCAGCACACGGGCGACGCCACCATCCGCATCGGGGACCGCGATATGCCACGTTCCGGAAGTTCCCGGATCGTGGCTCCTGACCCAGCGGGCCTGGTGACCGGGAATGGCAGCAAGCCAACTCTCGAGTTCATCGCGGGCGAGGACGTCGAGGCCGACAGCGCCGTGCGCATCGTTCACGAAACACTTCATTCCGGTCCCCGGCAATTGAGTTGCCCCACAGTGGCACACTTCGACAGTTTGCGGTATTCACGCCGACGGGGTGTACCAGTCATGACGAACCGTTCCGACCTCGCTTCTCTCGATGCCCTGCAGAGGAAGGTGTTGTGGTTGTCGAGCTGGATGATTCACCACGCCAATCACCTGCGTCGGTCCCGGGACGGACTCAAGGTGGGCGGGCATCAGGCATCGTGCGCCTCCATCGTGCAGATCATGTGCGCACTCTACTTTCATGTCCTCACGCCCCGGGACAGAATCGCCGTCAAGCCTCACGCCAGTCCCGTTTTCCATGCCATCCAGTACCTCCTCGGGCACCAGAGTCGCGAACAGATGGAGGCCTTCCGGGCCCTGGGCGGTGCCCAGTCCTATCCATCGCGCACCAAGGATGACGATGACGTCGACCTGTCGACCGGTTCGGTGGGCCTCGGTGTCGCAATGACCGCCTTCACCGCACTCGTGGAAGACTATCTTGGCCGCAAGAGCCTGCTTGCCGACAACGGCAGGGCCGGACGCATGGTGGCGCTCGTCGGTGATGCCGAACTCGACGAAGGCAACGTCTGGGAGGCTCTACTTGAGAGCTGGAAACACAACATCGGTAATGTCTGGTGGATTGTGGACTACAACCGGCAGAGTCTCGACAGCGTTGTTTCGGACCGGTTGTTCAGGAGAATCCAGGGATTCTTCGGGGCGGTCGGCTGGAAGGTTGTCACACTGAAGTACGGCAAGCGGCTTGAAGCCGCGTTCCGGCAACCCGGAGGCGAGGACCTGCGTGCCTGGATCGATGCCTGCCCCAACGATCTCTATTCGGCGCTGTGCTTCAAGGGTGGCAGCGCCTGGCGCGAACATCTCGAGGGGGATTTCGCCACAACCGGTCCCGGGCGCGCGCTCATCGACACTCTCGACGATGAATCCCTTCACCACCTGATGACCAACCTCGCCGGACATGACCTCGAAAGCCTGCTGGAGGGCTTCACAGGCGAAATGACGGGAGATGACCAGCCGGTCTGCTTCATTTGCTACACGATCAAGGGGTTCGGCCTTCCCTTCGCCGGACACAAGGACAATCACGCCGGAATCATGAACCCCACCCAGATGGCACAGTTCAGGGACCAGAATGGCATCGCCGAAGGAAGCGAATGGGATCCCTTTGCAGGCATGGAGGACCGGGCGGAGGAACTCCAAGCCTTTATCTCCAGTGCCCCCTTTGCGAAGGAGTTTCCGCGCCGCAATGCGGCGCCGGCGGTCGTGGTGCCCGAGCAGCTTCCCTACAAGGTGGAGGCGCGGACTTCGACCCAGCAGGTGTTCGGATCCATCCTCAACGAGCTTGGCCGCAGCAACCATGAACTAGCCGACCGCATCGTCACAACCTCGCCGGACGTTGCGGTCTCCACCAGCCTGGGGCCATGGATCAACAGACGGGGTCTCTTCGATCGGCGGGAACATACCGACACCTTCAAGGCCGAAAAGGTGATGTCGGCCCAGTCATGGGACATCTCCCACAGGGGTCAGCACATCGAGCTCGGTATCGCCGAAAACAATCTTTTCCTTCTCGTGGCCGCCATGGGCCTCGCCCACAGCCTCTTCGGGGTGAGACTGCTGCCGATCGGCACTCTCTATGACCCCTTCATCTGTCGTGGCCTCGACGCTCTCAACCATGCCTGCTACCAGGACAGCCGTTTCATGCTCGCCGGCACCCCCTCAGGGATCTCACTTGCACCCGAGGGCGGCGCCCACCAGTCGATCTATACCCCCCTCATCGGCCTCGGCCAGGCGGGACTCATTGCCTTTGAACCGGCATACGGAGACGAGCT
>JAJEHK010000152.1 GCA_022823765.1 Alphaproteobacteria bacterium | reverse complement strand
GAGCATTTCCATGATCGATCGTGCGGCACACAAGAGGGCTTGGAGAACCGGGTAGACAGGCAATCCCGTGACGTTTCATGATGGGCGTTCACACGAACACCGGGAGTCCACCCCATGACCCTCGTTGCGGAACGGCCCAGGACCGCCCACGACCTCATTGCGGAAGGCGGGCCAATCAGGAAGAAGGCAACATTCACCAACTTCGAGGAATCGACGGTCGAGGACTGGGCTGCAATCGAAAAATACGGTGCCCATGAACCCTCCCGGGTTCTGGAGTTATGCCTCGAGCATCTCGACATGCTGCGTGCACCCGATCACGTCTATCCCGTCGACCGCTACGAACACAGCCTGCAGACCGCCACCCGCGCCTGGCGTGACGGACATGACGACGACGACGAGATGATCGCCGCCGCCCTGCTTCACGATATCGGCGACTTCTTCGCCCGCGACAACCACGGCGAATTCTGTGCCGCCATTCTCAAGCCCTACGTACGGCCTCAAGTCTACTGGATCGTCAAGTACCACGAAGTGTTCCAGGGCTATCACTTCTTCCACCATCTCGGCGGAAACCGGCATGCAAGGGAGGCGCTCCGGGGCCACCCCCACTTCGAGGCGTGCCGGCAGTTCTGCGACGACTATGACCAGGCTGCCTTCGACCCGGCGTACGACACCATGCCGCTCGAGGCCTTCATGCCTGCGCTCAACCGGGTCTTCGAGAAACCCCGCCGCAAGGTCAATGAACGGGTCCAGGACGACTGACCAATCGTTACCGGCTCCATCCGCGCTATCCGTGAGCGGAGTCGACAAGACACCTGGCGACGCGGCGGAACCTCCTGACCGCCATGGCAACACTGGCCAGGTCATGATCGATGAGGGACCGGTCGTGAACGTCGTCCAGGCACGGGGTTCCGGGCTCTTCATGCCGACGGGAAACGGGCCGGTTCCAGGGACGCGTGAAACCACGCCATGAAGGTCCTGATCGAGTGGACCGGCACGCCGGTCGCCTTGCGGACATCGGCCGCATAGGGGTCCATGTTCGTGCATTCGAGCACCACGGCGCCAAGGCCGGGCACGGCGCGTTTCAGGTCCATCGCCGCCTCCACCACCTCCTTGCGAGCGGCCGTGACATCGAGGTGCGGGCGATTGTCGAGCAGGGTTCCGGCAAAGGCGCCATCTGCTGGAACACCAACAACCGGCGTTCCCGTCGCCACGCCCGCCGCGGCAAGGTGGGCGGCGGTCAGCGACTCCTTCGAGACGGTGACGATGCCTACGGTCCTTTGCGGAGGCAGGGTGACAGCCACGAGCGGCACCTGCATCAGGGACGACGTGGCGACCGGAACGTCGAGCTGGCGCGCCAGAGGCTCCTGGAAGATGGAGAGAAAACCGCAGTTGGTGGTGATGGCATCCGCCCCGTCACGCACCAGCTCTCGTCCGGCGGCGAGGAAGGCCTCGAAGAGACCGTCGGCGCCGTGCCGCACCACCCGGTCCGGCGAAGCGCCACGCACGACCCGGTAGAGCACCGGAAAGGGCCAGGTGCCGGCATGGCCCATGTCGCCCGGAATGCGGGGGAACCTGGCATCGAGCATGAGAATGCCGAGAGCCGCCCCGTAAATGGCCTTGCCCCCCTGGACGATCATCGCCTTCCTCCGGTGCTTGACGTTCCCGGAATTTTCGGGACCGTGGCAAGGATGCAGGGAACCGCAGGATCAGGCAACGAACCCAACGGCGCCGAAGCGCTGGTGCGCCTGCTCGAACTCCATGGTGTCCGGCACGTCTTCGGTCTGTGTGGCGACACCTCGCTTCCCCTCTACGATGCTCTCGCCCGTCTCGATCACGCGATCGAGCATGTTCTCGTCCGCGACGAACGCCACGCCGCCTACATGGCCGACGCCTATGCCAAGCTCACGGGCCGTGTCGGTGTCTGCGAAGGACCGTCCGGCGGAGGCGCCACCTACATCCTTCCCGGAGTGGTCGAAGCTCAGGAAAGCTCGATCCCGCTCATTGCCATCACCAGCGACGTCGCCCGCTCGTCACGCGGTCGCTTCACCCTCACGGAACTCGACCAGGAGGCTCTCTTCCGGCCCGTCACCAAGTGGAACGCGGTCCTCGACGATGGCGCCGCCCTGCCGCGCGGCGTCCGCCGCGCCTTTCGCGAGGCGACGAGCGGGCGTCCGGGCGCGGTTCACCTGTCGCTCCCCTTCGATGTCCAGCAGGCGCCGGTGCCGGCTGACAGCATCCGGGCGGACGACCGGTTCGCCCACCACCCCGGAGCACCACCAGCCAGCGAGACGGAGCGCGCCGCCGAGATCCTCTCCGGCGCCGAACGGCCCCTGGCGATCTGCGGTGGCGGAGTCCTGCTCTCCGGCGCCACGGACGCCCTCGGCGCACTGGCGGAGCGCACCGGGATGGCGGTGGCCACCACGGTGAGCGGCAAGGGCAGCCTTGCCGAAACCCATCCCCTGTCGCTCGGCGTGGTCGGGTCCAACGGCGGGATACCGGCCACGCGGGCCGCGGTCGCCGATGCCGACTGCATCCTCTTCATCGGCTGTCGCGCAGGGTCGGTCACCACCGAACGCTGGCGGTATCCGCATACCGGAACCCGGACCATCCACATCGACGTCGATACCGGTGTGATCGGCGCCAACTATGCCTGCGACGCGGCGCTTCACGGCGATGCCCGCCTCGCCCTGGAAGCGTTGCTGGAGGCTATCGGCGGACCGGTCCGCGACCACGGCCCACGCCTCGCCCGCACGGTGCGGGAGGCCCGAAGACGCCAGCTCGCCCACCCGGGCGATGGAGCACCGGTCCCGCCGGAGCGGATCATGGTCGAAATGCGCCGGGCCCTGCCGGACGATGTCATCGTGTGTGCCGATGCCGGAACGCCCTGCCCCTATGTTGCGGCGTACTTCGAGGTGCGCAGGCCGGGCCGCTCCGTCATCACCAACCGCGCTCACGGTGCACTGGGATATGCCCTCGCTGCGGCAATCGGCGCTTCCATTGCCCAACCCCGGCGACAGGTCGTGGCCGTGATGGGAGACGGCAGCTTTGCCATGAGTGCAGGCGAGTTCGAGACCGTCCGGCGCCTCGACCTGCCAATCCTCTTCATCGTCCTCTCGAACGCCGGCTTCGGCTGGATCAAGGCGGGCCAGAAAGCCTCCTTCAACGGTCGCTACTTCGGCGTCGACTTCACGACAACGGATCATGCGGCCGTTGCCTCAGCCTTCGGCGTCAGGGCCCGACGAGTGACGGAGTCGCGTGACCTCGAGGGCGCCCTGAAAGACCTGCTGCATCATGATGGACCGGCACTCCTCGACATCGTCACGCAGCCGCTTGAGGAGAGCGCGGCACCCGTGAGCGAATGGATCGCATGACCAGAGGCGGCCCGCTTGTTCGATGAACGGTCTGCCCCTCCGGCGAGCGGATCATGGAGGCGTTTGCGGACCCGTAGAGTTTCCGGTTGCCTCGGGGGACGCCGGGGATTCTCCCTCGCCCAGACCGACCGAGGCCAATGCCTCACTCTGGCGGCAGGCGAGATCCTCCTCCCGGTAACCGTCGATGAGGTTGTGGAAGACGCGGTGCCAGTTCACCTCGGCCTTGAGATGAAGAAAGATGCTTCCCAGTCCAAGGGCGGCTCGGTCCATGAACACGAACTCCCGCGGCACGGTGACCCCGCCCAGTTCCCTCAGGCGGGCATGGACCTTCGATGCCACCCGGGCCCCGTAGCGCGACCCCTCGTCCTGGATGACCCGCGGCCGGTTCTCGAGAAGGGGCGCATAGACGAAGGCAGCCCACATGTTGAGGGTGTCGATCACCTCGTCGCTGAGGCCCGTGAACCCCCAGGTCTCGTAAGCGTGAACGGCGAGGTCGCGGTCGTCGTTGCCGAGCGCGTGATAGAGATCGATCACCCCGGTCACGAAACGTGGCGGAAAGATGCGGATACAGCCGAAGTCGAGTAACTGAATGCCCATGTCGGGCCGCACCTTGTAGTTGCCCGGATGGGGGTCCCCGTGGATGACGCCATAGCCGTAGAACGGCTCGTACCATGCCAGGAACATCGACATCGCGATCTCGTTTCGTGACCCGGCATCCGCTTCGGTCATCGACATCAGTGGCACCCCATCGACCCAGTCCATGGTGATCAGGCGGTCGCTGGAAAGCTCGTCGATGACTGCCGGGACATTGACCCTGGTCTGCTGCGCCAGGATGGAGCGGTAGAGCCGCTGGTGGCGCGCCTCCAGGCGGTAGTCGAGTTCCTCCCTCAAGCGCTCGGATATCTCCTCGTACACCCGGCTCGGATCGATCGCCCTGTCATACCGGTGATAGATTGCGAACAGCACCTTCAATTGCCTCAGATCCGCCTCCACCGCCGACTGCATGTCGGGGTACTGGAGCTTGCAGGCCCGCTCGACACCATCCGGCGTGGTCGCCCGGTGCACCTGGCCGAGTGACGCGGCGGCCGATGCCTGGCGATCGAAGGACGTGAACTTCTTCTGCCAGTCAGAGCCAAGTTCACCGGCCATGCGCCGACGTACGAAAGGCCACCCCATGGCGGGCGCGTTGACCTGCAGCTTAGCGAGTTCCGTGGCGTACTCCGGAGGCAGGACATCGGGGATGGTGGCCAGAAGCTGCGCCACCTTCATCAGCGGCCCCTTCAGTCCGCCCAGCGCGTTCTTGAGATTGACCGCCATCTCGGCTTTGTCCGAACGGTTCCCCAGGACGCGCCCGGTCATGGCCCGGGCGCCGACGCGGCCGACCGCCGCGCCGACCTTCGCGTAGCGCGCTGCCCGCCCGGTCAGCCGGTTGGTGTCCTTGAGGCCCCTGTCGGTCACGCCGTCAGTGCCTCGAGCTCGTCGATCATGTCGCTGATCGACTCGAGTCCTCCCGCCCAGAACTCCCTCGTCGTCGCATCGAGTCCAAAGGGTGCCAGAAGCTCGCGATGATGCTTGCTTCCCCCTGCCTCCAGCATGGCCAGGAACTTGGTCTCGAAGCCGGTCGTGCCCTGGCGATGGAGCGCGTGGAGGGCATTCACGAGACAGTCGCCGAAAGCATAGGCATAGACATAGAAGGGGGCATGGATGAAGTGTGGAATGTAGCACCAGAAACTGCGGTAGTCGTCGTCAAGACGGACGGCAGGTCCCAGGCTCTCGCGCTGTGTCGCCATCCACAGATCAGAGATGTCGTCAGGGGTGAGTTCGCCTTCCGCCCGGGCGTCGTGGAGCCGCATCTCGAAGTCGCAGAACGCGATCTGCCGCACCACCGTGTTCAGCATGTCCTCCACCTTTCCGGCAAGTATCCTCCTGCGGGCCCGGGGATCGTCCTCGCGGTCGAGGAGATGCCGGAAGGCGAGCTGCTCGCCGAACACCGATGCCGTCTCGGCGAGTGTCAGGGGCGTCGGGGCCAGCAGCGGGCCCTGGGGTGCAGCCAGAACCTGATGGACACCGTGGCCGAGTTCGTGGGCCAGTGTCATCACGTCGCGCGTCCGGCCCTGGTAGTTGAGAAGGATGTAGGGATGTGCCCCGGGAACCGTCGGATGGGAAAACGCTCCCCCATCCTTGCCCGTCAGGACGGGAGCGTCGATCCACCGCTTCTGAAAGAAGTCCGCCGCAATATCGGCCATGCGGGGCGAGAATCCGCCGAAGGCGTCGAGCACGATGTCGCGGGCCTCGTCCCATTCGCAGGAAGGCTCGTCCATGCCGGGCAAGGGCGCATTCCGGTCCCACCAGGCGAGCGTATCACAGCCGAACCAGCCTGCCTTGAGGGCATAGTAGCGGTGGGAAAGGCGCGGATAGGCCTCGCGCACGGCGCCTATGAGGGCATCGACGGTCTCATCCTCGATCAGGTTGGCGACGTTGCGCGAGGAGATCGGCCGGGCGAACGACCTCCAGCCGTCCTCGATCGCCTTCGTCTTGGCGAGCGTGTTGGTGATATGGGAAAAGAGCCGGGTGTTTTCGCGGAAGACGCGGGCGAGTTCCCGCGCCGCGCGTTTCCTGACCCCGGCGTCGGCCCAGGACAGACGGTCGAGTGCCTCCGCTTCCGACAGTTCCTCCCCATCGATCGAGAAGGTCAGGGCGGCGATGGTCTGATCGAAGAGACGCACCCAGGCGCCAGCCTGCACGACGGCGAGTTCATTGAGCATCGCCTCGGCCTCGTCGGAGAGCTGGTGCGGCCTGAAGCTGCGCAGGGCCTCGAGCCAGGTCCGGTAGCGTGCGATGCCCGGGTCGTCGAGCAGCCGGTTAACCGTTTCCTCGTCAAGCCTGCTGATGTCCAGTCCCAGGAAGATCAGCGCCGTGTTGGCCGCCGTCAGCCGTTCCCGGACCATCTGGTGGAATCTGGCGATACCGTCATCGTTCCTGTTGACGGCGAACAGCAGGTCGGCATAGCTCTCGACGCGGCCCATGCCCTCGACGAGAGCCGCGTATCGCTCGATGAGGTTGCCGAAGGCCTTCGCCGACAGCCCTTGAAGTCGGCCCCGGTAGTCCCTGGCGAACGCATCAGCCTCCCCGGAAAGCCTCTCGAGGGTTGCGGTAATCGCTGGATCTTCCGGTCCGGAATAGAGATCCGAAAGATCCCAGCGGGGAAGAGTGGATGCCTCGATCACGCCTCGCATCCCTCGGGTTGCGGCAACCATCCATATCCCCCGGAGCCTCGCCTGACAACGTCATTGCCGCGGTGAGGACCGGTCGATGCCCTTGGCGGTTCTCCGCCGGCATCAGTATGATCCCTGCCTGTCCTGGCGGATGGAGGCGACAATGCAGTACGACAGCTGGACCAGCATCCCTTCCATGTTCTTCGACATGGCCGGGCAGTGTGCCGGCCGTCCCTTCCTGTGGGCCAAGGAGGACGGCACGTGGCGCCCGAGAAACTGGGAGAATGTCGCGGAAGACGTGCGCAGGCTTGCTGCCGGACTGGTGGCCCTCGGGCTGCAGCCGGGTGACCGGGTCGTCCTGGCGTCGGAGAACCGGCCGGAATGGGCGATTGCCGATCTTGCCGTCATGGCGGCAGGCGGCATCACCGTTCCCGCCTACACGACCTACACCCGCGAATTGCACGAACACGTCATGAAGGACAGCGGTGCGACGATGGCGTTCGTTTCCGGCGAAGGGCTGGCCAGCACTTTCCTTCCCGCCGCTGCCGCCGCGGATGTCGCCTGCGTCATCGCCATGGACCCGGTCACGGCCACCGGCGACGTCAGGGTGATCCCGTGGGCCGATGCCTTGGCCGACGATACGGCCGAGGTGGAGTCGCGAATCGCCGCCATCGAGCGCAAGCAGACGTCGTGCCTGATCTACACGTCGGGAACGGGGGGCCTCCCCAAGGGGGTCATTCTCTCCCACCACGCCCTCCTGTCGAACCTCAAGAGCATCTGGCTGGGCGTCAGGCCCATGCTTTCGAAGCTGGACACCTTTCTTTCCTTCCTGCCGCTCTCGCATGCCTATGAGCACACCGCCGGCTTCTTCTTCCCGATCTCGATCGGTGCGGAGATCCGCTACGCCGAAGGCGTCGACACGCTCATCACCAACATGCCCGAGGCGCGCCCCACCATCATGACCTGCGTCCCGAGGCTCTACGAGGTGATGCGTCAGCGCATTCTCGCCGGCGTAACCCGACAGGGCGGCATGAAGAAACGACTCTTCGAAAAGGCCGTCGAACTGGGAAGCAGGCGCTTCAGGGGTGAGTCGCTGGGTCTGTTCGAACGTCTCCAGGACCGCGTGCTCGACAAGCTCGTCCGCGACAAGGTGCGCGACCGTTTCGGCGGTCGCCTCACGGCCATGGTTTCGGGAGGCGCCGCCCTCAATCCGGATGTCGGAACGTTCTTTTCGGCTCTCGGTCTCACGCTTCTCCAGGGTTATGGCCAGACCGAGGCCGCGCCGGTTGTATCCTGCAATCTTCCCGAACACACCAAGATGGCGAGCGTGGGAAGACCGCTCCCGGAAGTCGAGGTCCGGATCGCCGATGACGGCGAGATTCTCGTTGCCGGCGGCCTCCTCATGGACGGGTACTGGAACAACCCGCAGGCCACCAGCGAGGTACTGAGGGATGGCTGGCTCCACACCGGCGATATCGGTGAGTTCGACGATGACGGCTTCCTCACCATCACCGACCGCAAGAAGGACATCATCGTCAATTCCGGGGGTGACAACATCGCGCCACAGCGGGTGGAAGGCATCCTCAACCTGGAGCCGGAGATTGCCCAGTGCATGGTGGACGGCGACCGGCGGCCCCATCTCGTGGCTCTCGTGGTGCCCGACGAGACCTGGCTCGCCGGCTTCGCCCGCGAAAGGGGCCTTGACGCAGATCTCGCCAGCCTTGCCGGCCATGACGCCCTCGATGCCGCCGTCAAGGAGGCCGTGGACCGTGCCAACGCGAACCTCTCGCCCATCGAGAAGGTCAGGCGCATCATGGTGGCGCCGGAACCCTTCACGGTGGAAAACAGGTTGATGACCCCAACTCTCAAGATCCGCCGTCATGTCGTCCGCGAGCGCTTCGGCGCCCGTCTCGATGCCCTCTACGGGTGATGCCGGTCGCGGCTGATCCCTTCCATCCCTGAAGAAGGAACACGTTGATGAACCGTTCATTCGAAGGCGTGGCACTGATCGTCGGTGCCGGTGAAGGTCTTGGCGCCGGTCTGGCGCGCCAGTTTTCGTCAGCAGGCATGAAGGTTGCCGTCGCATCGCGCGACTCCGACCACGCGGAACGCGTCGCCACCGGGGTCGCCGGGGTCACCGGCGGCCATGTCAGGTCCTTTGCCTGCGATGCCACCAGGGAAGCGGATATCGCCGGACTCTTCGCTGCGGTCACGGGCGAACTCGGCGCACCGTCGCTCGTGGTCTACAACGCCAGCGGGTTCCTGAGAAAATCGATTCTCGACATCGAGGCAGAGGAACTCACCCGGCAGTGGCAGGTCACCTGCCTCGGCGCCTTCATGGTCGGCCGCGCCGCCGCGGTGGCCATGGTGGAACGGGGCAGCGGCACCCTGATCTTCACCGGCGCCACCGCCTGCTACAAGGGGTCGTCACACTTTGCCGGTTTCGCGGTGGGCAAGTTCGGTCTGCGGGCCCTGGCGCAGTCCATGGCACGCGAGCTCGGACCGGCCGGCGTTCACGTGGCCCTGGTCAACATCGACGGCCAGATCAACGGCCCCCAGCACGCCCACGAGATCCCCGAACGGGGCATCGACACGCTGCTCGATCCCGATGCCATTGCCAGCACCTATCTCGATCTTCACGGCCAGCATCCGACCGCCTGGAGTCACGAGATCGATCTGCGTCCCGCTGTCGAGCGCTGGTAGCGCGTCACCAGGTCTCGCCGCGCGCCGCGGCTTCGGCGGCGCGGCGTTTCTCACCGGCTTCGAACTCGGCCATCTTCTCCGGCGTTGCCTTTTCCTGGTGGCGCTCCTTGTAGTCGCCATAGGGCATGCCATAGACGACCTCTCGCGCCTCGTCGTAGGACATCGCAATGCCGCGATCCTCGGCCTCGGCACGATACCACTTCGAGAGGCAGTTGCGGCAGAAGTCCGCCAGGTTCATGAGATCGATGTTCTGGATCCCCGGCTTGCGCTGGAAGTGATCGCGCAGCCGGCGGAAGACGGCGGCCTCGATTTCGGTACGTGTGGTCTCGTCCATGCGTCACCCTCCGGGTACCGGCAACCGTTGATAGAGCGTGTCGTCGGCAAGCAGCGGCCGCAGGACGTCGGCGACGATCCCTGCCCAGGTTCTTGCTTCCGCATCATCGGCGATCAGGTCCTGGCGGATCTCGAACTGGAGGGCCGGCCGCCCGTCCCGGCTTGCATGATGAGGCATGCTGTAGCCGCGCGGTTCGAGGGCCGAATAGGGTTCATTGTCCCCGACGACAAGGTCGCCGCGCTGCCTCAATGCGTCCAGCGCCGGCAGGGCCATGCGTCCGTCCCTCTCCCACAGGACACCGATGTGCCATGGCCGCATTTCGCCGTTGAGAGAGGGTGTGAAACTGTGCATGAAGATCACGGCGGGCGTTCTCCAGCGTCCCTCGATACCGCTGATCAAGCGCGATGCGGCTTCGTGGTAAGGCGCAAAGCAGTGCCGGATGCGATCCTCCACATCCTGCGGGGGGGCGTTCCGGTTGCCCGGAATGCCGGTGCCGTCACTTGCTTCGGGTATGGACTGCACGTCCCACAGGTGCCGGTTGCAGTCGATCACAAGGCGCGAGAACCCCGACAGCACGGCCGGTGCGTCAAGCAGGCGGGCGAGATGCCGCGTCACCGCCGCAGCCCCGATGTCCCAGGCGATATGGCGTTCGAGTTCACCACCCGGCAGACCGAGAGAATCAAGGGTAGCCGGCACCAGGTTGCTTGCATGATCGCACAGCAGAACCGCCGACGCCGCGCCCCGGGCATTCACGATCTCGAAGGCAGGCGGATCGTCAGGGCCC
This sequence comes from Alphaproteobacteria bacterium, assembly GCA_022823765.1. GTDB lineage: Bacteria > Pseudomonadota > Alphaproteobacteria > SP197 > SP197 > SP197. Next base: position 903 of record JAJEHK010000152.1, on the reverse strand, counting down.
AGAAACCTGTGACCGTTGAATGCGGGCGGACGATGTCGTGAGTGTTCCGCAGACATGGCTTGTGACCTATATCAGGCAGCGAACGCGATCAAGGGAACATGCTATGGTGACCGGCATCGCAGGCCGTTTGCGGAACCAGAGCCCATGAGGGTCGCCACCATTCTGGCTCTTCTCGGCATTGCCCTCCTTTCCGGATTGGCGGCATGGGCGGCCCTGCTCGTCATCCCCGCCTGCGGTCTGGATCTCGGCCCCCTTGGCCGACTGGACCATTGCCCTCCTGCATCCGTGAGTTCGACGGAACTGGACAAGGAGATCGAGCGCCAGTCCCTTTTCACCGACCGGATCAACCGGCTGCAGCGCCAACTCGCCATGCTTCCCGACTGCCCTCTTCCGCCTCCACCACCGGAACCGCCCCCCGATCCCGACAGGCTCGATGCCGAGAAGTGGGAGGAAAGCGACATCACTCTCCTCGATGGATGCTGGTCCCTGGCGTCCGACTACACCCTCCAGAATGTCGACACCGGGGTGATGGTGGATGTGGATTTTTGGGAGATGTGCTTCGACAGCCATGGCCAAGGCAACCAGGAGCTCGTGTTCTCCGACGGCGTCACCTGTTCCGAACCGGTCACGGCGCGTTTTCTCGAAGACGGCCGCCTGAGCATCGAAGATGATGGAGATGTCGATTGCTCTGATGAGTTTTACATCTATCGGCGCATCATGACGTGCCACCTGGAGGCCGGCGGCGAAGCCGCTTGCCGGAGCCGGCAACCGGAAGGTGGCGGCGGGAGCGATGTCCGCATTGTCCGGCGCACATCGCCCTGACTTGGCCCGCCGCCGGTTGCCTCACCAAGCGGCCCCGTGCAACAAGGCCTGTCATGATCGATGATCCGCGATCGTTTCTGG
>JAJEHK010000025.1 GCA_022823765.1 Alphaproteobacteria bacterium | reverse complement strand
GTGGTGGGCTCGTCGAAGATGATGAGGTCCGGCCGGCAGGACATCGCCATGGCCGTCATGGCCCGCTGCAGCTGTCCGCCCGACACCTGGTGCGGGTAGCGGAAGCCGATGTCCCTGGGATTGGGAAGGCGCAGGCGCTCGTAGAGTTCCATGGCGTCTTCCTGGCTCTCCATGCGCTTGCGGATACGGTAGTGAACCGGTGCTTCCGTGTGCTGATCGATCAGCTTGTGGGCCGGATTGAACGACGCTGCCGCGGACTGGGCGACATAGGCGATGCGCGAGCCCCGGAGAACGCGGCGGTCGGATTCAGGCGTCGTGGTGAGCTCCATGCCGTCGAACTCGACCGAACCTCCAGAAATCCGGCAACCGTCCCGCGCGAAGCCCATGGCCGCGAGCCCGATCGTCGACTTGCCGGCGCCCGATTCACCGATCAGGCCAAGGACCTCGCCACGATGCAGGGTGAGATCGACGCCGTGGACAATCTCGACCCACTTTTCGTCCGCATAGCCCTCGATCCTGAGGCCCTGGATCTTGAGGAGAATGCGCTTGTCGTCGGCCATGACGGTCACTCCTTCAGTCCGGACGAACGGAACAGCATCCAGTCGACCACAAAGTTGACGGCCACGGTCAGGAGAGCGATGGCCGCGGCAGGAATGAGTGGCGTGATCTCGCCGAACGAGATGAGCGTCGCGTTCTCGCGCACCATCGACCCCCAGTCCGCCGTGGGCGGCTGGATGCCGAGGCCGAGGAACGAGAGGCCCGCCACGAGGAGGAAGACGAAACAGAACTCCAGCCCGAACTCGGCAATCAGCGGCGCCGTCGAGTTCGGCAGGATTTCCCTGCGGATGAGGTACCACATGCCCTCTCCGCGCAGGCTCGCCGCCTCGATGTAGTCCATGACCACCACGTTGCCGGCGACGGCACGGGTCAGGCGGAAGACGCGCGGTGCATAGATGAGACCGATGATGATGACCAGGATGATGAGGTTGGTGCCGAAGATGCTGAGCAGCAGCAGGGCGAAGATCAGTCCGGGGATGGACATGACGACATCGATGATGCGTCCCATCAGCTGGTCGAACCAGCCTCCCTTGACGGCGGCGATCATGCCGAGAAGCACGCCGATGACGAAGGCGATCATCGTCGCCACGAGGGCCAGTCCCACGGTGTTCCTGGCGCCGTAGACGATGCGGCTGAAGAGGTCGCGGCCCAGCTGGTCGGCGCCCAGCAGCATGTTCTCGTCGGCCGGCGCAAAGGACTGGGAGATCACCTCCCCCTCGCCGAAGGGCGCGATCACCGGAGCGAAGATCCCCAGGACGGCGTAGGTGAAGATGACGAACATGCCGAAGGAGGCCGTGAGCGGCGCCGTGCGCAGGGCCTTGGCGGTCTCGGTGCCGCTGATGATGACGAGGAATTCGCGAAAGGCGTATGCCGTGCCGGCGGCGAGCGCCAGGAGGCCCGCGGCGATCGATACGGCCCACAGGGCGTCCTGCCCGCCGACGATGCCCATGACGAACGACGCCAGGGTCAGCGAAAAGAGGGCGAGGAAGATCTCCCGCCTCTTGAAGTAGGCAGCCAGGCACGACCCGCCGATGAGAAGGGCGTAGTAGACGATGACAAAGTAGTTCATGACCGCCCTCCTACTTCGGGTGGCGCAGGCGCGGGTTGGTCAGAATGGAGCCCACGTCCGCAGCCAGGTTGAGGAGGATGAACGTCGCGGCGAAGATCAGGCAGCACGCCTGGACCACCGGGAAGTCGCGCTTGGTTACGGCGTCCACGAGCAGCTGGCCAATGCCGGGATAGACGAAGACCACCTCGACGAGGACGACGCCGGTGATGAGGTAGGCGAGATTGAGGGCCACCACGTTGATGATGGGAGCCCACGCATTGGGGAGCGCATGCCGTGCGATCACCTTCCAGGCCGGTGTTCCCTTGAGGCGCGCCATCTCGATATAGGGGGAGGCCAGGAGGTTGATGATGGCCGCCCGGGTCATGCGCATCATGTGGGCGACGACCACGAGGACCATGGTGAGTGCCGGCAGGAAGGTCCGTTCCAGGAGTTCGATGAACGTCAGGTCATCGCTCAGCTTGGCGATGGCCGGGAACATGCCGGTCTTGACCGAGAAGTAGAGGATCAGGATGTAGCCGAGAAAGAACTCCGGCGAGGAAATCGATGTCAGGGTGGCGACATTGGCGACCCGATCGAACAGCGTGTTGCGCAGCAGGGCGACGATGATGCCGAGAATGATCGCCACCGGGACCGCGATGACCGCGGCGTATGCTGCCAGGAAGAGGGTGTTGGCGAACCGCGGCGCAATGGTGTCCGTGACCGACGACTGGGTCAGAAGCGAGACGCCGAAGTCTCCCACGATCGCACCCGACAGCCAGTCGAAGTAGCGGACCGGCGCCGAGCGGTCGAGACCGAGTTCGGTCCTGAGCGCCCTCAGGTTTTCTTCCGTGGCGCCCTGGCCGAGAACGGCCTGGGCGATGTCGCCCGGGAGAAGTTCGACCGCTCCGAAGATGAGGACGGAGATCACCAGAAGGGTCAACAGTCCCAGTCCCAGCCTGGTGATGATGATACGCGTCACGTCTCCCATGCATCCTCCCGCACATCCCGGGACAGGAAGGCTACCCGATTTCGTGATGTCCTGCCATCCCGCCGGCCGGTGTCCACCACCGCAGGCGAGGCCATGTCACCTTGCCACGCGCAACGCCTGTCGCGTATCGTGCTGGTAACCGGGTGGCGAAAAGATACTGAACTAGCCCGGACCGATCTCGTTCGGCTCACGATGGGGAGACCAGACAATGTCGTCACATGAAGAGAACACCCTGCTTGAACGCATTGTCCGTGCGAGCAGGCAAAACAGGATTTCACGCCGGAATTTCATGGCAGAGGCCTCGGCAGCCGGTCTGACGATCGCCGCGGCTTCCACGCTGTGGACCAGGAACGCTGCAGCGGAAACGCCACAGCGAGGCGGCACCTACCGCCTCGGACTGCACGACGGGAACACCGCCGATACGCTCGATCCGGGCAAGTACCAGAGTGTCAGCGAGATCCAGCTGGGCCACACGGCCCGCAGCTACCTCACGGAGATCACGGACGAGAACGGGCTTGGCGGAGACATGGCGACGTCGTGGAGCGCCTCTCCGGATGCGAAGGTGTGGACCTTTGAACTCAGTCCGGACGCGACATTCCATGACGGCCGCAGCTTCACATCGAGGGATGCGGTCGCCTCGCTCAACCACCACCGGGGTGACGACACGACATCGGCGGCCAAGCCCCCTCTCTCCAACGTCACCGATATCAGGGCCGATGGCGACCATGCGATCGTCATCGAGGTCGACCAGGGATTTGCCGATCTCCCCTGGGTGATGGCGGACTATCACCTCACCATGCTGCCGGCGACCGACGACGGCGGCATCGAGTGGGATACCGGCATCGGAGCCGGTCCCTACAGGATCGTCGAGAACGAGCCGGGTGTCGGTGTCAATCTCGAGCGTCATGACGGGTGGCACCGTGAAGGAGCCTGGTTCGACGAGGTCGAGATCACCATTCTGAACGACCCCAACGCCCGCCAGACGTCGCTCATCACCGGCGACGTCGACGCCATCTCGTCGGTGGATCTCAAGACGCTCACACTGCTGGGGCGCCATCCCGACATTGAGATCGACAACGTCCCGAGCGGTTCGGCGATCACCCTGCCGATGTTCTGCGACCACGCGCCCTTCGACAATGTCGATGTCCGCCTGGCGCTCAAGCACGCCATCGACCGGGAAGAGATCGTCGAGAAGATCCTGTTCGGCACCGGCACGCCCGGCAACGACTTCCACGTCTCGCCGAACATGCCCTACTGGCCGGATATCGAGCAGCGCGTCTATGACCCTGACAAGGCGAAGCACCACCTCAAGCAGGCCGGCATGGACTCGCTCAGTGTCAACCTTTCGGCGGCCGACAGCGTGTTGCCGGGTGCCGTGGACATGGTCGTTCTCTACAGCGAGCAGGCCAAGGCGGCCGGCATCGAGGTCGTGCCGGTGCGGGAGCCCAACGATGGCTACTGGTCGGACGTGTGGCTGAAGAAGCCCTTCGTCTTCGTCAAGTGGGGTGCCCGTCCGACACCGGACAACATGTTCACGCTTGCCTACAAGGATGACGCTCCGTGGAACGAGGCGCACTGGCAGAATGCACGTTTCAACGAACTCCTGCTGATGGCGAAGGCGGAGCTCGACGAAACGCTGCGCGCGGAGATGTACCGCGAAATGTGCCAGATCGCCCGTGACGACGGTGGCACCATCATCCCGCTCTTCGTGAACTTCGTTTACGCGCGGCGCAACAACGTGCGCCATGGCGAAAGTGTCGCGGCCAGCTGGGAATGTGACGGCGCCCGTTCCGCCCACCGCTGGTGGTTCGCCTGATCATCTAGAACCGGGATGGGGCCGGGAACGTCCCGGCCCCGCCTGGTTCTCCGCCCAAGGGTCTGCGTTTCCCAGAGCTTCCCGGCGCCCGTCCGTCGTGGCGCCGGCGAGGGTATCAACGAGCGCCCGTGCCAGGGCGGGCAGCAGGTGGAGAGCGGGTGAACAGTCTTTCCACCCTCATCGATGATCTCGCCACCATCATCCGCAACACCGCGGCGCCCCGCCTCCCGGGCACCGAGCCTCTCCAGGTCACCGTGCGGCCTACGCCGCTCCAGAGGGCGGCGTTCAAGTTCCTGGGTGATCGGCCATAGTGTACCCGGTTCCGCACTGTTGAAATCTGTCGAAGGTCATTCATATCAATGCGTTGTGCCTGAACTGCGCTTGAACCGGTGGTCCCGGTCAAGTTGCGCCTATCGTGCCGGGCCCAGCAGAGTGTTGTGACCGAGCGGAAGGAACAGGCGCATCGGATTGTTGGTGAGCGGCACAAAGCCGAATTTGATGTAGAAGCGTTTCGCGTTGTCGTTCGCGGCATCCACAATCAGGGCGTGCATGGCCACAGTTTCACCGGCGGCCACGGTCCGCTTGACCGCATCGGCGAGTAGCATGCGCCCGAGTCCGCACCCGTGCGCCGAGCGGTCGACTGCCAGCCGGCCGATCAGCGCGCAGGGTACCGGATGGCGTGGCAGTTTGCGGGAGAGTTGATCAGGCAGTGAGGCGAGGTCGATCGCCAGGGCGCTCAGCGTGTAGAAGCCCAGGACGGCATCGGTTTCGCCGGCGGTGCAGACGAACACCCGGGCGATACGGCGCCGGACATCCTGACCGGCCTGGCGTGCGAGATAGCGGTCCAACTCTGGAAGACCGCAGGAAAACGCCGTCCGGTCGTGCCGTTTGCCAAGTGGCTCGATAACGAGCGCATCGGACTCGGTCAACGTGAGTCAACGCGTCGGGTGTGCTCTTCCAGGGCCGCGCGCAGGCGGTTGTCTTGCGGCGGCGGGTCGGCGAGCGCCCTAAAGAACCGAATTGCATCCTCGCGGGCGAGCGCGATGGTCTCGTGCCGGCGAACGGTTTTTTCCGCGCTTTCCAACGCGCTGGATACGACGAAGGCGCTAACGGTCGTGCCTTCAACGGATGCCGCCTGCTCGATGCGCCGCTTCGCTGTGCCGCTGAGCCGCAGATTGATGCGCTCGCTTCGGATCGCGTCGGTCTGAGCCATGACGCCCCTCTTTCCAAAACGTAAGTGTACGTCGTTTCGGTGCCACGCGCAAGGCCGCGAAGCCTCTATCCACGGGGGACCACGAGCCATGATCGACAGCATAACGATGTTTGGGACAGATGCTTATCAGCATCGGGTCAACAGCAAATGCAATTGGTCGCCTGAATGGATGACCGGTTGAGCGCAGACGCGTGGGCGAGCCATCCGATGCTTGGACTAACTTCTACGTAAACTCTCCGACCTCGGGGTCGGGCGGCAAGCTGAGCGCTGTTCGGGATGCCGCGCCTAGCCGTCGTCAGGCAGACAAACAGCGACGGGGCGAAGCTGTTGACGGCGGTTCGGTTGTCGGATCTTCCGCTCCGCCCCAAGACCTGCCGGCCACTGTGTCTCCGGAAGCCGCCTTTGGCATTCATGGCGCTTGCCCACCAGGCATTACAGCGTCGCTGTTGACTTTGGACGAAGCGAACTCTTCGTGAACTTCGTCTACGCGCGGCGCAACAACGTTCGCCATGGCGAGAGTGTCGCGGCCAGCTGGGAATGTGACGGCGCCCGTTCGGCCCATCGCTGGTGGTTCGCCTGATCATCTAGAACGGGGAAGGGGCCGGGAACTTCCCGGCCCCGCCTGGCACCCCGTTTGAGGATCTGAATTCCCTTGGCGCTCCGGGCGCGGTGCGCGCCTGCAGGTCGCTGAGTTTCCTGGAACGGGCCGTCCGCAGTCTTCCGTCAGTCGACCGTACTTCCCGGCATGCGCAGCCGCTTGCCCGCAGTCTCGGCAACGATCGGGTCCAGGAAGGCGTTGCAATTGTCCAGTTCGCGTGCGGTCTCCTCGACCGAGCGCCAGTCGACAGCCGTTGTCCATCTCTGTGCATAATCGAGCATTCGAATCAGAGGCTCGGGTCGACCGGACAGCGAAAGGGCCTTCAGCGCCGAGAGATAGTTGGCACGGTACACGGTCGGCACGATGATTCGCTCATCGCCCGCCGCCGCCAGTTCGACGTTCATCATGATCCGTGCCGTCCTGCCGTTTCCGTCGGAGAATGGATGGACTTCGGAGACGAGGAACTTCATGAACACCGCACGCTGGAAGGGGCTTTCCAGACTCCGGCAAAGGTCGAAACCCTGCGCCAGGGTGCCGACAACGAGATCCGGCGCGACGAACACGGTGGAACCGGCGCGATTCTCTTCCTGCTTGAAGGTTCCGGGCCGTCTGTCGGGTCGGCCTTCCGTGATCGATGCGTGCCGGGCCTTGAGCAGCGCTTCCATGGCCGAGGCATCGGCAGGGGTGCGCGACATTTCCCGATGGTCGGACACGATGCGCCAGGTTCCCAGAATGTCGTGTGCATCAGCAGGCCGCTCGTTTGGGATGACGCCGCGAAACACGATGTCGGCGGCCTCGTCGACGGCAAACTCGGTGCCCTCGATGAAGTTCGAGAAGTAGGTTTCGAAGAAGGCGAGCGTCGCACTGCTCTCGGGCCCGCGAACGGGCGCCATTCGGGAGAGCGGGGGATGGTCGCGCAGCGCCGCGTGAAGGGTCTGGAACAGGACCATGCGGTCCGGATCGTAGGGACGGCCCAGACGGCGGGCGACCGCGGCCGGTGCGGTGAGTTCCCCCTCGCGGGCGCCAAGCAAGGCGCCGATCATCGTATCGAGAGCCGACGCTTCGTCCTCGAGATCGAGGGCGGAAGCTAGTGAACGGATCTCGTCACGCAACCGGTTCGCTGCGTCTTCACCCGAGCGGCGGATGAGGGTATCGAGTCGTTCCTCGATCTCAGTTCGGCCGAGAGTGCGGGCCAGGCGCCCGCGACGCGCTCGCGCCGGACGCATGTTTTCGAGATAGGCGCGAGCAGTGGAACTCAGGAACAGCTCGCCGACAAACGGCCGGTCGGTCGGGAGCGGTGCTGGACCGCGCCGGGGACGCAGCGTGAGACCCGGCAGTTCGATGTCCTGGCCGCGTGCGGTGATCAGACAGATCGAGCCGTCGCTCGCCGGCGCGTTCTCCAGTGCGGTCCGGTCGGCAACGAGCGCTTCCGGGAAATACCCGGCGACGATGCTCCACACATTGCGCATGACGATCGTTTCGGGAGGATCGGTCATGTTGCGGGTATAGAGACGCGAGGCCAGCTTGCGCAGCTTTCCGGCCTTGACCTCGCGCGACACAGCCCGCGCGATATGTTTGTCGGATACGAACGCTTCCGGCATGCGGCTCAGCAATCTGGCGACGGACATTCTCGGCATTAGCGGTCCTTACAACACCAAGATATGGACATTTGGTTAAATAGGGAAGAAGAAACGCGACTTTTGTCTGTTTAAGGTGGCTATTCACTGCGGGGGGCATTCGAGGCGGTTGTTCGACGTCATGACGCAGCCGGGTCGTGCCCCCGGACGTGGTGCAGGAGTTCTGGTTCCGTAGGTAGTTTTGGGCAAGTCGGCCGTCGCAGCGACCGCCAAGCGTCCGGCTGATGCTGTCAAACCGACGCTGTCTCGCGCGCCAGATGGCGGCTCAGCGCTGCGATGTGCGACACCGTAAGCCCGCAGCAGCCGCCCAGGACCTGCACGCCCTCGTCCAGCCATGTGCGGCAGTGCGCGACGAACGGCGCATCCGCGATGACCTTCTCCAGAGTCAGCATCTCCTCGCCGGCTTCGTCGTGGTCGAGGGAGTCGGGATAGGCCAGAAGCAGCCCGGACCAGTGCCGCTTCAGCATCGCCAGGGCGTCCGGGATCACCTCCGGCAGACTGTGCATGATGCCCATGATGTCCGCGCCGCCTTCCGCCACGATCGGCTCCAGGACATCGGCCAACGGAACCGCGGTGTAGGTGCGCAGAGTGCCGTCATCCGCCCTGATGGCCGAAATGCCGACCCAGAGGGGGAGATCGTTGGCCTTGGCGGCGCGCATCACCGCCGGTGTGTACGCGGCGTCGCCCATCATCTCTGCCATGATGAAGTCGCATCCTGCGGCCTTGTGGATCGCCGCCATGTCGGTGCAGTCGGCCTCGAACTTTTCCACGTCGCTGAGTTCCGGCCACCCGGAATCAGACGGGGGCCGCGTATGGGATATCGAGCCCGCCACGAGGACAGGACCGTCGGGATGCGGCGTGGCGTCGCGCGCCTCGACAGCCAGTTCGACCGCGAGGCGGTTGAGAGGTTCGAACCTGTCGCCAAACCCCAGGGGCTCCAGCACCTCGCGGGTCGTCGCGAAGGTGTTGGCGGTGATCACGCGAGAGCCTGCACGAATGTAGTCGGCGTGGATCTGGCGAAGCACGTCGGGATGCGACTCGGTGGCGGGCGCGCACCACGCCCCGCCCGCGTGCATAGGCGCGCCCCGGCGCTCCAGTTCGGTGCCGGTGGCACCGTCGATCACGATCACCGCGCCGTTGCGAATTTCCTGGATCACGGCATCGTACGTCATGCGTCAATCTCCCTTCACGCCGCGAGTATGGCGGTGGTCAGGCCTCCGCTGCAAACCGGTCTGCCTGTCGGCGGAAACGTCGGATCAGGAGCCAGATGCGCCAAGCACAGCAACCTCCATGCTGGCCCAAGCCCCCGGTCCGCAAAGAACCACAACAAATCCGGGCGCGACGACTGGCAAGGCCGCAATGGCGATTTCTCCGCTGCGCGACTCGCTGACTGTTTCGAGACCGGGATCCGCTCGACCGGCCCCGCTTCTTCCTGCTCCGGGTGCTGGACGTAGAACGCCGCCTGGCACACGCGGGTGGCCGCGCTACCCTCGGTGGAGGGCTTGCTGTCGCGGGCAGGGGTGTGAGGCCCCGGCCATCTCGAAATCGGAAGGCCGATGGCCCGCGAGGGAAGGGGGAAGCCGCTCGCGGCTTCCCCCTTCCCTTCGCCTTCCCACTTGCATGAGGAGCCGGGGGAGGGCGTGTCGGTCGATGGGGACCGACGCGACCCGGTCGGGCCGGAAAATGCTGTAGCGGACGTTCTGGTGAGGTCGAAACGTTCGAATGGCCCTTGCGCGCCCGGGAATCGACTGTATTGTCCGGCTCGCGTTGCCAGGTCGTAGTTGGTGATCCGATTGTCCGCGGGAGCGGGCAGCCAGGTTTCTTCCCCGACATTATAAGCGTTGTTCAAGGGACGTTGCATGAGGTTGCGCTTCATCAGACTGTCGTGAAAGGAAGCAATCATGGCTACAGGTACCGTCAAGTGGTTCAACACCGCCAAGGGTTACGGGTTCATCGAGCCGGAGGACGGCTCCAGGGACGTGTTCGTTCATATCAGCGCCGTCGAGAGGTCCGGCCTTGCCATGTTGAACGAAGGGAGCAAGGTATCTTTCGAACTCGTGCCCGGCCGGGACGGCAAGATGGCCGCCGAGAACCTCACTCTCGAGAGCTGACACCATGACGGGACGGACCGTGTCCGCCCCGTCCCAGTCCCGCGCAGGTCGTCAATGGTTCGAAGCCGGGCCACCGTTTCGGCTGGCCGGAAACGGAATCCGCTCAGGCGATGTTCGGGGCAGATGGGTATCGCCTGCGGGTCATCAGCGACTGCAATTCGCTCCGGAACCGAGGACCGCTTGACCGCAAGGAGGCAGGCGGACCATCGCCGAGTCCTGCAATGCATGCAGAATTCGCCGGCATCTCTCGCGGTGCCGTGGCAACCATGTTTCAAGAGATGCGGTTGATCCCCGAGTCCCTTGCCGTCAGGACGACGGGTCTTCGTCGGCCCAATCCTCCAGCATCAGCACCTCGACCGGTGCGGCGCGACCCTTGACCGGAATCGTGCCGGCCGGTGTGGCGACAACGTCGCTGCCGGCGTCACGGGCGGTCTCGGCGCTGATGGAGATGGCCACCTCTGTCAGAGGTGCGATCTCCCGGCCCAGCTGCTCGAGACGCTGGGCGACGTTCACCGTGTAGTTCAGTCTTGTCGGACTGCCGATGTTGGACACGGTCGCCTGGCCGGAGTGGATGCCGATGCGCATGCGTATGGCCTCATTCCCGGCGGCTTGGCGTGCACGGTTGTCCTCTTCGACACAAGGTGGCAGCCGTCCTCCGGGTTGCAGCGGAGCCCGATTCCCAGCCGCCATTCCTGTTGCAGGCGCCCATGATCGGGCCAGCGATGAACGTGGACATGTCCTTGGCTTCATACTCCGGCCCCTCGATCCTGCCGCCATGACATGGCGAATTGCGGGGAATTGCACCGCTCAAAGGGGTTGCCCGATACCACGGGCCTCAGGCGTAGTGGAAGACTTTCCTCTCCCCGCGCCTTCCAGATCGCGATCTTTGGATTCCCAATTGGCGATCTCTTGACTTCCAATCAGCCGATGTAGATGGTTCCAATTGTCCGCACTTGGAGATGGGATGTTCAAGCGGTTTGTAGAGCGCCGGGCCAACGAGGCTCTTTCCGATACGCCCGTGGTTCTCATCGTGGGACCGCGCCGGGCGGGCAAGACGACGCTCGTCAAGAGCATGGGGGAAGCCGACCGCACCTACATCACGCTCGACGATCAGACAGTACTTGAGGCGGCCAGGTCCGATCCAGCCGGATTCATCCGTGGCCTGGACCGGGCCATCATCGACGAGATTCAGCGCGCGCCCGACCTGCTCCTGGCGATCAAGAAGACGGTCGATGAAGATTATCGCCCGGGCCGTTTTGTTCTCACGGGCTCGGCCAATGTGCTGACCCTGCCACGGATCGCCGACAGTCTGGCCGGCCGGATGGAAACACTCCAGATGCTGCCGCTCGCGCGGGCCGAGATCGAGGGGCGGGCGCCTGGCTTTCTGGAGCGCCTGTTCGAAGGGAACCTGCAAAATCAGCGCACGGCGGTTGTCGGTGACGATCTCGTCCAGACCGTTCTCGTCGGCGGGTTTCCCGAAGCAATTGCCCGTGAAAGCGAGCGGCGGCGGCAGGATTGGGCACGATCCTACCTCACATCGATTCTTACCCGGGATCTCAGGGACATCGCGGAGGTCGCGAAACTGACCGAGCTTCCGAAATTTGTGCGGCTGCTGGCCGAGCATTCCGGCCAACTGGTCAACTACTCGCAATTCGGAGCGAGCATCAGTGTCAGCCACAAGACGGGGCAGCGCTATGTCGGGCTGCTTGAACAGGTCTTTCTGATCGCAACGCTGCAGCCCTGGTTCACCAACGCGCTTAAACGTATCGTCAAGACGCCAAAGCTGCATTTCCTGGATTTCTGCCTGCTGGCGAGCGCGCGCGGCCTGACCTTCGACAGGGTGAAGGCGGATCGCGGGACATTCGGAGCGCTGCTCGAGAGTTTCGTGTTCTCGGAGGTGCTCAAGCTGATGACGTCATCGGATCTGCGATTGACGCCGCATCATTTCCGCGACCGAGATATGCGCGAGGTCGACATCGTTCTGGAACGCGACGACGGGATGATCGCGGGCATTGAGATCAAGGCAAGCGCCACAGTCAGGTCCGGCGACTTCGCCGGCCTGCGGGCGCTGGCAGAGCCGAGCGGCGATCGCTTCGCCTTCGGTGCTGTCCTCTATGACAGTACCGATGTCGTGCCGTTTGGCGACCGGCTGGTGGCGGCGCCATTGTCCTGTCTGTGGAATTGAACGGATACGCAGAGACTACGGGCCGATAGAACCGCGCAGCTCGATGATGGCATCGGGGGAACAGCCTGGAACTGTACAAGAGGTGGTGCGACGCCAGTCGGAAAAGGGACAAGCGCAAGCATTACTGGACCTATGTCGAGAAGGATGGCGGGCGCCACAAGATCCGCGATGACCTGGCCCAGACTATCCGCTCGCACTACGATCGCATCGCCGACGACGTCGATCGGCTCGGATACGAGGTAGCCGCCGACATCCTCAGCGAGGCGATGCCCCAGACGCCCAGGGGCCGCTCAGGCGATCTCGGTGAAATTCTCGCGACTGAGGGCTGGTCGAGGAAGAGATCGGCCTGCGCGTCCCTGTGCGCCGGCTTCGTTACAAGGACGGCCGCGACATGGCCGTGCGCGGCGACGACTTTATCGGTGCCGGATATGACGACAAGGGCGAGAAGCTCTGGCTCTTGAAGGGTAAAGCCAAGAGCAACAAGGTACTCCGCAAGGCCACAGTCACGAGCGCTCGCAAGGTGCTCAACCGCGATAGCGATCGTTGTACGCCCGACTCGCTGCTGTTCGTCGCCAGCCGCCTGCCGGAGAGCGACATGTTGCCACCGTATGCGCCGCGGTTCGCCTCGACAATTGAAACCGAGCTTGCCGAACACGGCTTCGCCTTACTTCGGTGTTACAACATTCATGTCTCGAAGGATGCGCTGGATCCCCGAGGAGGCCCTTGTCTTCAGAGCAACGGGTCTTCGTCAGTCGATCCCTCCAGCAACAGCACCTCGACCGGCGCGGCGCGGCCCTTGACCGGGATCGTACCGCCGGGTGTCGCGACAACGTCGCTGCCGGCGTCACGGGCGGTCTCGGCGCTGATGGTGATGGCCACATCCGTGAGGGGTGCGATCTCCCGGCCCAGCTGCTCGAGACGCTGGGCGACGTTCACGGTGTCGCCGATCACCGTGTAGTTCAGTCTTGTCGGGCTGCCGATGTTGGCCACGGTCGCCTGGCCGGAGTGGATGCCGATGCGCATGCGTATGGCCTCGTTCCCGGCGGCCTGGCGTGCACGGTTGTCCTCCTCGATGCGGCGGCGGATGGCGAGGGCGGCCCGGCATGCGCGCCTGGCGCGGTGTTTCTGCTTTTCCGGCGCGCCCCAGAAGGCCATGACACTGTCGCCGATGAACTTGTCGACGGTGCCGCCCTCGGCCTCGATCTCTTCGGTGAGGATCGAGAAGTGGTTGTTGAGGAGCGCGGTGACCCCGGCCGCGCTCATTCCCTCCGACACCGTGGAATAGCCGGCGATGTCGGTGAACATGACGGTGACGTTGCGGCGATCCGATTCGAGTCCGGCCATGTCGCCGGCGTGCACGATCTGGCGGACCAGCGCTCGCGGGACATAGGCCTGGAACCACGCGAGGGCGCCGGTCATGGAGTTGAAGGCGTCCGCCTGGTGATCGAGCTCGACGACGCGGCTCCCTGGCAGGGTACGGATGCGATCAAGGTCCATGCTGGCGACCAGGCGCGCTGCAGCAGACAGTCGCTCGAGGGGGCGTGACAGCCGTCGTCCGATGAGCATGGCGACGACGAGCGAGAGCAGGATGGCGGCAACGCCGATGACGACGGAATTGATCAGGCGGCCGATCTCCTCGTCAAAGACCTCGGTCAGATAGTAGGCGCCGACCAGAAGCGGGACGGCGGTGTAGGCATCGACGGAGCGGTAGACGAAGACCAGGGTCGTGCCGTCGAGCTCCACCGTGTGGCTCTGCATGTTGACGGTTTCCGGCAGGTCGATCCGTTCAAGGGTCTGAGGATCCCACATTCCAGCCAGAAAGGGATCGGCAAATGTTTCAAGCAATGGCAGGGGATCGGCTTCAGTAAGGCCGGGATAGCCGTCCGCCATCAGATCGTGGGCAAGGACACGGTCGTGGCCGTAGAGGGCAAAGACCTGGCTGCGCAGGTTTTCAACGGCCGGTCCCATGCGGGCCGAGACCTGCTCGATGTTGATGGCGGTGACCAGCGTCCCGAGGAGTTCCGCGTTCCGCCGGACGGGCCATATGAGCGTCATGATCGTGTTGTGATAGTCGGCTCTCCAGCTTGGCGGCATCCAGAAGGGACCATCGCCGGCGGTGGCCCTTGCGAGGGCTTCCGCGACGATCGGATCGTTGCCGGCCCAGACGCGATAGAACCGTGCCGGGGGATCGAGGCGATCGACAATCAAGACGTCACCGCCCGGAAAGATGAAACCATGACCGCTGATGGCCGGATCGGCGGCCATGGCGCCCGTCAGCAGCGACTCCAGGCGGGCATGGTCGTCGACATCGACCTTGCCGGTCTCCAGCATGCCGGCAACGAATGCGGTCTGGGTTCTGGCGGCGGCAAAATGGAGGTCGATCTCGTGCATGACGAGCGAGACACCGAGTTCCGACTCCTTGCGAAGGAGGTCGATGGTGTTGCGGACGGCGCCCGTCACGGTGATGCCCAGCACGCCAGCCATGGAAACGGTGATGAGCGCGCCGAAGCAGACCGACAGGACCAGCGACATTGACAGTCGCCAGCGCCTTTCCCCTGCCGCGCGTGCCTTGGCCATGGTGCCCCGGTCCGGTTCTCCGTGAGATCAAGAGGGTAGCAACCGTCGTCCAATTCTTCCCGAAGTTATTTCATCCACAGTCCTCGCTCCGGTTGTCTCCACATGGCGGCTAGGATGCCGGCCACCTCCCCGGAATTGAGGAGCAGGGTGTGCCACGACTGCCGGACACGTTCGCGTACTACTTCGAGCCCCGCATGGCCCGCATCTTCCTCCTGGGCATCATCAGCGGGTTTCCCTGGGTCCTGATCGGCAGCAGCCTCAACCTGTGGCTCCAGGAGGACGGCCTTTCCCGCAGCACCATAGGCTGGGCCGGACTCATCTTCGGTGTCTATGCCTTCAACTTCATGTGGGCGCCGCTCGTCGATCGCGTCCGGATTCCGTGGCTCACGGACTGGATCGGTCACCGGCGCGCCTGGATCGTCATCCTCCAGGTGGTCATTCTCGCCAGTCTGGTCGTCTGGAGTCTCATCGATCCGCTCGCCAACCTTGCGGCGGTGATCGCTGTCGGACTCGTGATCGCCATTGCCTCGGCGACCCAGGACATCACCATCGATGCCCTGAGGATCGAGCAGGTGGGCCAGGCTGAGGGCGAGGCGATGGCCGCCGGCGCGGCCACGGCCGTGGTGGGCTGGTGGACCGGTTACAAGATCGGCGGGATCATCGCCCTCGAGACGGCCCAGCGGTTCCAGGATGCCGGTTTCGCCAACTACTGGCAGATGACCTTCCTGGTGCTGGGAGTCGTGGTCATTGCCTGCAACATCGCGCTCATGTTCGTTCGTGAGGCGCCCGCCGACGAACGCCTGGCCCGCCAGGCCGATGACGAGGAGCGGGTTGGCCGCACCCTGCCGGGTCCGCTTGCCTGGCTCGGCGCCACCGTCGCCGGGCCGCTGATGAGTTTCTTCCGCAAGAACGGCCTTGCCATCGCCATCGCCGTTCTCGGCTTCATCTTCCTCTTCAAGATCGGCGAGGCCTTCCTCGGGCGCATGTCGCTCGTCTTCTACAAGGAAGTCGGGTTCACCAAGTCGGACATCGCGCTCTATTCCAAGGGGCTGGGCTGGATCACCACGCTTGCCTTCTCCGTCCTGGGCGGGCTTCTTGCCATCCGCATCGGGCTCATCCGCGCGATGTTCGTCTCCGGCCTTGCCATGGCGGCGACCAACCTGCTCTTCGCCCTCCTGGCCTGGACCGGGCGCTCGGAACTCCTCTTTGCCGTCGCCGTGGTGATGGACGACCTGACGAGCGCCTTCGCCACGGTGACGTTCGTCGCCTTCATCTCGATGCTGGTCGATCGAACCTACACGGCGACGCAGTACGCCCTGATGGCCTCCATCGGCACCGCCGGGAGGACCCTCTTTGCCGCTTCCTCAGGCGAACTCGTCGACTGGCTCGAGGGTGACTGGGGCACCTTCTTCATCATCACCACCCTCATGGTGCTCCCCTCGCTCGTCTGCCTCTTCCTCATCCGCGCGCGCCTCGCCGACATGCTGGCAGGGGCCCGGGTCCGCCTTTTCACGAAAGAAGCCGACGCCTGACCGGCGTCCATCGATGCGCAAGGCGCATCAACGGGGCGAAGGCTCTCACCGGCGAAGTCCACCCAAGGCCAGCGAGTGAACGGACCCGCTCTGAATCTCGGGTTGACGCTGCGGGACCCCGCACCCTCAGTCCGTGGCGAGGAGTGACAGATCTCCCTGCGGCGAGCCCATCCACATCTTCCCATCAGCACGGCTCGACCCGCGGTCTCCCGTGACCCTGGGGACGAAGAACTCTTCCAGGACAGCATGTCAGCTTTCGTGCAAGCAAGGAGAACGTTCAGGACATCTGCCACCAGATGAACGCGATGACGTATCAGCAGTATGGCTGGATGTTCGCGGGAACAGTTTGAGAATGCTGCTCATCAGATACCATCAGTGAGCAAAATCAAAGAAAGCCGAACTGTCGCGAACGACAGCTTGGCAGATATCTATACAAATGCTATATGTTGAAACCAGCCACTAATCCCAGCACAGCCCGCAGCAAGGAGATCGGCATGCCCCAGGTGAACTTCCGCACGTCCAGCGAACGTTTGGCTGTCATCGATCGCGCGGCGGCCATCCGGGGCGTCAGCCGGACTGAGTTCGTGCTCCGGTCGAGCGAGGCGGCGGCAATAGAGATCCTGAACGAGCGCCCCGTGATCCTGCTCGACGACGAGGCATGGGACGACTTCGTCGCTGCGCTCGACGCGCCGGTGGAGATCGCCCCCGCCGTGAGGGCGCGTTATGCGCGCCGGCCTCAGTGGGACCGTTAGGACCGCCGGAGCCGCTCGCCTCCCGCCACGACATTGCGCAGTTCTCCTCGGGCGTCCCCGTCCTCGACGCTTGGCTTCGGGGCAAGGCAAGGCTGAACGAGGCCAAGGGCGGCGCACGCACCTATGTAACCTGCGACGGCGACCGCGTGGCCGGGTTCTACAGCCTGGCTGCCAGTTCGGTGGAGCGGCGCCGGGTGTCGTCTCGGGTCGGCCGGAACATGCCGGACCCGATCCCGGTCATCCTTCTGGGACAGCTCGCGGTGGACGAGGCCTACAGGGGCCGACACCTCGGCTCGGATCTCCTGATTGACGCGGTGAGACGTTCGCTCGCCGCAGCCGGCACGGTCGGCGCCCGTGCCGTCATCGTGCAGGCCATCGACGAACGCGCGAGGGCGTTCTACGAACTCTTCGGCTTCCGTCCTTTCTCCAAGCGCGAGCCACTGATGCTGGCCTTGCGGATTTCCGAGATCGCCAGTCTGCTGGACGCCTGAACTGCACAACCGGCGCAGCCCATGCCTCCGCCAGGCGCGGTCGCTCAACGGCGACTCTGCGCCGACCGCTGTCCCGCCAGCCTACGAAGAAGGCAGGATAAGGGGCGAATCTGCACGGTATCAGAGCCGTACGGGGAGCTGGTATTCGTACTGCAACCAAGGCGAAGAGCACCAGCGCCGCAGATTGCCGCCACCCAGGCAAGTGGTGAATGCCAGCATGCTCGCAAAGATGACGGCACAGGTTCCGGATTGGTCCCCCGCGGCTTCAGGACCACCAGAATTGCGGGTCCCACCTGATCGCCTAGACGGTCAAATGACCAGGAGCAACGTTCAAGCAAAATAGGAACACGCCATCAAGTCTGTAGGAACTTTGCAGTATGCACGAACTAGCTGTAATGATTCTTGACTGTGAGCGATGTCGCCGAGGCGCAACACCTCCATTCAGAAACCAACTATTGCAAGCAGCTACGACAATTTCGATGGCACTGGTATGTCGCTCGCTTAACTCCGGCCGCGAGTCACTTCCTCGACACGCTCGCGTGCGGCAGCGAACAAACGATCCGCAAATGCACCAGCAATTAGACACAAAATGACAACGCGCCAGTAGTCGGGTCTCTCGTCTGGAGTCGCTCCATCATTGACGAACACGCTCAGTTCGCGAGTAGTAAAGAGCGCGAACACCACGAGCGCGACAATACCCCCGAACACCATCGACAATACGGTGCGACCAGACGGGAAATGCCTATCGAGCGCTGCGGCGCGCAGGAACGCCGCTAGTGCCGCCGCAAAAGCACCAAGCGCACCGAGTGCAACCGCCCGCATTGCGAGATACTGGTTAATGCTCTGTTGTGTGATTTCATGGAGATGGAGTATGACACCGTCAATCTCCTCCTCAATACTGGCGATCTGAGCTTTAAGCTGTTCATACTTGGACTGAGTAACGTTCAAATTATTTTGAGCGAAATCGTATTCATTTAGTTCGATGTTGATGGCTTCCTGCTGGACAGCGTAGTCATCCAACTGGCCTAACGCCGTGTTGATACCTTCCACAAAATAGCTGGCAACACTGCTCTCGGAGTTAAAGGTCGAATTGCCTAACTCATCTGTATCCCTGCGTTCTTGCATTATTTGTTCGATTATTGAGGATATCGGTGGGCCTCCACGAAATGGATTATGCACTTCGTTGACGGAGACCTTTCTCCGCGCTAGCTGTACTATTCCCTTCTCGCGTTCCTCAACTTCCAACCTAACGAGGAGGATTACTTGCTCAGTCTCATGTAGTACCTTCTGGTTCTCGCTGAGCTCGTCCTCAAGTGCAGCCTGTTTCATTCGGAGGGTGTTGATCTCGGTGCTCTCCGGGTTGACTAGGAAGAACCATTCCCATGGCACGAGGAACGAGCCCACCGTAGCTAGTACCACAAACGCACCAAGCATGGAGTCTTGCGAATTGAGGTTCAATAACCGCATGAAGTCTAGCTCTTCTCACTGGAGAGAATTCTTCCCGCTTGCTCCGGACTGCGACTGCCTCCGAGGCCACCGCATCATACTCTCATGTATGCATCAACTCAACATCCGAGTCATGGTGGTGTGTCGTTAGACATAATGGATTGACCTGAGTTGGCCTTGAGGTGTGTGGATTGTACTCGATGTCAGAGTAGCGTTGAACACAGAGCCACGTCGAGGAAGGCAGGTCATGCTCAAGGAGAGCGTCTATGGACGTATGTGGAGACCCCCTGCCCGAATAGTGCCGAATAGAGTACCTAGCAGGAAGTAGAAGGTCTCCCGATACCGAAGTATGGCCTGGGGTCCGTTGGGCGCTATTCGGGCAGCTTGGGGATCGGTAGGGTGGCGTTGATCGCACCGTTAATCGCATTCCAGAGTTCCCGGACGATCGTGTTCCAAGCCTTCTCTATGGTTAGAATTGTCAAGTTCGCCACAGTGCTCGCGAAGTTGGCGGTAAGCTGGCCGAGATTGCTCAGGAACCAGTCCCGTTCTTCATCATCCAACTCTCCGTTAACGGTGCTTTCTGCTAT
>JAJEHK010000037.1 GCA_022823765.1 Alphaproteobacteria bacterium | reverse complement strand
CGCCATTCGCTGAAGTTCGAGGCCCGCCGTGCCACCCTTCAGGAAATCAATCTTCCCTGGCGATCAGGTATCGCAGCAACGCTGGCCCGGAAGGGGTGACCCGGACGGATCCCGGGCAGCCTCTTCGAGCGCCTTGCCGAGGAAGCGGATGGCTTCGTCCACGCCGCCTGCGCCGTGGTCCACCTTCAGCGCTGCCATGGCGGTTTCGACCACCGAGAGTGTGCCGAGCACCATGGGGGCGTTGACATGGCCCATGTGGGCGATACGGAAGGCATTGCCCGAGAGTTCGGGCCCGATGCCGATGCCTATGGTGACGCCGCAGACATCGCGGCAGAAGGCGATCAGGGGTGCCGGATCGATGCCGGTTGCGCGCACGGTGGTGACGGAATTCGCACGTTCGCCGGGCTCGGTGATGTTGAACTCGAGAGCATCGCCATGGCACCAGCGGTCAACCGCGGTCCTCACGGTTTCGGCGAGCAGGCGATGCCGCTCGATGACATTCGAGAGTCCCTCCTCGAAGAGCATCCTCAGGGATTCATCCAGGCCGAAGAGGAGGTGTTCGGGCGCCGTGCCGCAGTATTTCATGTAGTGCTCGGGCCCGTCGCGGAACTCCCAGTCCCAGTAGCGGGTGACAAGACCGGCAGTCTTGCGGCGATCCTTGGCCTTCTCTCCGACACCGTTGAACGCCAGGCCAGGCGGGATCATCAGCCCTTTTTGCGATCCGGCGACCGCGACATCAACGCCCCAGGCATCCATCTCGAAGGGCATGGAGGCGAGCGAGGCGATCGTGTCGACCATGAGAAGGGCATTGTGGCCCGCCATGTCCATGGCCCGGCGAAGCGCCGGAATGTCATTGACGACACCTGAGGCGGTGTCGATCTGCACCGTGAGAACTGCCTTGATGCTGTTCGACGTGTCGTTTCGGAGCCTTTGTTCGAGGGCGTCGGCATCGACGGCCCGTCGCGGGCGCCCGGGCATCACCTCGACCTCGAGCCCCAGGACCTCGGCCATGCCTCCCCAAGTGACGGCAAAGAGGCCGCACTCGAGAACGAGAATCCTGTCGCCGGCGCTGAGGCAGTTGGTGAGGGCCGCTTCCCAGGCGCCGTGACCGTTGGCCGCGTAGATGTATGCATTGCCCGTGGTGCCCAGCACCGTGCGCAGGCCCTCCAGGCAGTTCTGGGTGACGTTCAGCAACTCCCCGTCGTAGATGTCGACGGCGGGGCGGTGCATGGCGGCGAGGACCCGGTCCGGGACGGTGGTGGGGCCTGGAATGCTCAGCAACTCGCGGCCGTTGCGAACGCGCATGATCAGCCCCTCCCCGTTCGCGAACCCTGGTGGGGGAACGCCGATCGTATCATGACGTCTTGAGCAGGTCAGGATGGTGCCTCGACCGCATCTGCAGGAGTGAGGGCCGCCTGTTTCCTTCAGCATCGAGGCTCCTGATACGTTGCTCTCCTCGTCATCGGTAATCGGCGGGCCTTGTCCGGCGCCGGCATGTCGATGGGAAGGGCGGTTGGAAACAGTCAGAGCCGGCGTCGGCAGGTCAATCCATATCAGCCGGTTCCTTGTCCATCGCTTCGCGTGTCGCCTGGATTGGCCCAGCCAGTTTCGCCCATTTGCGGTCGGTCCCGCAGTTTGCTGTGCTGTTCGCGTCCGGCCGCCGGTCACATTCTGTGCTGTCAGCGCCGTGTGCAACGTCCTCCGTGTTCGCCGTGACCGAACCATTGAAAGCACGGCGTGGTGCCGGCCCCACCGAATCCGGCTCCACGGTCTCGCCTTGCATCTCTGCCAAACTCCGTGCCGCAGTCCGTCGCTTCGGTCCCGGCCGGAGGACATACCGAGTCGTCTTGTGGTCACCGGTCAGTGTGCTGCTTGCCCAGGCCGTCGATGGTCGGGCAATCCGGTCCTACGTCTCCCTTGCAGGCATTCACGAGGTGTGCGAGCCCGTCGTGCAACGACTTCGACTCTCGCTGCCTTGGAGGTATTCATGTTTGGCCCTTTGACTCTCCGGTTGCTGGAAACGCCACATTGACACCGCGAACGGTTCAAAAGGTGCCGCCATGGCCGTGCTCGCCGCAAACCCTGCTATCGACCGGCACTGCCGCCACACTTGGCATCGGGCGTCGAGGAACACGGTTGGTGCCTGCCGGGTTGCGCCATCGGCGACTTCGGCACCATCGCTTTCTTCCAGTTCACCGGCACCCCCTGGCCGACGCTGGCGATCATGATCTTCGCGATCGCCAACGGGCTTCTGACCTCGATCGCGCTCGAGGTGGTAGTCCTGGTGCGTCCGGACTGCCTTTCGTCTCGATGATCGCCATGGTGGCCATGATGAATGAGGTGGACTGGGTGCTCACTGGTGGAGCGGTGCCGATCATGCTGGCGGCCGGCTTCGTCACTCCGCTATCCTGCAACTATTGGCGGTTGATGGCGCTGGGGGTGGCATGTCACTGAAGCGGGTAGCGATCCTGATCGTCGTGGCTGCAGCCGTCGGTGTTGCGGCATACCTGTATCTCGGCGGTGAGGACGGGGAGGGCGGTGGCGCGCCGATCACGTCGGTCACCGTGCCGGGCGTCTTCTCGGCGCAGGCCCAAACCGGGCAGAAGAGCTACGATACCAACTGTGCATCCTGCCACGGCCGGAACGCAGCGGGGCAGAACGGAGTCGCGCCGCCCCTGGTCCACTTCATCTACGAGCCCGGCCATCACGGCGACGAGTCTTTCCAGCGGGCGGTCGCGTACGGCGTCAGGGCGCATCACTGGCAATTCGGCGACATGCCGCCGGTCGAGGGGCTTTCCCGGCAGAATGTCATTCAGATCATCACCTACATCCGGGAACTTCAGCGGGCCAACGGCATCCAATGAGGGCAAGACCGTGAAGGCGATCCTTCGGGCGGCAATGCTTGTACTGGCGGTGACCCCGGCATTGGCGCATTCCACTGTTGACACCACTTCGCCGGAGGACGGCGCCGTACTGGCCGAGACGCCACCACAGATTGTCCTCACCTTCGCCAAGAGCATCCGCCTGACACGGGTTCTCATGACTCATGACGACGAAGACCCGATTGATCTCGATCTGGGCGAACAGACGGCGTTCGCGACCCGGTTCGAGCTGCCGGTCGAGGACATGGGAAACGGTCTCTACCAGATCGAATGGCGCGGCCTTTCGAGCGACGGCCATACGATGCGCGACGCTTTCGCCTTCCGGGTGCAGTGATTCGTGCCCGACGGCTGGGAATTGGCTTCGGCGTTCGCGCAGTTCCTGCTCTATCTCGGAGTGCTGGGAAGCATCGGCCTGGTGTTGGTACGCGTCGTCTTCGTCCGTGAAACCGGCGGTCTGCGGGAAGCCATGACCCGGCAGGCGACCGGGCTTGCCATGCTCGCCTTGCTCGCTGCCGCCATCGGCTTTTCCCTGAAGGGCGCGGTGATGACGGGCGAGCCTTCCGGCATGACGGACCCCGAGATGCTGGGTCTGCTGTGGCAGACCCCGGTCGGAACGGCGTTCGTTCTGTGTGTTGCCGGCCTGGGCCTGATACTTCTCGGACTCCGGCTCCCCGGCATCGGGCTTCCGGTCGCGGCAGCCGGCGGCCTGATAACGCTATGGTCGTTTTCCCTCGTCGGACATGTCGCGGATACCGGGGCGCTCTGGCTCCGGTTTCTGCTGCTCGCGCATCTCGCGGGCGCCGCTTTCTGGATCGGAGTGTTGTCGCCGCTCCGGACGCTGGCGGGAGACCGGGAGAATCTCTCCGACGCGGCCGGTCTCGGTCAGCGCTTCGGGCGCATCGCCGCGGTCACCGTGCCTGTCCTGATCGCTGCCGGGATCGTCATGGCCTGGCAGATGGTCGGCGGCATCGAGCCTCTGCTGACGACCGCTTATGGTCTCACGCTGATTGCCAAGATCGGCGCCGTCGCCTGTCTGCTCGCCGCCGCGGCGGCCAACAAGCTCCGTTTCGTTCCTGCCATGAGGGCGGGCGACGGGAAGGCGGCGGCGGCTCTGCGACGTTCCATTGCCGTCGAATGGACTGCGATCTGTCTTGTGCTCCTGGCAACGGCCGCTCTGACCACCCTCCAGGGAACGCCACCGGAAGGCAGTCCATGAACCGACGGCAATTCATTGCCTCTTCGGCAGCCATGGTCCTGCTTCCCGCAACCGCCTGGACTACACCGGTCTTCCGCCTGAAGGCGGAGCCGGTCAACGCACGGGTCCTCCCCGAGGGCGAAGCTCTCACCCCGATGCTCGGCTTCAACGGATCGAGCCCGGGCCCCGAACTCCGCGTGCGCCAGGGCGATTGGCTGACGGTGACCTTCGAGAACGGATCGGGGCGACGGTCGGCCATCCACTGGCACGGCATCCACATTGACAATGCGATGGACGGTGTGCCGGACCTGACGCAACCGGCGGTCGAGCCGGGCGTGATCTTCGAATACGCATTCAACGTCCCTGACGCGGGCACCTACTGGTACCACGCCCATCACCGGTCCTGGGAACAGGTGGCGAGAGGACTCTACGGTCCCCTGATCGTTGAGGAGTTGAACCCGCCCGCTGTCGACCGCGACATCACCGTCGTCCTCGACGACTGGCGCTTGGAACGCACGGGCGCGCTGCAGGAGGATTTCGGCAACCGGCACGATTTCTCCCATGGCGGGCGGATGGGGAACTATGCTCGCGCCCTGTTCTCGACGGACACGGTGCGGCGGGGCGACCGGATCCGCCTGCGCCTTATCAATGCCGCCACGGCAAGGATGTTCCCGGTGACGATCGCCGGTGGGACCGGCAGAGTGGTTGCCCATGACGGAATGCCGCTTGCCGCACCAGCCCCGCTTGAGGAGCAGTTCCTCGCCCCTGCACAGCGGACCGACGTGATCCTCGACGTAACCGGGCCGGTCTCGTTCGCCCTTCGCACCCGCCAGGGG
>JAJEHK010000220.1 GCA_022823765.1 Alphaproteobacteria bacterium | reverse complement strand
AGGAATCGCCGTCAAGTGCGGCAGGAATCCCGGTCAAGTGTCACAGGATTCGCGGTCAAATGCGCCAGGACTTTGCAGCCTCCCACTGCGCCACATCATTCAACCCTTCACGATCGGCGAACCGGGCGAACGCCTTGATCTTGAACGTCTGCAACTCGGACCTCGCCAGCGTCCACCTTCGTCCCTCCTTTTGTAACGCCGGGTGCGGCGTTTTTCATTCCGCTCGCGCCGCTTCTGCCGCCTCCCGCGTGCTGCGCCGCCGTCCCGCAGCCGCCTCCATCCACGCTCCGTTCTCCATCGAGAGGCGAGGACCGGCCGTGAGTGGGACGGTGGTTGGATGTCCCGGGGAACGCATCCGCCCGCTGTCGGCCCTTGTCTGCACTAAGGAGGCGGCACCATGCAATCAGCGGAGGCGTGGCCACGGTGGTCCGCTCGTATCTCGAGGCACTCACTGTCAATGCCTAGAGCGGTCAAGGACATCGAAGTTTCGGTTTGAGTAGTGCCATGTTGACACGCGCAATGGTTGTGCCGGACGCATTACCTTGTCCGGATACGGCATAGATGGCCCTGTTCGCTGCATCCATGGTAGCGGCTGCGCCCCTCACCCATTCGCGACTTCAAGGTTCAGGATCGTCAGATGAGACCGGTGGTGTGGCGCGGGACTTCCGTGTCGCGGTGCACGTGGACGTTGGCGAGGAGGCCGAAGGCCATCATCAGGGTCACCATCGCCGTGCCGCCGAACGACACCAGGGGCAGCGGCAGGCCGACGACGGGTATCAGTCCGGTCACCATGGCGATGTTGGAGAAGACGTAAAGGAAGAAGGTCGACACGATTCCCAGCGCCAGCAGCCTTCCGAACTGGCTGCCGCTTCGCGACGCGACCCCGACGCCATAGAGCACGATGAAACAGTAGAGAAGGACGAGACCGAGGGCGCCGATCAGTCCCAACTCCTCGGCGAGCATGGTGAAGATGAAATCGGTGTGCTTTTCGGGGAGGAAATTCAGCTGGCTCTGGGTACCGTTGAACAAGCCCTTGCCCCACACGGCCCCCGAACCGAGAGCGATCTTTGATTGCTGGATGTGATAACCGGCGCCCAGGGGATCGAGGCTGGGGTTGAGAAACGTCAGCACACGGTCCCTCTGATAGGGCAGGAGCGCGTACCAGACCACCGGAGCCAGGCCCAGGAGGGCCGAAAACCCGGCAATGAACCAGCGCTTGCGGACGCCGGCAAGGAACATCAGTGCGATGCCGCCAGCGACCATCAGGAGACCGGTCCCGAGGTCCGGCTGGCGGACCACCAGGACCGAGGGGAGGAGGATGAGAATCAGCGGAACCGGCAGGCTGGTCCACCGCCGGGCAACATTCAGCGCCAGGCTGTGATAATAGCGGGCAAGCGCCAGGATCACGGCAAACTTCATGAGTTCCGATGGCTGGAACTGGAACTTCATGCCGCCGAGCGTGACCTGAATCCAGCGTTGCACGCCGACGCCGCTGATCCCCGGTATCTCCATGGCGATGAGCAGGGCCAGCGCTGCGGCGTAGATCACGTAGGCCCACCGGTGCACGTGCCGGATGTTGATCACGGCGATGACGATGAAGAGAAGCACTCCCGCGCCGAAACGCAGAAGCTGGGGCAGTGCCCAGGGCCTCCAGTCGCCCCCGGCTGCCGAATAGAGCATCAGGACCCCGAAACCGGCGACCAGGGCCAGGAGAAAGAGCAGGCCCCAGGCCATGTTGGCGAGCTTGCCGCCGACAAGACGTGTGCCGCTGGCAAGGGGATGGGACGACATCGCGACCATCACGCCCCCCTTCCTGCCTCGCCACCGGTGTTCCAGCGGATCGACTGGCGCCTCTGCGCCTCACGCAGCACGTCGCGCACGACCGGTGCCGCAGAGCCGGACCCGGCCCCCCCGTGATCAACGATTGCGGCGGCGACGTAACGGGGCTCGTCGAGGGGCGCGTAACCGACGAACAGCCCATGGTCCCGTTCGGCCCAGGGCACATCCTCCTCGCTCGATCGCCCTTCCCGTTCGGCCTTCCTGAGACGACGCACCTGGGAGGTGCCGGTCTTGCCCGCCATCTCCATGCCCTCGTCGCGAATCCTTGCCTTGTAGGCCGTCCCCCCGTCGCCGTTGTTGACAACTTCGACCATGCCCTGACGCACGGCCTGCAGGTGAGCGGAATCGACATCGAGGTCCGCGAAGTCAGGCACCTCCGCCCCGGCCGGGTGGCGTACAAGGCGCGGTGTCACCCGGAATTGCCCGTTGGCGATGCGCGCCGTCATGAGTGCGAGCTGGAGGGGCGTGGTGAGGACGTCACCTTGACCGATGCCGACATTGATCGTGTCGCCGCCGTACCACGGCTCGTCATAGACGGCCCGCTTCCAGGCTGCGCTGGGGATCAGGCCCGCCCGCTCCCCGGTGAGTTCGATTCCGGTGGTTTCCCCAAGGCCGAAACGCCGGGCCATGGCGGCGATCCGGTCCACACCGATGAGATGGGCCACCTCGTAGAAATACACGTCGCACGATGCCTTCAGGGCATCGATGAGGTTCACCTCGCCATGCCCCCAGCGCCGCCAGCATCGGAAGGTCCGGTCGCCCAGGGTGAAACTGCCGGGACAGTGGATTGTCGTCGCGGGAGTCACCGCTCTGGCTTCCAGCGCCGCCAGGGCGACGATCATCTTGAACGTCGAGGCCGGGGGATACTGGCCGGCAACGGGCTTGTTGAGCAAGGGCGAACGGGGATCGTTGAGCAAGGCCTGCCAGGCGTCCCCGGTCAGTCCGAAGTTGAACACGTTGGGATCGAAACTCGGGACGGAAGCCAGGGTGAGGACATCGCCGTTGAGAGCATCGAGAACGACCACGGATCCCGTCTGATTCTCCATTCTGCGCACGGCGAATTCCTGGAGCGCCATGTCGATGGTGAGGCGGATGTCCGAACCCGGATCGTCCTCGCGGCGCTCGATCTCCCGGATGACGCGTCCCACCGCATTGACCTCGACCTGGCGTGTGCCCGGCGTTCCCCGCAACTGCTGTTCGTAGACCTTCTCGATTCCCGTCTTGCCCGTGCGGAAACCGGCGAACCTCAGCACCTTGTCGCCCTCGAGTTCGGCTTGTGACACTTCGCCGACATAACCCGAAACATGGGCCACGAGGTCAGAAAAGGGATAGTGGCGATGCGGGACCGTCTCGATGACAATTCCCGGCAGCACCGGCAGGTTCACCTCGACGCGCGCCACTTCCTGCCAGGACAGGTTCTGGCGCACGGTGACGGGGATGAATCCCTCCTGGACCCCGGTCTTGCGCAGCACCCTCGACATGGTGCCGTCGTCAAGATCGATGAGAGCGGCAATACGCTCGAGCGTGATCTCGACGTCGCCGGTCTGCTCGGGGGTCATGATCAACTGGTAGGTCGGCCGGTTGACCGCAAGACCCTTGCCAAACCGGTCGACAATCAGGCCGCGGCGGGGCGGCAGCAGGCGAATGCTGATGCGGTTGTCATTGGACAGCCTCTGATAGCGCGCCGCATCGACAACCTGGAACTCGTAGAGTCGCCCGGCCACGGCAGCGACCAGCAGTCCCTTCACGCCGAAGAGGACGAGCGAGCGTCGGTTCACCAGGGTTCGCTGCTCGAAGTCCTCACGCATGTCAGCCCGAACCGACAGCCTCCCGCGCCGCAAGGGTTATGAGACCCTGACACCGCGCGAGGAGCCAGTAGACGCCCGGGAACAGGGCCACCGTCAACAGGACCTGGAAGACATGGACGAGCAGACCGGAATTGGTCCACAGGTAGAGAGCTGCCAGCATCCAGTCGATGACCGCCGCGGCAATGACCACGAGCGCATATTCGGCCCAGACGATGTGGAAGGACTTGCGCAGGAAATAGCGGCGGCGCGTCAGGACGCCATGGCGAACCATGACAAGGATGAGAGCCGTGATGCCGAGCGGCAGCCCGGTCATGAGATCCGCAACGATGCCCAGAAAGAAGGCGGAACCGTAGCCGAAGAGATCGGGGCGGTAGACAGTCCAGAAGATGACGGCGGTCACTCCGAGCCGAGGAGCGACATCACCGACATGTCCGAAGTAGAGCGGGGTCGAGGTGACGAGCACGAGAGTAACGCCCGACACCAGGGGCAGGAACGATACCGCCCGGCGTTTCAGACTTCCTCCCCAGTCCTCGATCACCATAGCGGCTCCAGCATTCCGGCCTCGCGTGTCGTCTGCATGAGCCCGGGCAGCGTGTAGTCGAGGACACGCACGTGCTCGATGCGGGCAGGGTCGACGAAGGGCGTCACCCGGGGAAGACCACCCTGTGAACCGGTCACGACTCCCACCGGGATGCCAGGGGGCAGCATCCCCCCTTCTCCCGACGTCACGAGTCGCTCGCCGGAATCAATGGTGCCGGCCAATTCCGTGAACAACAGCGACAGCACGCGCGAATTGTCGCCGCTGACGATGGCCGGTCTGCGATTCGATTCGAAGACAACGGGAACACGGCTGTTGAGATCGGTGAGCAGCAGAACCCTGCTGCTGTGTTGCGCCGCCTCCGTGATCCTGCCGACAAGACCATGGGTTGCGACCACCGCCTGCCCTACCCTGACGCCATCACGGGTTCCGGCGTTGAGAACCGCCGTCCTGACAAACGTTCCGCTGGAATGACCGATGATGCGGGCCGTGACGAAGGCTGCGCGGGGTTCGGCGACACTTGAAAGGAGTTCACGGAACTCGTGGTTCTCGGCCAGCAGCTGGCGTGCCGCCGCCTGCCAGTGCATCAGGCGTTCATTCTCGCCGCGCAGTCTCTCGTTCTCGGCGGCAACGTCGAGCCAGGCATTGACGGAGTCCACCGCCCCGTTCACCGCCGACACCGGACGGGAAGCCACATCGATGACGGGGGCCAGCACATCCAGGGTGAGCGTGCGGGCATCCGTGACCCAGGGATTGTCCGTGCGGCTCATGAGGATGAAGGCGAACGCAGCGACGACAAAGAAGGGCAGTGCGAAGCGTTGGGTGGTCTGGCGGGTGAGCAGGACAAGCTTCAGCATGCGTCAGTCACCATCCTTCAATGCGAAGCGTCCGTCATCCCGAATGATTGTTCAGGACCTGCTTGAGTGTCCTGGGTTCCTCCAGCACCCTGCCGGTCCCCTGCACGACACATGTCAGCGGATCATCGGCGATGGTCACCGGAAGCCCGGTCGCCTTGCGCAGGACCTCGTCGAGCCTGTGGAGCATGGCGCCGCCGCCGGTCAGGAAGATTCCCGTGTCGACGATGTCTGCGGCAAGTTCAGGCGCGGTCTGTTCGAGTGTCGTCTTCACCATCTCGACGATCTGACCGACGGGCTCGATGAGCCCCTCGGCGACCTGGCGCTGGCTGATGACAATCTCCTTGGGCACGCCGTTGAGAAGATCGCGCCCCTTGATGGCTATCGTTGGCCCGTCTCCATCTTCCGGCAATGCGGCGGAACCGACGGTCTGCTTGAGATTCTCGGCGCTCGACTCGCCAATCAGGAGATTGAACGTATTGCGGATGTGGCGAATGGTTGCCTCGTCCATGTGGTGCCCGCCGACCCTCAGGGACCTGGAATAGACGATGCCGCCAAGCGACAGGACGCCGACCTCGGTCGTTCCGCCGCCAACGTCGACGACCAGGGATCCGCTCGGCTCCGTGACCGGCAGGCCGGCTCCGATCGCCGCCGCCATCGGTTCCTCGATCAGTCCCACCTTGCGGGCGCCGGCACGCAGGCCGGCTTCCTCGATGGCGCGCCTTTCCACGGGCGTCGATCCGGACGGCACGCAGATGATGACCTCGGGCCTGGAAAAGAAGATCCGCCGGTTCACCTTGCGGATAAAGTACTTGATCATCTCCTCGGCGATCTCGAAGTCCGCGATCACACCATCGCGAAGAGGATGAATGGCCTCGATATGCGCCGGAGTGCGGCCGACCATTTTCTTGGCCTCCACACCGACGGCGAGCACGCGCACCTTGGAATGGTTCTTGTTGATCGCGACCACGGACGGCTCGTTGAGCGCGACGCCCTCGGACTTGACGTAGACCAGGGTATTGGCCGTTCCAAGATCGATCGCCATACCGGAAGATAACAGTCGACTGATCATCGCGGTCTGCAAACTCCCGTCATCATATGCCCTTAAGTGGCTCTTCCCGTATACCTAAATGAAGCACAGACCCCTGCTCAACCCCGGGCGACCCTTCATATCACGATTGTTCGCCACATTCGAACGCAATCCGGCCACGCCGGATCAGTTTCGCTCCTTGTCCACGAGACGGCCCTCGGAGATCCACGGCATCATGGCACGGAGCCTCTCGCCGACTTCCTCGATGGGATGCTCGGCGGCGCGCCGGCGCATCGCCTTGAAACTTGTCTGGCCGACCTCGTTCTCCAGCATCCAGTCCCGGGCAAAGCGTCCCGACTGGATTTCTGCAAGGATCGTCTTCATGCGCAGCCTCGCCTCGTCATCGACGACTCGGGGGCCGCGGGTGTAGTCGCCGTACTCCGCCGTGTTGGACACCGAGTAGCGCATGTTCGCGATACCGCCCTCGTAGATCAGGTCGACGATGAGCTTCACCTCATGGAGGGTCTCGAAATAGGCCATTTCGGGAGCGTAGCCGGCATCGACCAGAGTCTCGTAGGCGGCCATGATGAGCGCCGTCAGTCCACCGCACAACACCACCTGTTCGCCGAAGAGATCGGTCTCGCACTCCTCCCGGAACGTGGTCTCGATGACGCCTGCGCGCCCGCCGCCGATGGCGCAGGCATAGCTCAGGCCGATCTCGTGGGAAAGGCCGCCCGGATCCTGGGCCACGGCCAGCAGGCAGGGAACGCCGGCCCCCCTCGCGAACTCGCCACGCACGGTGTGTCCGGGGCCCTTGGGCGCCACCATGATCACGTTGAGATCGGCACGGGGCTCGATGAGATTGAAGTGAATGTTGAGACCATGGGCGAAGGCAAGGGTGGCACCGTCACGCAGGTTGGGAGCGAGGTCGCCGCTGTAGAGGCGTCTTTGCCCCTCGTCCGGAGTGACGACCATGACAAAGTCGGCCCAGCGGGCTGCCTCCGCAGCGTCCATGACCTGGAGTCCCTCGGCCTCGGCCTTGGGCGCGCTCGGGGAACCCGGCCTCAGGCCGATCACCAGGTCCCTGACACCGCTGTCCCTCAGGTTCAGCGCGTGGGCGTGGCCCTGGCTTCCATAACCGATGATCGCGACCTTGCTGGCCTTGATGAGGTTGAGATCAGCGTCATGATCGTAATAGACGCGCATGGCAATGCTCCGGATGAGGTGGTGGGTTCAGATCGGTTCGGGACCGCGGGAAATGGCAGCCACACCGGTGCGGGAGACGTCGACCAGTCCCAGGGGACGCATGAGATCGACAAAGGCCGAGATCTTCTCGAGCGATCCGGTGATCTCGAACACGAACGAGCCGATGGTGCTGTCGACAACCCTGGCGCGGAAGATGTCGGCGATCCGCAGGGCCTCGACCCGCTTGTCGCCGGTGCTCGCCACCTTCACGAGAGCCAGTTCGCGTTCGACGTGCAAACCCTGCATGACGAAATCGCAGACCCTGTGCACCGGCACGATGCGCTGCAGCTGCGCCATGATCTGGGCAATCACCATTTCGGATCCGCTGGTGACGATGGTGATGCGCGACAGCCCGGCGGACTCGTCGACTTCGTTGACGGTCAGGGAATCGATGTTGTAGCCACGCCCGGAAAACAGCCCGACGACGCGGGCCAGCACGCCCGGTTCGTTGTCGACCAGAACGGCAATCGTCGCTTTCCTCGTGGAAACGGTCTTCTTTTCGGCAACAGACATGTCGTTCGGATCCTAGACCAGGACCATGCCCTCTTCCCTGTGCGCCTGGTCGAGCACCACTTCCTCATCGGGGCTCATGGTCACCTGATTGTGGGCGGCGCCGGCAGGAATCATCGGATAGACGTTCTCGTCCGGGTCGACGACGATGTCGGCGATCACCGTGCGGGGCGTGCTGATCATTTCGTCGACGACGTCCTCGAGTTCGTCGGGCGTGGTGGCCCGCAATCCGACAGCGCCATAGGCCTCGGCGAGCTTCACGAAGTCAGGCAGTGAATCCATGTAGCTCTCGGAGTAGCGTCCGCCAAAGAAGAACTCCTGCCACTGACGGACCATGCCCATCCACCTGTTGTTGAGAATGAACGCCTTGACCGGCAAGCGGTACTGCGCCAGCGTCGACATTTCCTGCATGTTCATGAGGATTGACGCCTCGCCCGCCACGTCGATGACAAGAGCGTCAGGGTGGGCGATCTGGACGCCGAGCGCCGCCGGCAGCCCGTAGCCCATGGTGCCGAGCCCGCCGGACGTCATCCAGTGGTTCGGCTTCTCGAAGTGCAGGAACTGGGCCGCCCACATCTGGTGCTGGCCAACCTCGGTGGTGAAGTAGACATCATCCCTGCCGGAGGTGCGCTGGTTGAGAACCTCGAGGGCCTGCTGCGGCTTGATCACGGTGTCGGAGCGCTTGTAGCTGAAAGACTTGCGCTGACGCCAGGCATCGATCTGGGTCCACCACTTGTCGAGGGCATCACCGTCGCAACGCGCCTGACGCGACTTCCAGAGCTTGATGAAGTGCTCGAGCACGTATCCGCAGTCGCCGACGATGGGCACATCGGCATGGATGTTCTTGTTGATCGACGAAGCGTCGATGTCGATGTGGATCTTGCGCGATTCGGGCGAGAACGCATCGGTCCGGCCCGTGACGCGATCATCAAACCTGGCGCCAACGCACAGCATGACGTCGCAGTCGTGCATGCACATGTTGGCTTCCAGCGACCCGTGCATGCCGACCATGCCGATGAAGTTCCTGTTGGACGCCGGCAGGGCGCCAAGCCCCATGAGGGTGAGCGTGGTGGGGATGCCTGTCATGTTGACGAGATTCGTCAGCAGCTGCGAGGCCGCAGGACCCGAATTGATGACGCCGCCTCCGGCATAGATCAGGGGCCGCCTGGCGCCCGCCAGCAGATCGACGGCTTCGGAAATCCGCTCGGGGTCTCCCTTGAGGCGGGGGCTGTAACTGGGATGCTGCATCGGCGCCGATGGCCGCGTGTAGGCGGCAGTGGCCGTCACCACGTCCTTGGGCAGGTCCACCACAACCGGACCGGGACGCCCGCTGGCGGCCACCAGGAACGCTTCCCTGACGACACGCGCGAGGTCGCCGACCTCCTTCACGAGGTAGTTGTGCTTGGTGCAGGGCCGCGTGATGCCGACAGTATCGGCCTCCTGGAAGGCATCGTTGCCGATCAGGTGCGTGGGCACCTGGCCCGTGAGACAGACCACGGGCACCGAATCCATCCAGGCATCGGCAAGGCCGGTCACGCAGTTGGTTGCTCCCGGGCCGGAGGTCACGAGCACGACGCCGACCTTGCCGGTCGAGCGGGCATATCCTTCGGCCGCATGCACCGCCGCGCCCTCCTGGCGCACCAGGATGTGCCGCAGGCTGTTCTGCTGGCTCAGCGCATCATAGATCGGCAGCACGGCGCCGCCCGGATAACCGAATACGACATCCACACCGAGATCCTGGAGGACCTTGACGAGAATCTCTGAACCGGTCATCTGCTTGTCGGTCACGAGTCTACCTCTCCGCTGCAGGCGCCAACGGCGCTGTCATGTCTCTTGACGGAAGTTCCCGCGCGCGTCTGGCGCCGCGTCGCAAGTGCCTGAACCTATGCGGATGACCGTCCGCGGTCAACAGAAACCACGCCCGCCCGCCCGCACGGAGCGCGCCGCCCGCAATCCGGCCGGACTCCACCTGCAACGGCTCGCCTGCCAGGCGCATGAAGACGCCGTCAGGCGTCCCTGACCTGAACCCGTGCCGCCGGCTCCGAAGTGATCAATGGAGGCTGGCGCCGGACCGGGAATCACGGGTTGATCGACGAGCATCGACGGCTCGCGTTCCAGGGCGCCCGGACCAACGATCCCGACATTCACATCGAGATCATCAGGGAGTTCGGCCCGGCATCGCTTCTGGATGCGGGCCGCGTCTTTCCTCACCGCTTGCCAGGCGACGGTTGAAAAACGGCGTTCAACCGAAGAAAGTAGGGTTGGAGCATTGCTCACCCTCGTCACCCGGCGAATCCGGACGTACCCGGAGATTCGCATCAAGGACAACGGCAGCGGCGTGTCACCCGAATTCATCGACATGACATTCAAGCCCATTTTCGCCATCTGGCAAACGCGCCGGAGGACCGCTCTCCCAGGCGAAATGGTTCGCCGGCACGCTGACGAGATCAGGGTGGACTGCGAGCCGGGCGCCTTCACCGCATTGCGCCCTCGGGAACCGCAATCGGAGCCGGGCGACGATGGAAACACGGACACGCGGGATAACGGCCCGGAGCACATCACATGACGTCAACGACGAGACGGCGCGTTCTTCAGTACGGCCTCGCCGGATCCCTGATGGGACTCGCCCCGAAATCCCTTGGCGCGACGATGTCATCGGGCGTTACCGACAGCGAGATCGTGCTGGGCATGTCTGCCGCGTTCTCGGGGCCTTCCCGGGGTCTTGGCATTGAGTTGTTTCGCGGAGCCAGCGCCTACTTCGAGCATGTCAACCGAAACGGCGGCGTCGGGGGCAGGAAGGTCGTCCTGAAGACCTACGACGACGGCTATCAACCTGATCCCGCCGTCAAGAACACGCTGACTCTCATGCTGGAGGACGAAGTCTTCGCCCTGTTCGGCTATGTCGGCACACCGACGGTCACGCGTGTCCTTCCCATGCTCAAGAAGTTTCAGGAAAGGCAGATCTACCTCTTTTTTCCGTTCACCGGCGCGCAACCCCAGCGTGAGCCGCCCTATGGCGGCTTCGCCTTCAATCTGCGCGCCTCCTACCGGCAGGAGACGGCGGGCCTCGTCCAGAACTTCGTCGACATCGGTCGCAGGCGCATTGCGGTCTTCTACCAGGCCGACGCCTACGGTCGCAGCGGCTGGGCGGGCGTACGCAAGGCCCTGAAGCCCTATGGAGAACGGATTGTCGGCGAGGCGACCTACAGACGGGGATCGAAGTTCACCGGCGTCATGCGTGACCAGGTGGAGATCCTCAAGGCATCGCGTCCCGACGCAGTCATTTGCATAGGAGCCTATGCCGCATGCGCCGCCTTTCTGCGTGACGCCGTGGATCTCGGATTGCATGTGCCCATAGCCAACGTTTCCTTTGTCGGGAGCGAGAATCTGCTCAATCTCATCACCCAAGGGCGTGACGACGGCGAGCGCTACTCCGATCTGCTGGTGAACTCGCAGGTCGTGCCCAGCTACCACGACACGTCGATTCCGGCAGTCAAGCAGTACCAGGAGCTGATGGCGCTTTATGCTCCTTCCGCGCCGCAGGAACTGTTGAAGGAAAGCTATACGCCGTTTTCACACAGCTTTGTAAGTCTTGAGGGTTTCCTGGACGCCAAGATGATGGTCGAGATTCTGACGCGTCTTGGCGAAAGACCGGAACGAAGTGCGCTGGAGGATGCCGTTTTCAGCATTGCAGAGTACGACCTGGGAATCGGCGAGACGGTGTCGTTCGGACCGGAGCGGCGTCAAGGCCTGCACAAGGTCTATTACACTGTTGTCGACGAAGGTCGTTTTGTTCCACTCCACGACTGGCAGAAGAGGTTTGCGTGACATGAAAATACCGAAACTCTTCCGAAAGACACTCTTCGGCGTTTTTCTTCTGTTCGGTGTGATCGGAATTTCGACCTCGTTGCTGTTGATCTATACGATCGACACACATTTATCCAAGGAATACGAGGCGAACAGCAAGGGAATCGCAAAGACGATTGCGGATGCCAGCGTGAACATCCTGCTGAACAGCAACCTCACTGCCCTGCAATCATTGATTGATCAGTTCATCGAGATTCAGGGGGTCAGCTACGTCTACATCACGAGTGAAACCGGGGAGATCCTCGCCCACACCTTCGTGCCGGGCATTCCGGAAGAGATCACGGCTGGCGACGTAACCAGCACGGCGACGGTGGAACGCAGCCTGCCTGGCAAGGGCGACTTCATTGAAGTGGCGAGTCCGATCCTGGCAGGCGTGGCCGGAACGGTTCACATAGGCATGGATACCGGATTGATCGCATTGAAGATTCAGCGAGCAATCGGTCAGCAGATCTATCTTATCTGCATCATATTTGTTGTCGGTGTCTTTGCCGCAATCTGGTTCGTCAATTTTGCGGCCAAGCCGGTTGACGGACTTCTGGCCTATGCTGTCGGGCTCGCACGCGAACAATCGGCCGATGGAGCGGCGAGCAGGGACTTGCTGTCACGCAACGACGAAGCCGGCGACCTGGCCCGGCTGATTCTTCACTTTTCGCAAT
This sequence comes from Alphaproteobacteria bacterium, assembly GCA_022823765.1. Classification (GTDB taxonomy): domain Bacteria; phylum Pseudomonadota; class Alphaproteobacteria; order SP197; family SP197; genus SP197. Next base: position 3,200 of record JAJEHK010000220.1, on the reverse strand, counting down.
CGACCGACGTTCGTGGAACAAGACCGCAGTCGGGACCGGAACGCAGCAAAGAGTAGTCCGCCGTGACACGGTCGCCATTCATCGCGATTCTGTGCTGTACCCTGCTTCAGGTCTGCCTGGGCACGGTCTACGCATGGAGTTTCTTTCAGACGCTCCTCGTCAGGCAACTGGGCTGGTCGTTCACAGACACGGCGGTGGCGTTCTCCATCACCATATTCTCGCTCGGCATGTCCGCCGCGGGAGCGGGTTTCCTCTTGCCAAAGGTCGGTCCCCGACGACTGGCGCTCGCCGGGAGCGTGATGTTCTCAGGCGGCTATGTCCTGGCGGGCTTCGCGCTGCAGCTGGAGAGTCTCCTGCTCTTCTATCTTGGTTACGGCGTGATCGGAGGCGCCGGCATCGGGCTCGGCTACGTCACACCCGTGGCCACCGTTGCCAAGTGGTTCCCGCATCGCAAGGGACTGGCCACCGGCATTGTCGTCATGGGTTTCGGGGTAGGAGCGGTTCTCCTGAGCAAGGGACTGGCACCCTTGCTTGTGGTCGAAACACAGGGCGACCTGCCACTCGTCTTCATCTGGCTTGGAGTGGTGTTTGCCACGGTCCTGATCCCGTGCAGCTGGGCATTGCGGGATCCACCAAGGGGATACTTGAGCCAATTCCGTGATGCCAAGATTTCAGGTGAACCGCAGGAGGATCCCGGATCAACCGCGCGCTGCCTGCGTTCGAGTGAATTCGCAATCATGTGGATTGTGTTCTTCTTCAACATTGCCGCGGGAATTGCCGTCATCAGCTTTCAGTCACCCTTGTTGCAGGACGTCTGGGGGCTTGCCGATCCGTCCGTGGAGCCTGAAACTCTCGCCGAGTATGGCGCGACCCTGATTGCCGTAAGCTCGCTTTGCAACGGTGTCGGACGACTTTTCTGGGGTCTGCTTTCCGATCGAATTGGTCGTGTCCGCGTGTTCAGAATTCTGCTTGCCAGCCAGATGATCGTCTTCGGAATTCTGATGACCGAGCGCGATCCCTGGATTTTCTCGATTCTCGTCTGCTACATCCTTCTCTGCTTTGGCGGTGGCTTCGCGACGATGCCTTCCTTCATTCTGGATGTGTTCGGGTCACGGAGAATGTCGTCGGTTTATGGAGTGATGTTGACGGCCTGGGCGGCGGCAGGGGTTTGTGGCCCCCTCTACATCGGGTACCTGAAGGACCAGTATCCAGACCGCGCCATCATCTACTGCTTCCTCATCGGTGTGCTGATTCTGGGCCTTGGATACGTGTTCTCGTACCTGTTGAATGACAGCAGAATTCGACTTCGGCGGCCAACCGTGGAAAGCACCCTGCGACAGTACGGGGTTGCGGTACCGCATCGCAGGCCCGCGAGATGAACACAAGACCTCCCAATGGTTTCCTTGGAGGTTTGCTCTCCATTCCCAGGGCCGGCCTGATGGCTGCGTGCGCTTGCCTCGGCATGGGCTGACCCGTCGGGTCAAGCCGCAATCTCAAGGTCTTGGGGTGGCAGAGGCTGAAAGGAAGCGCCTGGCCCGGGCGATGATGTCGCCCGCGCTCTCGTCGTCGCCGAAGGAGTCGAGGAGTAATGCGTCCTCTGCCTGATGGCGGAACCATGTGAACTGCCTGCGGGCGTAGCGCCGCGTTGCCCGCTTCGCCTCGTCACACGCCTCCTCGAGGGTGAGACGCCCGGCAAGGTAGGCCGTGAGGCTGGCAAGGCCGACACAGCGTGTGGCCGGCAGGGACGGGGCGAGACGGCGCGCCGCGAAGGCCGAGGCCTCTTCGAGGGCGCCCGCCGCCATCATCCCGTCAAAACGGGCAGCCGTGCGTTCGAAGAGTCGTGAACGCTCGGGAAGCAGGCTGATCTGCCACAGCGGCCCTTCCCATCCTCCCTCGCGGGATCGCGTCATCCACTCGGAAAGCCGCGTTCCCGTTGCCTCGTGAACCTCGTGGGCCCGGGCGACGCGCTGGCTGTCGGTGGGCGAAAGAACCGCCGCCAGATCCGGATCGATCCGGCCAAGATCGCCGTGAAGCGCTTCCGGTCCCTTCATCGCCAGACGCTGGCGGACCCTTTCGCGGACATCCCGGGGGATGTCCGGGATCGGCGCCAGACCCTCGCGGAATGTCCTGAGATAGAGACCGGTTCCGCCGACGACGATCGGCACCCCGCCGGATGCGGCGATCTCCAGGCAGATCCCGCGCGCCCGACGGTGCCACAGTCCGGCCGAACAGGGTGTGGCGGCATCGAGAAAGCCGAAGAGGCGGTGCAGGCAGCGCGCCTCGTCCGAGGCCGTGGGCCGGGCCGTCAGGATCGCGAGATCGGCATAGACCTGCATGCTGTCGGCATTGACGATGACGCCGCCCACGTCCTCGGCGAGGCGCATGGCAAGGCCCGACTTGCCCGACGCCGTCGGGCCGCCAATGAGGATGACCGGACCGGCACCCACTCCCTCGACCGCACGGTCACCGGTCAAGAAGCATCAATCACCGATTTCCAGGGCGAGGTATCTCGGATCGCCTTCGCGTTCGATGAGAACGACCACGGACTGGGCATTCCTTCCCCGCGCCGCCTCGAGGAGGTCCCGCACCTGCTGGACGGACTCCACCGCCTCGCGCCCGACATGGAGCAGGAGGTCGCCGGCCTGGATGCCGCCGCGGTCCGCCGGGCCATTCGGTTCGACCCGGGTGACGACGAGCCCTGTAGCCTCCTCGCCAAGCCCGAATTCGCGGGCAAGATCGCCGTCGACCGGGCGAATCTCCATCCCGAGAAGAATCTCCTCCTGGACCTCGTCGTCGCCTTCGGTGCCGTCGCCGGTCTCGTCCGAGGCGCCGGCGAGGCTGGCTTCATAGGCCTCGAGTTCTCCGAGCACCACGTCGATGGCACGCTCATCGCCGTCGCGGATGACGATGACCTCGACCTCGAGGCCCACTTCTGTCTGCACGACGGCACGCGGCAACTCGCGCATGTCGTCAATCGGGATGCCGTTGAAGCGGACGATGGTATCGCCGACCTGGAACCCTGCGGCTTCGGCGGGGCTGTCAGGCGTGACGCTCGCCACGAGAGCGCCGCTCGCTTCGGGGAGACCGAGACCCTCGGCAATCTCGGGGGTCACCGGCTGGATGCGCACGCCGAGCCAGCCGCGGCGGGTCCGGCCATACTCCTTGAGCTGTTGGACAACGTGCGCCACCACATTGGAGGG
>JAJEHK010000252.1 GCA_022823765.1 Alphaproteobacteria bacterium | reverse complement strand
GGGCTGTGCCGCGATCCACTCGATCACGCGTATGGCATCGTCGAGTTCGTCATCGGTGAACATGTCGGCCATGTGACCTTCGGAATCACCTGATCCACGCATGTCGACACGAATCGACGCATAGCCCGCTTCGGCAAACACGGCGTGATTGCACTCGTCGCGCAACCGCGTCAGATCGCGCTTCCGATATGGGATGAATTCGAGGAGAGCGGGGACCGGCGCATGATCGGCAGCCAATGGCAGCCACAGCCGTGCGGCCAGGCGGACGCCATCGGCCATGCCGATCCACAGGTGCTCTTTCTCGCGGGTGGCCAGACCCCGCTCCTCAAGTCCCGTGAGCGATACCGGTCAGGCTGCGAACCACCAGCGCCGGGCCAGCCTGCCGTCATCCATGCGGCGGTTGCCGCTGACTTCACCATGACCCAGGGCGTCCGAGGCGCCGATGAGCGAACTGGCGAAGGCGACGACGGTGGTACCGCCTTCCATGTTGAGAATCTCCTGGAGTTCGAAGTACATGTCCCGCCGCAGGGCCTGATCGGGTTCGCTCCTGGCGGCGGCGAGCAGGGAATCGAAACGTTCGTTGCTGAAATAGGTGTCGTTCCAGGACGATGTCGAGATGTAGGACGACGTCAGCATCCAGTCGATGGTCGGGCGGCCGTTCCAGTAGACGCAGCACCAGGGCGCCACCAGCCAGACCTCCGACCAGTATCCGTCACCCGGCACCCTGTCGACGGTGACATCGATACCTGCCGGCGCCATTGATTCGGCCATGAGCACGCCTATGTCGACCGAACCGCCGAAGGCGCCATCGCTGGCCTTCAACTCGAGGGCGATCCTGTCCAGGCCGGCCTGCTTCAGGTGCCATGCGGCCATGTCCGGATCGTACTCGCGCTGCGGCAGGTCCGTGTTGAAGAACTGCTGGTTGCGGCCGATCGGATGGTCGTTGCCGACATAGCCGAACCCGCCGAACACCTTGTCGACGATTTCCTGCCGCTTGATGCCGTACTTGACCGCGAGGCGGATGTGATTGTCGGTGAAGGGATCGACATCGGTGCGCATGGCGGTGGTGTAGTGCTGCGTTCCGGGAGCCTCCAGCAGGCTCACGCCGTCGGTGTTCCCCAGGAGGCCGGCGGTGCGCGCATCCGGCTGCGATATGACGTCGGCCGATCCGCTCAGGAGTGCGCTGGCCCGGGACGAGGCATCCTCGATGTTGAGCAGTTCCACCGAACCGAAAAAGCCCTGGTCGTCCCGGTAGAAGTTCGCGTACTTGCTTCCGGCAAAACGCACACCGGGGACGAATTCCTCGAGAACGTATGGCCCGGAGCCAACGCCCTGTTCCCAGTCAGCCGTGCCCTCGGGTCCGATCAGCAGGCCGAAGGCTGAAAGGTGAACGGGCAGATCGAAATTGACCTCCTTTTGCACCATGACGACGGTGTCGGATCCGTCGGAATTCAGTTCCTCCAGGGAACCGACGATCTGCTTGCCTTCGGCGTAGGTGTTGTCGTCGCTGAGGTGGCGGTTGAGCGACCAGACGACATCATCGGCTGTCACTGTCTTGCCGTTGTGAAACTCTGCCTCGCGCAGCCTGAAGGTCCATGTCCGGCCGTCCGGCGAGGTGTCCCAGCTCTCGGCGAGACTTCCCATCGGGGTCCCGTCGGCTGCGAGTTCGGTCAGGGAGTCGAAGCAGCACAGGGCCGCCATGGTCACATGATCGGTTCCGATCGCCTTGATCGGATCAAGGGTGTCGACGGATGCGCCTCCGTCCGTGCCGATGGTCACATGACCGCCATGAGCGGGCGCCGAACGGGCGGTTCGTGTCCACAGCGCCGATGCCGCGGCAGCGGTCATGCCCGTTGCCATGGCGGCGTTCATGAAACCGCGCCTGTCGAGTCCCCGTTCGATTGCCGGATTGCGTTGATCTCTCATGTATCCGCTCCTGACGGTGGTGTTTCCGGCGTCACCATATTCATCGTTGTCATGTCATCAACCCGGCCCGTTGTCCGGACATTCGGCGGCACACTTTGCTCCACGCCCGGTGATGCAGTTACACGGGCCGGTCGCCTTCGACGGTGACGCGCCACATCAGCCGCCTGGAGCCGGGGTAGTCGTTCGTCGCGTAGTGCTGTGTGCAGCGGTTGTCCCAGATGACCAGGGTGTTCGGCTGCCAGTGTACCCGGCAGGTGAAGTCGGGGCGGACGAGGTGGTGGAACAGGAAATCGAGGATTGCGCGGCTCTCGTCCGACGTCATGCCCTCGATGGCGCGGGTGAAGTACTCGTTGACGAAGAGCGCCTTCCTTCCCGACTCGGGATGGGTGCGTGCCAGGGGGCGGCTGACTGTTTCCGGCACCTCGGCAAGGCGGGCCTCCCTGTCATGTCCCTGAAAGGCCGTGTGTTCGGCCTTCAGGCCATCGAGCACTCGACGCATGACGGGCGACAGCGCCTCCCACGCGAGGGCCATGTTTGCAAACAGCGTGTCACCTCCGAAGGGCGGAACGATGCGGGCATGGAGAAGGGAAGCGAGAGAGGGACGCTCGGACCAGGTGATGTCGCTGTGCCAGCGTCCGGCAAAGCGCGCGGTCGCGTTCTCCTCGGAACGGACTTCCATGACTTCCGGATGGCCGGCCACGCCGGAGACGAAGGGGTTGACGTGGAGAGGACCGAAGGAACGCCCCAGGGCAACCAGACCGGGGGCGTCGAGATCCTGGTCGCGCAGGACGAGAACCATGTGATTGAGAAGCGCGCGGCGCAGCTCTGCGAACCGTTGCCGATCGAGGCTTGCAGCAAGGTCGATGCCACGGATTTCCGCACCAAGCGCGGCGCTGATCGGGGCCACGGTGAAGGACGCGTAGTCGTCGGTCTCCTGGGCGTCGTGCCGCAGGGGAGGCAGGTAGTCGATGGTCGCCATGTCGTTTCGCGCCCGCATTGCCACATGCATTCCAGACCGGATTCCGGGCGCGATCAAGGCGGCCGACCGAAGCAGCCCGGCATTGCCTCAATCAGGAAAGGAGAACGACGGAACGCCTTGACCAACTCAGCCACACCTCTCCTTCGCGAGGGCCGCCCTCGACGGCGTCGCTGTCGAGGTTGGGCACGGACACAATGAGCGGCGCCTCAATTCCATCGACTTTCACGAAGTGATGACTGCGGTCGCCGAGGTAGGCAGTGGAGTCGATGACGCCCCTGACGGTGTTGCCACTGTCAGGTCTGGTCGTGTGAAGCGAGATCTTCTCCGGACGCACGGCCACGGTGCATCGCGCGCCGGATCCGGGGTGAGGACCCCGCCTGCGGGCCTCGATGATGCCGGCAGCCCCGGCATCGACTTCCAGCGTGTCGCCCCTGACCTCGAGTACCCGGGCATCGAGAAAGTTCATGGTGCCGATGAAGTCCGCGACTTCACGGTCACGCGGTGTCTCGTAGAGACTGGCGGGGGAGTCGATCTGCAGGTGTCGCCCCTTCGACATGACGGCGACGCGATCCGACATGGTGAGCGCTTCCTCCTGATCATGGG
>JAJEHK010000307.1 GCA_022823765.1 Alphaproteobacteria bacterium | reverse complement strand
GGAGGGCCTCACTTCGATCTATCCCATGTCGGAGCTTTCAATCATGGGACTTGTCGAGGTGGTTCCCGGTCTTGCCAGGGTATTGCGGCGTCTCGCGCAGACTGCACGCCATCTGCGCTCAGCGCGTCCCGACGTCCTCGTCACCATAGATTCCCAGGCTTTTTCCCGGCGCCTGGCAGAACGCATCCATCCGGCCCCCTTTCCTGTGGTTCATTACGTCGGACCCACGGTCTGGGCCTGGCGGCCATCGAGAGTCAGGAAGGTGTCATCTGTCGTCGACCGGCTGCTCCTGCTCTTTCCCTTCGAGGTGTCCTGCTGGGAGGGATCCGGCATTGATGCAGTCTATGTCGGCCATCCCCTGGCCGATGGAATGAACGAGCGCCCATCCCGGAGCAGGGGCGAGGGGCCATGCATCGTTCTTCTTCCCGGTAGCCGCAAGGCGGAAATCAGGCGTCATCTGCCCATCTTCCGCGAGGTGGCAGAGCGCCTGGCTCGGGACATTCCGGATATCGAGATGGTGATACCGACCGTCGCCAATGTCGTAGACGACGTTCGCCGTGGCACGCGTTCCTGGTCCTGTACGGTCGAAATCGTGGAACGCCCAAGTGCCGGACGCCTTCGGGTGATGGCTGGCGCCGATGCAGCGATGGCGGTGTCAGGAACCGTGGCGTTGGAGCTTGCATCGCTTGGCATTCCGCATGTCATCGCATACAGGGCCAATCCCCTCACGGCCGCCATCGTTCGCCGCCTTGTCACCGTCCGGTACGCCTCTCTGGTGAACATCATGGCGGACAGGGATGTAACTCCCGAGTTCATTCAGGATGAGTGCTGCGCCGGCGCCATTCATGACGCTCTCCGGCGCATTCTCGAGGATCCCCGGGTGGCCGCGTCGCAGAAACGGCACATGGCCAGCGTCATGCAGGCCCTTCGTCATCCCGATGGACCTTCATCCGGCGTCGCCGCCCGTGCCATCCTGGAGCTCATTTGAGGCACGGGCCTCCCACAGCCTGTGGAGTCAATAGCGACAGTGGCACGGCATCGAAGGTCGAGGCCGCAAGAACAACAGCCTTGCACCTTGCCGGCCAGGAACCCGATCGCAAGATCGAGAGTACTGCGGCCTGGCGACATGTTCTCGATGGCGAAGATGGCCGGACGGAGCGGCACATCGGCAAGGGCTCGGACAACGATCGCTCACCTGGATGGTGACATCGATGCGCTGCTCGTCATGGTGGGGTACCCGACCGGCCAGGTTTCGCGGACCATATGCCAAAGCCCCAATAGGGGAACATGACCTGCGCGTCATGAGACCGGGTGAGGCCGATCCATGATGTCAGGTTCTGTTCCCCTGACGAACGAAGGGCGTGCGCTCAGGCATCGAGGGTCTTCAACTCGCGACGCATGATCTTGCCTGTGCTCGTCTTCGGTACGTCGTCCACGAACTGCACCTGACGTGGCACCTTGTAGGCAGCGAGGTGCGCACGGCAATGCGTTACAATGCTCTCCTCGTCGGTTGTCTCGCCTGGCTTGAGCACCACGTAGGCCTTGGCGATCTCGCCCTTCATTTCGTCCGGCTGCGGGCCGACGGCTACGAGCGCAACCGCGGAATGCATGGCGATAACGCGTTCCAGCTCGGCCGGATACACGTTGTAGCCGGCTGTCAGGATCATGTCCTTGCGTCGGTCCACGACCCACAGGTAGCCGTCTTCGTCCTGTCGCGCGAGATCTCCCGAATGCAGCCAGCCATCGGACTCGATCGTGGCCCGGGTCGCTGCCTCGTTTCCGTAGTAGCCCTGCATGACAATCGGACCGCGCACCATGATCTCGCCGACCTCCTCCGTGGGTACGGTCTTCGAGGCATCCTGGAGATCAGCGATGCGGCACTCGACGTGGGGTAGCTGAATGCCTATGGAGCCGTGACGGTTCTCTCCGTAGAGGGGCGTGGTGGTCCCGAGGCCTGCGATCTCTGTCATGCCCCAGAGTTCAATCAACGGGCAGCCCGCGCGTCGCTCGAACTCTTCCATCTTTGCCACCGGCATCGTTTGTCCGCCCACCGTGCAGCGAGTCAGGGAGGAAAGATCGAAACGGTCGAAATCGGGATGGGCGAGCATGTACATGAACATGGTGGGAACACCCTCGAACAGGGTCGCCCGGTACTGCTCGATTGCAGCCATCACCTCGACCGAGTCAAAGGTGGGAAGCAGTACCAGCGTCATGCCATAGAGCAGGCTCGCATTCATGACTACATTGCCGTAGACATGGGAGCAGGGGAGGGCGGTCACCACCGTATCCTCGCGAGTGCGGACGTGCATGACCGCAGTCATCGCCGCGTTGACGATGACGTTGCGGTGAGTGTGCATCGCCCCCTTGGGATGGCCGGTGGTGCCGGACGTGTAGCAGATTGTCGAGAGCGAGTCGGGCGATACCCGGGCGATCTGCATGTCAGCGCACCCACAGGCCAGGAGGTCGTCGAATGCCCGTGCCCCCGCCGGCGGGCCACCGCCTCCAATGAGCACGACCTCGCGCAGGGTGCTCTTTCCCTCTTTTCCTGCTTCTGTGCCTCCCCGGAGCGCGAGCACCGGCTCGCCCTTCTCGCGCGACGCGATCAGCACTTTCGCCCCGCAGTCTTCCACGACGAAGCTGACCTCCTCCGGGGTCAGCATTGCGTTGATGGGGTTGGCAACCGCGCCCAGCTTGTGGATCGCGTGGTAGCTCACCACCCATTCCCAGGAGTTGGGAGCGTAAAGTGTGACTCGATCCCCTTCCTCGACTCCGACGCCTCGAAGACCGTTTGCGAGTCGGTTCGAGAGTTCGTTCAACTCGGTGAAACTGAACCGGCGGCCGCCGGTTATGAGGGCGGTTTTGTCGCCGTACTGTTCCGCTGCTGCGGGCAGCACCTCGCCCAATGTCTCCGGCATGTCGCTACCTCCGTCGTTGACCCTTCTCTCCATTGAGCAACATGCCGGTTGAAGTGGTCCCCCTCACGAGGGCAGAACCTCTGCGTCCGTCCCGGAGGCTATTCCTGCGACCAGGGCAGGCCGGCGACCTTCCAGCCGCCGACCCGGCCGCGGTGCATGTCGGTGTCCTTGTCGCCTTCGAAACCCTGGGCGACGTTGAAGCAGGGGCCGTAGCCGCGGGCGGTCATGGCGACGGCTGCATGCATCGAGCGCACGCCGGAACGGCACAGGAAGTAAACCGGCTTGCCTTTCTCGACACCAGCCGCCTGGCACTCCTGGACGAAGGTGGTGTTGAGTTGGCCGTCAGGATAAATCTGCCATTGCACCAGCTTCACCTGCTTTCCGATCGCGGTCAGATCCGGCAGGCCAACGAAGCGCCATTCCGGTTCGGTGCGCACGTCGACGAGCATTGCGTCCTGATCGCTTGCCAACGCGTCGAAGGCATCGGCCGGCATCACGTTGCCAGCAAAGGAGGGCTCTTTGATCATGGGTCTTCTCCATGAGCGACAGCGGCCTGTTTACCATGCACGAGGAAGCGGTCCGGCGCCACCCGTTCGCGCATGGCACGCCCCGGCCTGGGAATCTGTGAAGAGATCCCGGAACTGCCTGGCATTGCATCGTCGCCTGGCTGCGACCACAAGGGACGTGATGAACGTCCCATCACCGGAGCCAGATCAGACCTTTGGCGTCAGGCATTTCACCTCTGTGACTTTGGCGGGCCCCGGGGCGAATGTGCGCCGTGGATGATACCAAACGGTCTGACGCTGAAATCGCCGCCGCGAGAGCTTCTCTACTTGACATCGAAGCCGACTGGCCATAGGTCCAGTGACACGTGGTGATTTGTGCCGACCGGCTTGCGACCACGTAAAACAACCCGCTAAAATGGTCGTGGCTGATCTCCAAGAAAGCCCTGACCCTGGCGGGTCGGGGTTTTGCTTTTGGAGGATCAGAAATGACCGGCGCCCTGACCGCTTTCTCCACACGACGCCAGCAGACGATGCTGGTCCGTGGTGGTCTTACCCGTTCCGAGCACGACGAAACGTCCGAAGCACTCTACATGACTTCGGGCTACGTCTACGACACCGCCGAGGAGGTCGCCGCGGCGTTCGCGGAGGAGAACCCGCGCTACATCTATTCACGTTACGGCAACCCGACCGTCTCCATGTTCGAAGAACGCCTGCGCCTGTTGGAGGGCGCGGAAGCCTGCCGAGCGACAGCGTCGGGCATGGCGGCCGTTTATGCGGCACTGGTGGCCATGCTTGAAGCGGGCAATCGGGTGGTGGCTTCCCGTGCGCTGTTCGGCTCCTGCCATCACATCGTGGCAAACATCTTGCCGAAGTTCGGCATCGAGACCCGTTTCGTCGACGGCACCGACCTTGACCAGTGGCGCGATGGACTCAAGGGTGGCGCTCGGGCCGTGTTCCTGGAAACGCCATCGAACCCGACGCTCGAAATCATCGACCTGCCCGCGGTTTGCGCTCTCGCGCACGAAGCGGGCGCTCTGGTCATCGTCGACAACGTCTTCGCCTCACCACTTCTCCAGAAGCCTCTGGAACTCGGCGCGGACATCGTCGTCTATTCAGCCACCAAACATATTGACGGACAGGGCCGTTGCCTGGGCGGTGCGGTGCTGGGACCGTCCAAGTTCGTCGACGGCCCGCTCTTCGCCTTTCTCAAGCACACCGGCCCGGCGCTCTCGCCGTTCAATGCCTGGTTGCTGCTGAAGGGTCTGGAGACCCTGGACTTGCGCGTCGGTCGTCACTGTGCAAACGCCAGGGACGTGGCGCTGTGGCTCGAGACCCGCAATGGCGTCCGCCGCACGCTCTATCCGCATCTTGACAGTCACCCCCAGGCCGCGCTTGCGCAAGAGCAGATGGTCGACGGTGGCAGCATCGTGAGTTTCGAGCTCGATGGCGGACGCCCGCATGCTTTCCGTTTCCTCAACGCCCTCGGCCTGATCGACATTTCGAACAACCTGGGCGACTCGAAGAGCTTGATCACCCATCCGGCAACCACGACGCATTCCAAGCTCCCCGAAGCCGACCGGCACCGGCTCGGCATCACGGAGGGCCTTGTCCGCCTCCATGTCGGTCTGGAGGATGTGCGCGACGTGAAGGACGATCTTGCCCAGGCGCTCGCGGTATGGTCCGCCGGCTGATTCCACATTCTCCCATCAATCCACGGACATCTGAAGACGGAGGCAATCGTTGACTGCTGCAACGGCCAAGCCGGATCACTACTCTTCGACTTCCCGCCGATCCGGGCACGAGACTGTCCGGGACGACAAACCTCGTTGACGTAACGATTGCCGCAAGGACCACAAGACCGGGTGAGAATTGTGGGACAACTATCGATTGCGGCAGGCGGGCCTGGTCTGATATGGGCGCGCAGACGATTGGAGAGATGGCATCATGGTTACCCATGAGACCGGGATCCTTGTCGAAGAACTGTCCCGCCTGGCCGAGCGCGATCTTGCCGATGCATCGACCATGCCAGGAGAAGTCTATGTCTCGCGGGATTTCTTCGATCTCGAACAGGAGAGGATTTTTGCCAGGGAATGGCACTGCGCCGGGCGTGCCGGAAGTATTCCGCAACCGGGTGACTACCTCACATGGAGGATCGGTACGCAACCTGTCGCCGTGGTGCGCCAGAAAGATGGATCGCTGAGGGCATTCTCCAACGTCTGTCGCCACCGCATGATGAAGCTTCTTTCGGGGTCCGGACGGTGCCGGCGCATCGTCTGTCCCTACCATGCCTGGACCTATGACCTCGACGGCCGCCTGCTTGAGGCACGCCACATGGACAGGACCCGTGGCTTTGACGTTTCAACGGTCTCATTGCCTCGCGTGCGATGCGAGGTCTGGCAGGGATGGATCTACATCACGCTGGATGCCGACATCCCGACTCCGGGAGAGAGGCTTGCCGGACTCGAACACGTAGTGGCCGACTACCATGCTGCAGGCTATGTCGAGGTCGACAGGCAGGATCATGTCTGGAAGACAAACTGGAAGCTGTTAACGGAAAACTTCATGGAGGGATATCACCTTCCGGTCACGCATCGCCGGACGGTGGGCGCATACTTTCCGGTTGAGGAGACACGCTTCGGTGATGATGACGCCGCCTTCACTTTCCAGTGGTTTGCCAAGACGTCCGATGCCCCGGTAGGAACGGCTCACCCGCAGAATCGCAGTCTGGAAGGCAGGGCGCGTTCGACATCGGTTCTGGGGACGGTCTTTCCCTGTCACATGTTTGTCCTTGCCCCCGATCACCTGTGGTATCTGAGCCTGCAGCCCAGGGCCCCGGGTGAGATTGACGTGCGTTACGGCCTGGCATTTGCTCCCGAAGTCATGGCTGACCAGAGGGATCTTGACGCCAGGCTTGAGGAGGCCAAGGCCTTTCTCGACGCCACCAACGAGGAAGACCGTGTGGTGGTCGAAGCTCTCTGGGAAGGCGTCCAGGCACCACTTGCGAAACCCGGGCCACTGAGTTGGCTGGAGAAGGAGAACCTCGACTTTCTGCGTTACATCCTGCGAATGGTGACGGCATAAGCGCCATCCGCCGTCATCCAGGACGGCGGTTTACCATGCGCCTGTGTTCGGCATGGAAACCCAGGGTTCACAGGGCTCGAGCGCCCTGCCTTTCTGCAACAGTTCAATGGAGATGCCGTCAGGCGAACGCACGAAAGCCATCCTGCCGTCGCGCGGGGGCCGGTTGATGGTGACCCCGTTTTCAGCCAACCGGCTGCACAGTGCATGAATGTCGTCCACCTCGTAGGCGAGGTGCCCAAAATTGCGCCCTCCGGTGTACTCTTCGTCGTCCCAGTTCCACGTCAGTTCGACCTGTGAATCCGGATTGTCCTCGGCACCCAGAAAGACCAGCGTGAATCGTCCAGCATCATTCTCGTGCCGGTCGATTTCAACGAGCCCGAGTTTGCGGCAATAGAAATCGAGCGACTCTTCAAGATTCCTGACGCGCACCATGGTGTG
>JAJEHK010000063.1 GCA_022823765.1 Alphaproteobacteria bacterium | reverse complement strand
CGTCACGCGCTGACGGCGACGGCGGAGGAGATGTCGCTCGTGGTCATGCGCTCGGCGCGCTCGCCTCTCTTGCGCGAGGCTGGCGATCTCTCCTCGGCACTGACCGATGCCGACGGCCATCTCATCGCCCAGGGCCGCGATATACCCATACACATGGGAGTCATGAGCTTCACCGTCCGCGAGTTTCTGAAGCGGGTGCCGCGTGAGCGCCTCGCGCCTGGAGACACGTGGTTTCTCAATCTGCCGGAGGTTGGCGGAAACCACCTCCCCGACGTGAAGGCGATCCGCCCGATCTTTGAGCAAGGAGAGATCGTGCTCTTTGCTGTGAACCTGGCGCACTGGGCGGACATCGGCGGCGCCGCGCCCGGCAGCTACTTCGCAAACGCCACCGACGCCTGGCAGGAAGGACTACGCATCCCGCCCTTCCGACTTTTCACCGCCGCCGGCCCCGACCGTGAGAAGCTCGACATGATTGCTGCCAATGTGCGGGCTGCCGAAGAGCGCGAGGGAGACATCCTGGCGCAGGTTGCAGCAGGGAGGGCCGCCGAGATGCGGGTTCATCAAATCATGGCGGAACACGGCAGGAGCACCGTGATGGCCGCCATCGACGCCATCAACGCCCGGGCCGAAGCCCAGATGTGCGAGGCGCTTGAGGCGATCCCCGACGGTGTCTACACGGGCGAAGACTGGCTGGACGACGATGCTGCAGGCGGTGGCCCCGTCGCCGTTCGGGTGCGGGTGACCATCGCAGATAACCGGGCCCGGTTCGATTTCTCGGATACGGACGATGCGGCGCGGGGCCCGGTGAACACCACACCCTTCATCGCTGCCGCATCAGTCTTCTACGTGGTCAAGTCGCTCCTTGGCGCCGACATCCAGCCGTGCGGCGGTTGCTATCGGCCACTGGACATCGTGACCCGGCCCGGCTCGTTGCTCGATCCGGGCCCGGAGAGCCCGGTGGTGGGCGGCAATCACGAGACGTCGCAGCGCATCGTCGACGCAGTGTTCCGGGCCCTGGAATCGACCGGGCCGGAGCAGCTTTCAGCGGGCGGGCCGACAACGTCGGGGCTGCTCCTGTTCGGCGGACGACGCGCCGACGGCGCCTGGACCACTCTTTACGAGGTCCACGGCGGTGGAGAGGGTGCGCGGCACGACCGCGACGGGGCGTCGGTGGTCCGGGTCCACATGTCGAACGTGATGAACACGCCGGCCGAAGTGGTGGAGGCCGAGTTCCCCATTCGCATCGAATGCCAGCGTCTGCGCCGGAACTCCGGTGGCGCGGGCCGGCGGCGGGGCGGCGATGGGTTGCACCGGGAGTACCGGGTGCTCGCCGATAACATGTCGGCCACGTCGATGTTCGAGCGCCGCGTCGTGCCGCCCTACGGCTTGCAGGGGGGCGGTTCCGGCGCGCCCTTCCGCGTCATCATCGCACGTGCGGACGGCAGTCGGTCGGAGATGCCTGGCAAGGCGAACCTGCGCCTCGGCAGGGACGACGTGGTGATCGTCGAGAGCTGCGGCGGAGGCGGTTTCGGGAGGCCCGAGACGACAGGACCAGGTAAATTCCTGAACAATCAAGACAAGGGAAAGACGCAGTGAAACTGGATGGAAAGAAGGCGATTGTCACCGGCGCCGCAAAGGGCATGGGGGCTGCCATTACGACAACGCTCGCGCGCGAGGGTGCCGACGTCCTTCTCACGGCACGCGAATCGGGCCCGCTCGATCAGGTCGCCGGGGAGGTCCGGGCGATGGGGCGAGCGGCCCACGTCGTCGCCTGTGACGTCACCGATGAAACTGAGGTGAAGGCGATGGTGAACCACGCCCTGGATGCCTTCGGCGGACGTATTGACATACTGGTCAACGTCGCCGGCGTCACCGGACCAATTGAGACGCCGGTGCAGGACATCGACGTTGCCGACTTCGACTACGTCATCACGGCGAACGAGCGTGGCACCTTTCTGCCCATCAAGTACGTGGTGCCGACCATGATCGCCCAAAGGAGCGGCAAGATCGTGAACATCGGTGGCACGTCCGGTCTGCGCGGTTACGCCATGCGTACGGCCTACAGCGCTTCGAAATGGGCGGTACGCGGGATCACACGAACGATCGCACTGGAAGTCGGCAGGTACAACGTCAACGTCAACGCCGTCTGCCCGGGAATCGTCGAGACGCCGCGCATGCAAAAGCTGTGTGAGGAAAAGGCGCGTGTGCGCGGCTGGACAGTCGAAGAGGTCTACGACGAATACGTTCAGGAGATGGCCCTGAAGCGCGTAACCACGCCGGAGGATGTGGCCAACGCGGTCCTGTTCATGGCAAGCGAGGACAGCCGTCAGATCACCGGACAGGCGATTACGGTCGACGGTGGCTGGGACGTGTGACCGGGGGGTCCAACAGAAACATTCGCTCCAAGGGGGTGGTTTCCATCGGAGACACGGCAATCAACAACGATTCTGCCGCACAACCGGAAAGCTGGGTTATCTTTGCGCCGTCGTGGCAGCACGGGAGGACACCATGCCCAGGGCCATGATCACCAGCCTTCAGCCCGATGCCGTCGAAGCCGGTGCACGGGTTCTGCGGCAGGGTGGAAACGCGGTCGATGCCGCGCTCGCCTGCGCCTTCGTACAGACCGTCGTCGACCCGATGATGTGTGGCATCGCCGGCTTCGGGGCAATGCAAGTCTACATGCCCGGACGCGGCATCCATGAGATCATTGACTTTCACGGCCGCGTCCCGGCCGCCGCGACCCCGGACATGTGGCAGGACCGCATCCTGGGCGAGACCGAAGACGGCTTCGGATTCGTCCTCAAGGACGCCGTCAACGATCTTGGCTACCAGGCGATCACGACTCCCGGCACGTGCCGGGCCTTTGCCGAGGCGAGCCACCGCTACGGCACCCTGGCATGGGACGAACTGATCGAGCCCGCCACCAGCTTCGCCCGGGACGGCTTCGTCGTGCGGCCGGGTGTTCACAGTTACTGGGCCGCTCCGGGTCAGCCCGGGCGCAAGAGCGTGCGTGAGCGCCTCGCGTTTTCGCCCGAGGGCCGCGCCATCTACTTTCAGGCCAACGGCGAACTCCACGACATCGGCAGCACGGTCCGCAATCCCGGCATGGCGCTTGCACTGGAACAGATTGCACGACATGGCCCGGAGGTGTTCTACGAGGGCGAGATCGCCGCCCGGATCGATGCCGACATGAAGGTCCACGGCGGCTTGCTCTCGGCCCACGATTTGCGCGCCTACGCCACCGACACCAACGACCCATTGTGGGGCAGCTATGGCGGTCGTCACCTGGCAACGAACCGCCCGCCGGGCGGGGGCGTCATGCTCGTCGAGATGCTCAACATTCTCGAGAACTTCGATCTCGCTGCCATGGGCCACAACTCGCCCACCTACATCCGCACCGTCGCCGAGGCGATGAAAATCGCCACCGCGGACAAGGACAACCATGTCGGGGATCCGCGCTTCGCGGACGTGCCTCTCGAGAGGTTGATCGACAAGGCGTACGCCAGGGACCGTTCCCGGGCCATCGAGGCCGGCGAGAAGGCGCACGTCGAGCGGATGCCTCTCGCTGAGGCCCACGGTACGACCCACCTTGTGACGGTCGACCGCGAGGGCAACATCGTCACCATGACGCACACGCTGGGAATGATGTCGGGTGTCATCACCGAGGGACTGGGCTTCATGTACAACGGTGCAATGGCGGTCTTCGATCCGCGCCCGGGCCGCACGGGCTCGATCGCGCCGGGCAAGGCCCGCTTCTCCTCGCTGTGCCCCACCATCGTGTTCGACGGCAGCCGCCCCGTCCTGGCGCTCGGCGCCCCGGGAGGCACCCAGATCGCCATGGGCGTGCTGCAGGTCATTCTCAACGTGATCGAGTTCGGCATGAGCCCGCAGGAGGCCATCCTGGCGCCCCGCTTCTCGGCAACCAGCGACACCATCACCGTGACGGCGCGCATACCGAGCTACCTCTGCGCTGAACTCGAAGACGAGGGCTACCGCGTCGAGCGCAGCCCGTTCAGCTACGACATCGCCTCGGTCCATGCGATCGGGTTCGATTCCGAAGGTCGTCCCTCGGGAGGAGCCGATATCCCCTACGGTGACGGCATGGCCCTCGCCGTCTGAGCGATCCGGCACCCCTTGGCACCCCGGCCATCCTCTTCAGGTTCAGAGCGAACGGTTCGAGGCAGCCCTCACAGACGCTGAGTGCCTCGGGCAGGGGTTCAGACCCACGTCGTCGCCGTGCTTGAGAGAATTGAGGATTCGATTGTCGGCAATATCCCGCCAACGTTGCAGGCGTTCACCGGCATGACCGCGATCTAATGCCAAGGTCTGCTACGAGCCGGAGGTCATGGCGGGAAGACATGGATCCGGGTTCTGTCGACGACGAGACCGAGGGTGTCGCCTTCGGATGCCGGAACCTCTTCATTGAGGCGCACGGTGAGCGGCGTGTCGAAATGCAGGAGTGTCTCGGCACCGAGGGGTTCGATGTGATCGAGGCGGGCGACGAAGTCCGCCTCCCCTGTGCTCGCAAGCCTCAGTGATTCCGGGCGCACCCCGATGGTGGCGCTGCCTCTGTGGCTGACCGGTTGCGCGGGCATGATCGTCGTGCCGGCGAAGGTGACCGCGCCGGTGTCGTCCACGTTTCCGTCGAGAAAGTTCATGGCTGGTGCGCCGATGAATCCGGCAACGAAGGTGTTGGCTGGATGGTGGTAGAGTTCCATCGGTGAGCCGACCTGCTCGATCCTGCCCTGGTTGATGACGGCGATGCGATCGGCAAGGGTCATCGCCTCGGTCTGATCGTGGGTGACGTAGATCATGGTCACGCCATCGAGCGCCTTGTGGAGTCTGGCGATTTCAAGACGCATGCGCACGCGCAACGCCGCATCAAGGTTGGAGAGCGGCTCATCGAACAGGAACACCTCCGGATCGCGGATGATCGCCCGCCCAATGGCGACACGCTGACGCTCGCCGCCGGAGAGTTGCCGGGGCATGCGGGTGAGCAGGTCCGCGATGCCAAGCCTCTCGGCCACGTCCCTCACCCGCCGCTCGATCTCTCCAGCCGGCGTGCGGGCAAGCGAGAGCCCGAAGCCGATGTTGCCAGCGACGTCAAGATGCGGGAAGAGGGCATAGGACTGGAAAACCATGGCAAGACGCCGTCTTGACGGGGCAACGCCGGTCACGTCGCGTCCGCCAATCCTGATCGTTCCGCCAGTGACATCCTCGAGGCCCGAGATCAGGCGCAGCATGGTGGACTTGCCGCACCCCGACGGGCCGACGAAAACCATGAATTCGCCCCTGTCGATATCGAGCGAGACGTCCCGGATGACCTCGACGTTGCCGAAGGACTTGCGGATGTTCTCCAGTGTGACGCGTGCCATCCCTACCCCTTGACGGCTCCCATGGTCATGCCCTTGATGAAGTAGCGCTGGAAGAAGAGGAAGATCACGAGGGTGGGCAGGCTGGCGATCAGGGAAAGCGCGCCCTGCACGCCCCAGGCGACCGTGTACTGTCCCTTGAGATTGACGATTCCGATCATGATGGTGCGCTTCTCATCGGACTGGGTGAAGATCAGTGGCCAGAGAAAATCGTTCCAGATCCACGTGAACTGCAGGGTGGCAAGGACCGCCAGTGCCGGCAAACCCAGCGGAATTGCCACCCGGGTGAGGACCTGCCATTCGCTGGCGCCTTCGAGGATGGCCGCCTCTCTCAGGGCATTGGGTACGGTGGCAAAGAAGTTCCTCATCAGCAGTGTGCAGATGGGAATGCCCAGCGCCGTGTGAACGAGGAAGATCGGCCACAGCGTATCGATGAGACCGATGCCATTGAACAGCCTGAACAGCGGCACCAGGATGACCTGGGGCGGAAAGAACATGCCGGCGACAATGGCAAGGAAAAGGATGCCAGCGCCGCGGAACGGCAACTTGGCAAAGACATAGCCTGCCAGCACGCCGAGCCCGATCGACGCCGTGGTTGCCGGAACGGTCACGATCAGGGTGTTGACGAAGTAGCGGTGAACCGCGGGATTCGAAAGGACCTCGGCATAGTTCCCGAGAAAGAGCTGACCGGGGATCGACCACAGGTCCCCCAGAGCAATGTCCCGCGTCGTCTTGATCGACGACAGCAGCACACCGATGGTCGGCATAAGGAACAGCACCGCCAGCATGACCAGAATGGCGATGAGGGCCGCCGTCCACGGCGTCAAATGAAGCTTCCGGCGATCAGCCATAGATCTCATCAATTCTCTTCAACTGCCGGAAATAGAACCCGATGATCACGAGGGCGATGAGGAAGAGAACGACCGATATGGCGCTGCCATAGCCCATCAGGTACTTCTTGAAACTCTCGTTGTACATGTGCATGGCAAGCGTGTCGGAGGAATGAAAGGGTCCGCCTCCCGTCATGATGTAGAGAATGTCGAATCCCTTGAGCGAGTTGATGACCGACAGCGCAATGACCACGATCGTCGAGGGAATGAGGAGAGGAACGACGACGCGCCGGATGCGCTGCCATGGCGAGGCACCCTCGATGTCGCAGACCTCGAGCAGATCGGAAGGTATCGCCGTCAACCCGGCAAGATAGATGACCATGGAAAGTCCGGTCTGTTGCCAGGACCAGGCGACAATGACCGACCACAGGGCACTGCCGGGTCTGGCAAGCCAGGCATGCGTGAACGGTTCACCGGCAACAAACGAGATGATCGCGTTGAGAAGGCCCCAGTCGGGCTGATAGATCCAGGTCCATATCTGGCCGACGACGATGGCCGACAGGCAGATCGGCAGATAGAAGATGGTCTTGAAGATCCGGGCTCCGCGAAGCTGTCTGTCGAGGAGGAGCGCCAGGGCGAGACCGAGAAGTGTCGGCAGCAGAATGGCGGCCGCCATCCACAAGGCGGTGTTGATGATCGCGCCGAAGAACAGCCGGTCCGTCCAGATCCTGGCGTAGTTGTCGAGTCCGACGAAGGCGTAGTTCGGATCGAACCCGTTCCAGTCGGTGAAGCTGTACCAAAATGAGCTGAAAAGCGGCCATACGACGAAGACCGCGAAGACCGAGAGCGGAAGAAAGAGCAGGACAACGCGCCAGAACCGGTTCTCGCGTTCCATCCGCTCCTCCGCCGGTTACAGGGCCGTGCCACCGCCTGGCGGCACGGCCCTGCCCTTCACGTCTTCACTGGGTGAAGGCCGAGGCTGCGTCCGAGGCCGCCTGTTCAAGAATGGCATCAACCCTGGAGGGATCATCCATGAATTCGGCGAACATGGAGAGACCGACCTCGGCCACCGGTGGCGGTGTCGCAAGGTCGTAGTTGAAGGCAAAGTTGTCCGAGGCGGCGATAGTGGCAATGACGTTCTGTGTCACGTCGTTGTAGTTCGCCGGATCGACATTCACGTTGGCCGAAACGGCGCCGACCGCGTTGGTCCACGCCAGCTGGACGTCGGTGTCGGACATCATGAACGCGAGGAACGCCTTTCCTCCATCCGGATTGTTCCCGTGAGCAGAGACCACGAATCCGTCCACTGGTCCCACCACTGAAACCGGTACCGAATCGTCGATCACCGGGAACGGAAAGAACGCATAGTCATCGCCTGGAACGAGTCCGATGCCG
Source organism: Alphaproteobacteria bacterium (assembly GCA_022823765.1). Lineage (GTDB taxonomy): Bacteria > Pseudomonadota > Alphaproteobacteria > SP197 > SP197 > SP197. The sequence goes on along the minus strand of JAJEHK010000063.1, from coordinate 468 downwards.
TTCCAGTAGCCGGTGATCCATGTCCCCATCAAGGTCATGGCGGCGTCACCGCGAGCCACCTTGTCGGATGCGTCGGTCCAGCTGTCGGCATTGGCGTTGGGGGCAAAGTAGCCGCGGTCAACAAGGTCCTTCCACATCGCCATCGCCCTGGAGACCTCGTCATCATCGTAACTGGCGGTGCCGTTCATCAGCGCCGCACGGTAGTCGGGCCCGGCCGTTCCAAGGAGCAGGTAGTCGAACCAGAACTGTGCCGGCCAGCGATTCTTGGAACCCAGTGTGATCGGCGTCACGCCGGCGTTCTTGAGTGTTTCGGCGACTTCGAGAAACTCGTCCCAAGTGCCTGGAAGATCGGTGATTCCGGCATCGGCAAACACCTGTGTGTTGTAGAACATTCCGGCATAGTGATAGTTGAACGGCACCAGGTAGCGCGTGCCATCGTAGAGTGTGGCGCTGTCGGCGATGGACTTT
>JAJEHK010000337.1 GCA_022823765.1 Alphaproteobacteria bacterium | reverse complement strand
CAGGACAAGACCGACAAGGGCGCCGATAGGGAGATAGTTGAGGAAGCCCTGGCGCATCTCGGCAAGGTCGATATCGAGCATCATGACCACAAACAGGAAGAGAACGGCGACAGCGCCCACGTAGACGATGACCAGGATCATGGCCAGAAATTCGGCGCCTATGAGAATGAAAAGGGCAGCCGCATTGAAAAAGGCGAGTATCAGGCAGAGCACGGAGTGCACGGGGTTGCGCGCCGCGATCACGACGACGGCCGAGACCAGCAGAATGGCGGCGAAGAGATAGAACGCGAAAGTCTGCAGAATCATGGCGCCAGTCACCTGTAGGGGGCATCGGCGGCAAGCCGCGCTGCGATTTCCTTCTCCCAGCGGTCACCATTCGCGAGCAGGCGTTCCTTGTCATAGAACAGTTCCTCGCGGGTTTCCGTGGCGAACTCGAAGTTCGGTCCCTCGACGATGGCGTCTACCGGACAGGCTTCCTCGCAGAACCCGCAATAGATGCACTTTGTCATGTCGATGTCATAGCGTGTGGTGCGGCGACTGCCATCCTCACGGGGCTCCGCTTCGATGGTGATCGCCTGGGCCGGACAGATGGCCTCGCACAGTTTGCAGGCGATGCACCGCTCCTCGCCATTGGGATAACGCCGCAAGGCGTGCTCCCCACGGAAGCGGGGCGACAATGGTCCCTTCTCGAACGGATAGTTGATGGTTGCCCGCCTCCGGAAGAGGTAGCTGAATGTCCTCATCAGGCCGGCAACCAGCTCCGTGAGCAGCAATGTGCGGATCGCTCTGCGGAAAGCGGTCATCCCCTGTCCTCCTGACCGGATGTCATCGTGGCAGCCACCCGAACACCTGCAGCGCACCCGCTACCACCACGACCGCCGCCAGGGATAGTGGAAGGAACACCTTCCATCCAAGGCGCATGAGCTGATCATAGCGGTAACGCGGGAATGTCGCCCTTACCCAAATGAAGACGAAGAGCAAGAGAGCCGTCTTGAAGAGGAACCACAGCGGACCGGGAATCCAGTCCAGCCAAGGACTCTCGACGGGAGGCAGCCAGCCTCCCAGGAAGAGTGTGGTGGCTAGCCCCGAAAGGAGGACCATGTTGGCGTATTCGCCCATGAAGAACAGGGCGAAGGTCATGGCCGAGTATTCCACGTTGTAACCGGAAACGAGTTCAGACTCGGCCTCCGGGAGATCAAAGGGTGCCCGGTTCGTCTCCGCCAGTGCCGAAATGAAGAAAATCACAAACAGTGGGAACAGGGGCACGATGTACCACGACCAGAAACCTCCGCTCTGGGAGCGGACGATATCGGCAAGATTGAGCGAACCCACACACACAAGAACGGCGACGAGGACAAACCCGATGGATACCTCGTAAGAAACCATCTGTGCCGCCGAGCGCAGGGCTCCGAGGAAGGCGTAGCGCGAATTCGAGGCCCAGCCAGCCATGATGATGCCATAGACACCAAGCGACGAAACGGCAAAAAGATAGAGGATGCCGACATTGATGTTGGCAAGGGTCCAGACTCCCGAGGCGCTCTCGCCGAGGGGGATCACTGCCCATCCCACCATGGCAATGACGAAGGTGACTATCGGCGCGAGTATGAAGATGACACGGTTGGCCCCTGCGGGAATGATGGTTTCCTTCAGGAGCAGCTTGCCGGCATCGGCAAAAGGCTGGAGCAGTCCGAACGGACCGACGATGTTCGGGCCGCGGCGCAGCTGCATCGCCGCCATGACCTTGCGTTCCGCATAGGTGAGAAAGGCAACGCTCACCAGGAGCGGAACAAGGATCGCCGCAATGGCGAGCAGCACCAGAACAAGGTGCCAGATCCAGTCTCCGATCAGCTGCATGGCGCACTCTGCGCTACGCCAGGAAGAAAGGCATCCGTGACAAGACTCATGGTTGGCGAGGCGCGGCTGATCGTACAGGTCCGATAAAAGTTGCCGACAGCCGGGACAAGAGGCTCGTCCGACATCGCCCGGGTAGAGCCGAAGGGTCGCCAGGGCGCTGGCGTGATCGAGTCAATGACGCCGAGGTGGGGCACGTCTTCGATCATTGCCTCGCGCAGGCTGTCGAGATCGTCAAAGGGCAGCGGCACACCAAGGACTCCGGAAAGAGCGCGCAGGATGCGCCAGTCCTCGCGGGCGTCGCCAGGCGGGAACACGGCACGCTGGGCACGCTGTGGCCGTCCCTCGAGATTGACGTAGGTGGCGTCCTTCTCTGTCCACGCAGCCGCCGGCAGTATGACATCGGCAACGGCGGCACCCCGGTCACCGTGATGGCCGACGTAGATGACGAAGGCGCCTCGGAGATTCGACGTGTCGATTTCGTCGGCCCCAAGCAGGAAGATCGTATCGACCACCGATCCCGCGCCGTTGAGTATGCCGGCGGTGTCGAGTCCGCCAGGCGCGGGCACAAAACCGAGGTCGAGACCGCCTACCCTCGATGCCGCCACGTTGAGGACACCGAAACCGTTCCAGTCCTCCTGGATGGCGCCAAGCACATCGGCAATGCGTGCCGCGGCGCCCAATACCGCATCTCCATCGTCTCGCGCCAGCGCGCCCTTGCCGACGATCACCAGTGGTTTCACGGCGTCGGCGAAGGGCGATTCACCTGCCTCGATGCGGCGCAGCGTGTCGGTCACATTGCCCAGCTCGGTCACAGGATAGGAGTGGTCATCCGCCGGTCCGACGCTGGCAACGGAAAATCCGCCGGCAACCCAGCGTTTCCTCAGCCGGGCATTGACGATGGCCGCTTCGCGCCGCGGAAGCGTGCCGATCAGCAGGCAGGCATCCGCTTCCTCGATACCGGCGATAGTGCTGTTCAAAAGCCAGGAGGCGCGCACGTCCGGATCGGCAGCCATGCCGTCCTGCCGGCAATCCAGGTGGGGGGAACCGATGGCGGCCATCAGCCGCTTCATGGTGAACAGGGTCTCGCAATCGACGAGGTCACCGGCAATGGCCGCGACACGTGTCGCATCGCGACTTTCGAGATGCTGGGAGATTGCGCCCAGCGCCCGTTCCCAGGAGACTTCTTCGAGCCCCTTCCCGCCCCGCATCCAGGGCTGGTCGAGCCGCCTCCGCACAAGACCGTCGATGGCAAAGCGGGTCTTGTCCGAAATCCACTCCTCGTTGATATCCTCATGCAGGCGCGGCAGGACCCGCAGCACCTCTCGACCTCGCGAATCGACGCGCACATTGCTGCCCGTGGCATCCATCACGTCCACGGATTCCGTCGTCACGAGTTCCCAGGGCCGCGCCACGAAGGCGTAGGGCCCGGAGGTGAGCGCCCCCACCGGACACAGATCGATGATGTTGCCGGAAAGCTCGCTGGCGATGCCCTGTTCGATGTAGTTCGTGATCTCCATCGACTCGCTGCGCCCGGTGGCGCCCAGGGCGGGAACACCGGCGACCTCGTCAAGAAAGCGGATGCAGCGCGTACAGTGAATGCAGCGAGTCATCGCGGTCTTGATCAAGGGCCCGAAATTCTTCTCCTGGACCGATCGCTTCTGCTCACCGTAGCGGCTGATTCCCGTGCCATACCCCATGGCCTGGTCCTGCAGGTCACACTCTCCTCCCTGATCACAGATCGGGCAATCGAGAGGGTGGTTGATGAGCAGGAACTCCATGGCACTTCTTTGGGCTTTCCTCGCCACCCCGCTTTTCGTGGAGACCACCATGCCGTCCATGAGCGACTGGGCGCACGATGCGACCGGCTTGGGCGCCTTCTCCACTTCGACAAGGCACATGCGGCAGTTGCCGGCAATCGACAACCTGTCGTGGAAACAGAAGCGCGGAACCTCCGCGCCAGCCAGTTCACAGGCCTGCAGCAGGCTCAAGCGGCGGTCGACTTCGATTTCGACGCCGTCGACCGTGATGGTGACCGTCTCCGCCATGACCGTCATGCCGCCTGCCTGGCGTTCCGGCGGCAGGCCTCGATGCGCCGTTCGAGTTCGGGACGGAAGTGGCGTATCAGGCCCTGGATCGGCCATGCCGCAGCATCACCCAGAGCACAGATGGTGTGGCCCTCTATCTGGGTCGTGACCTCCTGCAGCAAGTCGATCTCACCGGGTTCTGCCCGGCCTTCGATCATGCGCCCGAGAACACGCATCATCCAGCCGGTGCCTTCTCGACATGGAGTGCACTGGCCACAACTTTCGTGATGATAGAATTTCGACAGCCGCCAGATGGCCCGCACGATGTCGGTGGAGCGGTCCATGACAATGACCGCGGCCGTGCCGAGGCCCGACTGGACGTCCTTCAGGCGGTCGAAATTCATTGCCACATCGTCGCAGATCGACTTCGGGATGAGAGGAACGGAAGACCCGCCCGGGATGACCGCAAGAAGGTTGTCCCAGCCTCCCCTGACGCCTCCCGCATGACGCTCGATCAGTTCCCTCAAGGGAATACCCATTTCCTCCTCGACATTGCAGGGTTCGTTGACGTGACCGGAGATGCAGAAGATCTTGGTGCCGGTGTTCTTCGGTTCACCCAGGCCGGCAAACCACGAGGCGCCACGGCGCATGATGGTTGGAGCCACGGCCACGGTCTCGACATTGGAGATGGTCGTCGGACATCCGTAGAGGCCCGCCATGGCCGGAAACGGCGGCTTGAGGCGTGGCATGCCCTTCTTCCCCTCGAGACTCTCAAGGAGAGCCGTCTCCTCACCGCAGATATAGGCCCCGGCACCACGATGGAGATGGATATCGAAGTCATACCCGGAACCGCAGGCATTGCGACCAATGAGACCGGCCTCCAGTGCTTCGTCGATCGCAGCCTCGAGCACCCTTGCCTCGTTCACGAATTCGCCACGGATATAGATGTAGGCCGCTGTCGCGCGCATGGCGAAGCCGGCGACAAGACAACCCTCGATGAGCTTGTGGGGATCATGGCGGATGATGTCGCGGTCCTTGCAGGTACCAGGCTCGCTCTCGTCCGCGTTCACCACGAGAAAGGCCGGTTGGCCGGCAGGGCGCTCAGCCGGCATGAACGACCACTTGAGGCCGGTGGGGAATCCGGCGCCACCTCGGCCACGCAGCTCCGATGCCTTGATTTCGCTGATGATGTCGGCTGCACCCCGCGCCAGCAGGTGGGCTGTACCGTCCCAGTCCCCGCGTTTTCTTGCGGCGTCCAGGAACGGGCTCTGGAAGCCGTAGAGATTGGTGAAGATTCGGTCCCTGTCCTGCAGCATGGCTCAGTCTCCACCAACGAGGGTTCGCGGACCCGACTGTGGTTCCGATGCGTGACGCCCGCCCTGAGGTCCGGTCTGCGGCGTCTCGCCCCTGGCCAGAGCGTCCAGGACGGCGACCATGCTGCCGGCGTCGAGATCCTCGTAGTAGGCATCGTTGATCTGCACCATCGGAGCATTGACGCATGCACCGAGACATTCGACTTCCTTCAGTGTGAAGAGGCCGTCGGGCGTGGTTTCATCGAAATCGATTCCCAGCCGGTTGCGGCAGGCCTCCACGATGGAATCGCTGTCGCGCAGCATGCAGGGCGTGGTGGTGCAGACCTGAACGAGATAGCGCCCCACCGGCTCCAGGTTGAACATCGTGTAGAAGGTGGCCACTTCGTACACCCGGATGGGCGGCATAGCGAGCATGTCCGCCACCATGTCCATGGCGGCGACAGGCACCCAGCCCGCCTGGCGCTGTGCAAGATCAAGCAACGGCAAGACCGCACTTGCGGTGCGGCCCTGTGGGTACCGCGCCATGATTCGCTCTGCCTCCTCGAGATTGGCCTTCGTGAAGGTGAACGTGTCGGGCTGGTGTTCCGGGGCACCTGGACGTCCGCGGGACTGGCTCATCGGTCGATTTCTCCGAACACGATGTCCATGCTGCCAACGATCGCTGCCGCATCCGCCAGCATGTGTCCCTTGCACAGATGGTCGGTGGCGGCGAGGTGAAGAAATCCCGGTGCCCGGATTCGGCACCGGTATGGCCTGTTTGTACCGTCGGAGACAATGTAGACGCCGAATTCGCCCTTGGGCGCTTCCACAGCCCTGTAGGTTTCACCTTCGGGAACATGGTAGCCCTC
>JAJEHK010000047.1 GCA_022823765.1 Alphaproteobacteria bacterium | reverse complement strand
GTTCCCTGCCCTCACCATAGCTGCGAGAGGCCTGCGGAACATCCCCTACCTTCGCCGGCGATACCTTCTTTGAGGGGATTGACGGGTCTATTGTCTCCCGATGAAGGGGAAGCCCGGACAATCGACGCGATACGAGGACGCTGCAGGGCGAGACCTCGCCGACCGCTACGAATCGGTTGATCCCGACGCGCTTCATGCCTGGTTCGCCGATCACCTGCCGCCTCCACCGGCTGCCGTGCTGGATGTCGGCGCCGGATCGGGTCGCGACGCCGCGTGGTTCGCCGCAAAGGGCTACGAGGTCGTGGCCGTAGACCCTTCGATGACGATGCTCGCCGAAGCGCAACAACGACACCCGACTCCACGAATCACCTGGATCCGCGATTGCCTGCCGTCGCTCGACCGCGTTGTGGGGCGGAGCCTGAGCTATGACGTCATTCTGCTCAACGCCGTGTGGATGCATGTCCATCCGAACGAACGGCAGCGCGCCTTTCGCAAGCTCATCGGCCTCCTCAAGCCCGGCGGACTCATCATCTTCGCGCTGCGTGTCGGCGGCAACGACGCTGACGACGACATGCATCCCTCCAGCGCCGCCGAGATTGAATCTCTCGCCCGTCGCCACGGCGCCATGGCGCTTTCCAGGAACACCACGCCGGACAGTTTTGGCCGTCCCGACATCAGATGGGAGCAGGTGGCCCTGCAGCTTCCCGATGACGGCACCGGCGCGCTCCCGCTGCTTCGCCACATCATCCTCAACGACCGGAAGTCATCGACCTACAAGCTCGGCCTGCTTCGCGCCGTGGCGCGGGCCGCCGACAGCGCCCCCGGCATGGCGCGCCACGAGAATGACGACACCGTTACCGTGCCTCTCGGTCTCGTCGCTCTCAACTGGCTCAGACTCTACAAGTCGCTCATCGACGCCAGACTGCCGCAGCGCCCCGGCAGCGATGGACTGACCAATCTTGGATTTGTCAGGCAAGGCTGGCGTGACATCCGCGATCTCCCCGCCTTCGACTTGCGTGTCGGCCAGCGCTTTTCAGGTTCCCTCGCCCGTGGCTTGCACCAGTCGCTACGGGATGCCGTTGACACGCTGGTGAGGATGCCGATCCACTTCATGACGCTTCCTGGTTCCAACGAACAGGTGTTCGAGGCTCGCAAGGCGAAGGCCGGTAGATCACCCGACTCCGTTCTCGTCGATCGGGAGTATCTGGCGCAGTTCGGCGACCTTCGCATACCCGTCCATCTCTGGAACTCGCTCATGCGCCATGACGCGTGGATCGAGCCCGCGCTGATCGCTGAATGGATGAAGCTGATGACGGACTGGGCCACGACACAGGGCAACGAACTCGACCATCGGCGTGTCGAAGCCGCCATGCGATGGTCCGATCCCGACCGTGATGTTGGATTCGCCCGCAAGATCTCTCAACAACTCCTTGAAAATGGCGATCTCTATTGCGTCTGGACAGGCCGTAGGCTGGACGGGAAACGACTTAACATCGATCACTGCATGCCATGGGCGGCATGGCCGTGTGATGCCCTGTGGAACCTCTTGCCCACCGACAGGCACGTCAACCAGCGGCAGAAACGCGCCCGGCTTCCCTCCGCAGACGCTCTCGACGACGCCCGGGACAGGATCTGCACGTGGTGGCAGGAGGGCTATGTGAAACGCGCGAGTGACCGGTTCTTTGCCGAGGCCCGCTCCTCGCTGATGCTCGATCCCTCCGGGATTGAGGATGCCGACAAGGTCTTTGAAGGACTTCAGGGTCGCCGGCAGATGTTGCGCACCGAGCACCGGATCGAGGAGTGGGCGCCACCTGCCTTTTCCCCATGACGTTGCTCGTGTTGGCACGAATCGTCCGGCCTGGTTGATCACGCCGTTCGCTCATGGATAGGGAAGCGCTGAACCGCGCACCAGCCGTCCTGGTCCGTCGCCGTGCGCCGGCGACAAGAGATCGCTGCTGATGGAATTGTGGATTCCGATCACCATTGCCGCGGCGTTCCTGCAGAACACCCGCTCGGCCCTGCAGAAACATCTGCGCAGCAGACTGGATATCGTCGGCGCAACCTATGTCCGCTTCGTCTACGCGGTGCCCTTTGCCCTTGCCTGGCTCGCCGTACTGTTCGTCATTGGTGGCCGCCCGCTCCCGGCGCCTGACAGCACGTTCCTGGTCTTTGCCGGCATTGCCGGCCTGGCGCAGATCCTCGCCACCCTCTTTCTCGTGACGCTCTTCTCGCTGCGGACCTTCGCCACCGGCACGGCCTATTCCAAGACGGAAACGGTCCAGGCAGCCATCATCGGCCTTCTCATCCTGGGTGATCCTCTGAGTATCGGGGCACTGACCGGAATCGTCGTCAGCCTTGCCGGCGTACTGGTCCTCAGCATGACGCGCGCCGCCACGGACGCCCGGGAATTCTCCGGCCGCGCCATTCCCATCGGCCTTGCGTCCGGGGCGCTCTTTGCCCTGACGGCCGTGTCGGTTCGCGCGGCGTCGCTCTCGCTGGGCGGCGAAGGCTACCTGATGCAGGCCGCCTTCACGCTCCTCGTCGTCACCACCTGGCAAACCGTGATCATGACCGCGTGGCTCGCCGCGCGGCAGCGCCAGGTTCTCGCCGAGGCCTTCCGCAGCTGGCGGGTCTCTGGGCTCGTCGGACTGACCGGCATGATGGCATCCGCATGCTGGTTCACGGCCATGACCATCGAGAATGCCGCCTACGTGCGCGCCCTGGGCCAGATCGAACTGGTGTTCACCTTCATCGCCTCGCGGGTGATCTTCCGGGAGGTCACCAGCATCGCGGAGATCGCCGGCATTCTGGCGATCGTCGCCGGAATCCTCGTCCTCGTCCTCGGCCGATGACTTTCCACGCCCCCGTGATCAGTCCGGGGCGCCGGCAACAAATCCCTCGCCCACATGAGTGGCCTTCCAGCTCTCGAGCTGTTCGACGCCTTCGGTCATCCAGCGAACCAGATTGGGATGGTCATCCAGCGGCAGTTGCGCCCACTCGTGGAGATGCATCGGTGCGGCCACCGCAATGTCGGCAATCGTGACGGCGTCGCCGGTGAGCCATGGATTGTCCGCCAGGCGATCATCGAGAATGCCGGCGAGCTTGTGGAAATTGTCGGCTTCTCCGGCGAGCACGGCAGGATCGGTGGTGTCACCGAGCAGCGGCTTCACGCAGTTCTCGACCAGGTAGATGTAGCAGGATGGAAACCATGAGGCGGCTTCCCACAACAACCAGCGATTGACATCGGCTCGGGCTGCGGGCTCTGAGGGATAGCAGTCCTCGCGACCCGTCTTCTCGGCCGCGTACTGCATGATGGCGTTCGATTCCCAGAGCACGAGGTCACCATCCTTGAGCGCCGGCAGCGCTGCATTCGGATTGATCTTCCGAAAGGCCTCGCCTGCCTGCTCCCCGGCGAAGTAATCGACCTTGGTGAGTTCGTAGTCAGCGCCAAGCAGGTGCAGCCCGGCAAGCACCTTGCGGCAGTTCACAGTGATCGGATCAGCAAAGAGTTCCATCGTGTCCTCCACAATCTTGGTTCCAGCCATTCCATCGTGGCAGAATGGCCCGCGTTACACCATCCATCAGGAAGTTCATTGATGACACATTCGCCAGGCACCGGACGCTTCAACTATCTCGGCGCATCGGTGGAACCCTCCCTCTACCGCAATGGCAAGGTGCTGACCCGTCGTGACCGCGACGGCAGCGACGACCACTGGGTCGGCGTC
>JAJEHK010000097.1 GCA_022823765.1 Alphaproteobacteria bacterium | reverse complement strand
AAGGGCTGGGACGCGGCCTGGTGGTCGAACCGTTCCTTCCCGGCATCGTGATGGCGGCGAAGGCCATCGCTATCGCCGGTGGCGGGGATGAGGGCGCGGAGATCATTGCCCGGGTCACCGCTGGTGATCATCTGCTGTCGTTCGCCTTTACTGAACCGAGATCGCGCTACCATGTCGACCACGTGACCACCAGTGCCACTCGATCGGGGAGCAACTGGATCCTCAACGGACGCAAGAGCCTGGTCCTCAACGGCGATACCGCCGACTCCCTCGTTGTCACGGCCAGAACGTCAGGCAACGTGCGGGAACGGAACGGTCTTTCCCTCTTCCTGGTGGACGGTGACGGCGAAGGAGTTTCCAGGCGCGCCTATCCGACCAACGACAGCAGGAGGGCCGCCGACATCGATTTCAACGACGCTCCCGCACGTTTGCTCGGCATGGACGGTGAAGCCCATGACGTGGTGTCCGAAGTCATTGACCGGGCCGCCGCTGCGGTCTGTGCCGAATCGCTCGGCCTCATGTCCCGCCTCAATGATCTCACGGTTGACTATTCGAAGACCCGCGAGCAGTTCGGCCAGCCGATTGGCCGGTTCCAGGTCCTGCAACACCGCATGGTGGACATGTTCGTGGCGCTCGAGGAGTCACGCTCGATGACAACCGTCTACATGGATGATGTCGACGCCGCCGACGCCACCGACCGGCAAAGGGCGGTATCGGCCATGAAAGTGCAATGTGACAAGGCCGGACGCCTGGTTGGTCAGGAAGCCGTGCAGCTTCACGGCGGCATCGCCATGACCCAGGACTACGAGGCCGGCCACCACTTCAAGCGACTCAGCGTCATCCACCGCCAGTTTGGCGACGTCGACTGGCACCTCGACCGCTTCGCCAGTCTTTGAGATAACTCCACGCGAAGATGGGACACTCGCTCTTCCGGCGAATGTCGGATGGAGGCGGTCACGCGGCAAGGGCGTGGGCGATGGCCCTGAACGAACGCTCCATGTCGTTGAAGAACTTCTCCTCCGCCGGGGCGGGGTGACTCGAGTGGCGTGCACAGACGACACCGGCAACCGGGTCGACGAAGAGCATCTGGCCATGGATACCGATACCGAAGAAAGGCCGGTGGGGATCGTTGAGGTCGGTGTACCACTTGGACCGGTAGTGGCACCCCGGCATCATGTCGGCGAATGAGCCGCGATCCCATGCCTCGCTGTCGCCATTCTCCCTGAAGTCCCGGATCCACGAATCAGGAATGATGCGACGCCCGTCCATGACTCCGTTCTGCAGGTGGAGCTGGCCAAAACGCGCAAGATCGCGTGTGGTGACACACAGGCCGCCGTCAGTCTGTGGCGCCCCGAGCCGATCGAGAGTGACGTAGGCGTCTTCGCCCGCCCCCATGGGTTGCCAGATTTCCCGACTGAGCAGAGTGGCAAAGTCCGTTCCCGACACCCGCTCAAGGATCCAGCCCAGGAGGTCGGTGTTGGTGGACACATAGTGGAAGATCTCTCCGTGCCGGCCCGCGGGACGCATGGTCGTGATGTAGTCCCGCAGGTTGTCGGGGGCGCCCTCGATGGCGGGGCGCCAGCCGCACGCTGCATCGAGTTCGGCCATGTCACTCTCGGGGTTGTCGTAGTCCTCGTCGTATTCCATGCCCACGGTCATATCGAGAACGTGACGAACCCGTGCCCCTTCATAGGCCGAGCCTCTGACTTCGGGAATGATGTCGGTGACAAGGTCATCGGGTGACAGGAGGCCCCGCTCGACCAGAATGCCGGTGAGCGATCCGGTGAAGGACTTGGTCACCGACATGAGGAGATGCGGTTCATGGGGCGCCACGCCTTCGGCGTATCGTTCAGTGACAATGATCCCCTGGCAAAGCACTACAAAACCGTCCATGTACCCGGTCTCGATCGTTCGGCCGACGGTTGTCACGGCACCGTCGGCGTCCTCAAACTCGATATCGTCAAGCCACACCGCCTCGTGCTGCAATGGCCTCGCCGCCCCGTCGCCGCGCCAGACATTTCCAGTGGGCAGCATGCGGCGCATGTTGCGGAAGGCCCAGCGGTTGAAAGGTCCTTTCTGCATGTTGGCAAGAATGACCTGTTCGCCAGAAGTCGCCGGAAAGGTCCGCATCAGTTTCAGGCATTCACTCATGATCGCAGAACTCCAGGTCAACAGACCATTTCACCATGCAGTCGGCGCGACCCCGGCGCAACCGGACAAGGCGTTCACTGTCCCGTCGAGCCCCTTCCCCCAGGTAGCGACGCGGAGGAGCACACCTGATTCAATCAAACGGTCGCCGGCACCGGCTCAGGCAGGTGACGGGCATGGAACCGAAACGCAATCATTCTGGCATGCGATCAAGCTGACCGTAGCCAGTCAGTCCAATGCCCTGGGTGTAATCGCGTGCCCGGTGACTTGAGGGTGCTCACTGGAAAGATCAGCGCACGATCGAAAACCGCCGCTGCGGGTCAAGCCACGGGGTTGTCGCTCACCTGAATCAGAAGTTTGCCGAAGTTGCTGCCGTCGAACAGGCGATTGAACGTCGCTGGTGCATTCTCGAGTCCCTGCACGATGTCTTCGCGCCATGTCAGCCGGCCGTCGGCAATCCAGCCGGCCAGTCTGCGACGTGCCTCGTCGTGTTTCTTGGCGAAATCCGTCACCAGGAATCCCTCCACGCGGATGCGGCGCACAATGAGCCACCAGAGGTGGTCCTCCACCATGTCCTGGCCGGTCGCGTTGTAGTTCGAGATCGTGCCGCAGACCGCCATGCGGCCATGCTCGTTGAGGTTCATGATTGCTGCACGCGCAATCGGGCCGCCGACATTCTCGAAATTGATGTCGATCCCTTCGGGATTCATGGCCGCGATGGTCCGTTGCGGTTCGGTGGCGTTCCGGTGATTGAAGCAGGCATCGAATCCGCAAGCCTGGAGGCACCAGTCGACCTTGTCGTCGGACCCCGCGCATCCCGTGGCGCGGCACGAGAGAATTTTGGCGATCTGTCCGACGGTAGCGCCGACCGCGCCGGATGCGGCCGACACGAAGACGGTCTCCCCGGCTACCGGCCGGCAGACATCGACAAGGCCGTGATAAGCCGTGAGGCCCGGCATGCCCAGCACCCCAAGTGCCGTGCTGACGGGCGCCAGGGAGGGATCGACCTTCCGGAGCGTGTGACCGTGCGCCAGTACGTGGGACTGCCATCCACCCTGGGTTTCAACAATGTCACCGGCGCTGAATGATTTGTGACGGGAGTCCAGCACCACGCCAACCGTGCTGCCGACCATGACATCACCGATTTGCATCGGTCCTTCGTAGGACTCGGCATCATCCATCATCCCCCTCATGTAGGGGTCGAGCGAGAGATATATGGTGCGGGACAGCACCTCGCCTGGACCCGGGTCGCCGATTTCCTCTTCGACAATCCTGAAGTCATCCGCCTCCGGCAGTCCATGAGGGCGCCGTGCCAACACCACCTTGCAAGTCCTCGCCATGGGTCGCTCTCTCGCTTGACATGTCCATCATAGGCCATCCTGGTCGCTTCGAGTCGTCGATTCTTGTCGTCCGCCATCGTCCGTGCCACAAGGAAGCAACAGCCCCGGGAATGAATGCACATGTCTGGAACCATACTTGCCATTGCACGACGTGGCGCATCGAGAGCGCCCATGGAGGAACTCGAGGCAACGACAATCAGTGTCGATGCCGGGGTCGAAGGCGATCTGCGCGGCGAACCGGGTGACCGGCAGGTCACCATCCTGACCCGGGAAAGCTGGGATGCGGCATGCACCGAACTGGGAGAACGCCTGTCGTGGACAACGCGGCGGTCCAACATTTTCATAGCCGGCCTTCGTGTCGAGGGTCAGCTTGGCCGAACCGTCCACATCGGTGATGTCGAACTCGCCATCACTGGCGAAACCGATCCGTGCACCCGCATGGAAGAACAGGCCACAGGCTTGCGTCAAGCCCTTGCCGTAGACTGGCGCGGCGGCGTGACCTGCCGGGTACTCAAGTCCGGTTCCATCAAGGTTGGCGACAAGGTAGAGTTTGCACCGTGAGTTCACCCAAGAACACCCCAGGGAGGACGACATGGCAGCTCTAACCGATGGCAATCCCGCCCTCATCATCGTCGACATCATGGGAACCGGACGTCCGGAGGACGATGACGGCGGCATTCCCAGCATGGGAGGCGAAGAAGAGCGTGTCGATCGCGTGATCCCGCTCATCGAGGCGGCGCGCGCCAGCAACATACCTGTCATCTACATCATCGAGGTGCACCGGCCCGATCACGTGGATTTCGGGCGCGAGCTCGACGGTGACGAAGGAATTCACTGTGTCGAGGGACATCCGGGCACGCGTATCCATGTTCGCCTGCCCTATCGCGAGGGTGTGGATTACCTCATCCCCAAACGCCGGTACTCCGCATTCTTCGGAACGGACTTCGAAATCCTGCTGAAGGGACTGAAGGTCGATACGCTGTTCCTGTGTGGTGGCCTGACCGATGTCTGCGTGCACTACACCTTCGTCGATGCACACCAGCACGACTATCACGCCCATGTCATAGAGGACTGTGTGGGTGGTTCCAGTTTCGAGGCCCACAACGCCTCTCTCAAGGCCATGGAGTATCTCCAGCACGGTGCAAGGTGCAGCAGTCACGATGTGATTGCCGCCTTCCGGAAGCGTCAACGCGAAGCCGCTTGAATATCGGGTGAAACGGTACCATGTCGGACCGTTTCCCGACCCTCTTTTCTCCTCTTGTCGTCGGCTCGCGGACTTTTCGCAACCGCATCTTCTCGACCGGTCACATGACCTGTCTACTCGATGCGGAAAGGCTGCCTGACGAACGCTTTATCGCCTATCACGAAGCCCGTGCACGGGGCGGCGCAGGCCTCGTCATCACCGAGGCGGCACGGGTCCACGCCAGCGGAGGCTGGCGCAACCTCGATGCTTCCGGTGACGCCTGCATCACTCCCTACCGACGCACCGCCAATGCAGTGCATCGCCACGGATGCATGATCTTCGGCCAACTCGGTCATCCCGGCGCCTATGGCGTGACAACCCCTGACGGCAGTCATGGGATTGCATTC
>JAJEHK010000169.1 GCA_022823765.1 Alphaproteobacteria bacterium | reverse complement strand
ATTCCGATGCCCACCATCTGTGAACCCTATGCGCGGACCCGCGCTGTTGCGCACCTTGACAAGGGGCGGGTGGTGATCTTTGCCGCGGGCACAGGAAGTCCCTACTTCACAACCGACACGGCGGCGGCACTGCGGGCCGTGGAGACCGGTTGTGATGCCCTCTTCAAGGCGACCAAGGTCGATGGCGTTTATTCTGCTGATCCGAATGCGGACAGAAATGCGGTACGATATGACAGATTGAGTTACCACGACGTGCTGGTGCAGAACCTCCGGGTCATGGATGCGGCAGCGATTTCCCTGGCGCGGGACAACAATCTTCCGTGCCTTGTGTTTTCGCTTCGCGAACCAGGAGGTCTCTCGGCAGTTCTGAAGGGAACAGGGCGCTATACGATCATCTCGACTGAGGAGGGAGAGGATCATGAGTGACGATCTGGCGAAAGATCTCAAACGCCGCATGGAAGGTGCCGTGGAAGTGCTGCGCAGGGAGTTTGCCGGCCTGCGTACCGGCCGGGCCTCGGTCAGTCTTCTGGACCCAGTCATGGTGGAGGCATATGGCAGCCGCATGCCTGTCAACCAGGTTGGTAGTGTGAGTGCGCCAGAGGCGCGACTGCTTACCGTGCAGGTTTGGGACAGGAGTCTCGTCAATGCTGTGGAAAAGGCGATCCGCAACGCCGATCTCGGCCTCAATCCCCAGAGCGACGGTCAGACGGTGCGCGTGCCGATACCACAACTCGACGAGGAACGACGGGTCGAAATCACGCGCATTGCCGGCAAGTACGCCGAACAGGCGAAGATTGCCATTCGCAATGTCAGGCGAGACGGCAATGACCGCCTCAAGCGTCTGGAGCGTGATGGTGAGATCTCCCAGGACGAACTGCATCAACGGACAGATGCCATCCAGGAACTGACAGATGCCGAGATTCTCCGGGTCGACGAGCTGCTTGACGTCAAGCAGACCGAGATCATGCAAGTCTGAGCCTTGATGGTGGCGGAATGTGATCATGACGGGCGGCTGTTGCGTCATGTCGCCATCATCATGGACGGCAATGGCCGATGGGCCAGCCAGAGAAGCCTGCCGAGGGAAGAGGGGCATCGGGCCGGCGCCGAGTCCGTCCGTCATATTCTTCAGGCAGCCATCGAGCTTTCCATCCCCTACCTCACCATTTTTGCGTTCTCTTCCGAAAACTGGCGCCGTCCAGGCCGGGAGGTGGGCCATCTCATGGACCTTGTGCGGTATCATCTCAGCAACGAGAAGGACGAGCTCGTCGGCAAGGGCATTCGCGTCGGATTCATCGGCGATCGATTGGGCCTCGGTCGCGATGTTCTCGGTCTCATGTCCGACATGGAACGCGCGACGGCGGACGGGACGGCCCTTACGGTCACGGTCGCATTCAACTACGGTGCCCGTGACGAGATAGTCAGGGCGGCGCGCGCCCTTGCCAAGAACTGTGTCGAAGGAGACCTCGAACCCTGCATGCTCGACGAGGACGGATTCGCCCGTCACCTTGACACCTCGGCGCTGCCGGATCCTGATCTCATCATCCGAACCGGGGGTGAACAGCGTCTGAGCAACTTTCTCGCCTGGCAGGGCGCCTATGCGGAGCTCGTGTTTCTGGATGTGCCATGGCCGGAATTCAGCCGCGACGATCTTGAGGCGGCCGTGAGCGAGTTTTACCGACGCGACCGGCGATATGGCGCCGTCACAACCACCTGAGCAGCGCCCCAAGGAAGTAGGCCGCCGGCTGTTCTCGGCCGCCGTTCTGGCCGCCGTCGCCGTACTCATCACCCAGCTTGGTGGCATGTGGTTTGCCCTGCCAGCGCTGGTTCTTGCCGGTGTGCTGCTTCACGAGTGGCACCGGCTTTCCGCCACCCCGGGATATTATCTGTCCGCCGCTGCGATCATTGCCGCCTGGATTGCCATCGCCTGGCAGGAAAACCTGGTGATGGCTCTCTATGCTCTCGTCGTTGGCATGATCGGCAGCGCCTTCTATCTCCTTGTGAGGGGGCACGAAGCGCGGGTAGCATGGGCAGTCTTCGGGATCGCCTATGCAGTCATTCCCATGGTGGCGCTCGTGTGGATGCGCAATGCGGATGGCAGCAGTTTCATCCTCTTGTGGATGTTCCTTGTGATCTGGGCATCGGATTCGGCCGCCTTCATTGTCGGCCGAATTATCGGCGGGCCCTTGCTGTATCCTTCCATCAGCCCCGCCAAGACATGGGCTGGAGCCTTCGGCGGGCTCCTGGCATCCGTTGCCACCGGCGTCGGCACGGCGGCGATGATCCAGGAGACGTTGACAACGACGCTTGTGCTGAGTGTCATCGTATGCCTTGCCGCGCAGTCGGGAGATCTTCTTCAGTCAGCGCTCAAGAGGCGCTGGCGGGTCAAGGACACAGGGAGGCTCATTCCAGGCCACGGGGGACTCATGGATCGGTTAGACTCGCTCGTCCTCGCTGCGCCTGTCTTTGCCATGGCGTGGACTGTCCTTTCCCTGGAGGTGGGCAATGCCGTCATGTCCTGAGCCACGCCGAGTGTCGATACTGGGTGCAACCGGTTCGATCGGAACATCGACACTTGACCTCATCATTGATGGCGGTGATCGATACCGCGTCGAAGCGGTGACAGCACGTACCAAAGTCAGGGAGCTTGCGGCCATTGCCCGGGCCACCGGGGCGGCTTACGCAGCCATTGCCGATGAGAGTCTCCTTGGAGTGCTTCGCCATGAGCTTGCCGACACGGCGACCCGCGTTGGCGCGGGCCCAGGAGCCGTGGAAGAGGCGGCCCGAATGGACGCAGACTGGGTCATGGCAGCCATCGTAGGTGCGGCCGGTCTCGCCCCCACCCTTGCCGCCATCCGTCAGGGCAGCGTGGTGGCGCTTGCCAACAAGGAAGCCCTCGTGTGTGCCGGTGAACTGATGATCGAAGAGGCACGGCAAAGTGGATGTGTTCTGCTGCCGGCTGACTCGGAGCACAATGCCATTTTCCAGGTATTCGATGCCGGCAGGATCGATGCCATCGAGAAAATCTGGCTGACTGCCTCGGGCGGACCATTCCGCACCGCCACTCGCGACAGAATGGCGACCGCCACTCCGGAAGAGGCCGTACGCCATCCCAACTGGAGCATGGGGCGCAAGATATCCGTCGATTCGGCCACCATGATGAACAAGGCCCTCGAGATCATTGAGGCAAGCCACCTGTTTCCGGTCGGCGAAGAGAGGGTCGGAGTGATCGTGCACCCCGAATCCATTGTCCATGGACTGGTCACCTATCACGACGGGTCTGTCCTGGCGGGCCTTGCGGCTCCGGACATGCGCACACCGATCGCCCACACGCTGGCCTGGCCCGACCGAATCGAGGCACCGTCCAGACGCCTTGATTTGGCGACCACGGGACAACTGACATTCGAGATGCCGGATGAAGAAAGGTTTCCGGCACTCGGTCTGGCCAGAATCGCCATTCGCTCCGGTGGTTCGGCTCCTGTGGTCCTGAATGCCGCCAATGAGGTCGCGGTGGCTGCCTTTCTCGACCGGCAAATCGGATTTCTCGATATCGTTTCGGTCGTTGAGGACACCCTGACGTGTGTCGAAACGGTCGCGACAGATGATATCGAGACCGTTATCATGGCTGACGGCGAGGCCAGGCGTCGTGCCGAAGAGGTGATCCTGAAGAGATCAGAACGGACATCATGATCGATATCGTCAATGGCATCTGGCCTTTTCTCGTGGTGATTACCGTCATCGTGTTCTTTCACGAGTTGGGGCACTACTGGGTGGCTCGCAGGAACGGGGTCCGTGTCGAAGTCTTCTCCATAGGATTCGGTACCGAGATTGCCGGCTGGACAGACCGGGCAGGAACGCGCTGGAGACTGTCGTTGGTCCCGTTGGGCGGCTACGTCAAGATGTTCGGCCAGGGCATGCCCGAGAGCGACAGCACACAGCTTTCCCGGGAAGAACACGCAATATCGTTCCAGACAAAGTCGGTGGGACAGCGTTTCGCCATTGTGCTTGCCGGGCCGTTGGCCAACTTTATCCTGTCGATCATTCTCTTTGCCGGACTGTTCTGCCTGGTGGGGCAGAACCAGACGCTTCCCCGGGCCGGGGAGATCATTGAGGGAAGTGCCGCTGAAAGAGGCGGCATGGTGGCAGGGGATCTCATAACTGCCATAGACGGGACATCGATCGAGGCCTTCCAGGATCTCCAGTTCATTGTCTCCACGAACCCGGGTGTTCCGCTCGTGTTCAACGTTCTGCGTGATGGAGAAACCGTGAACCTGGTCATTGCGCCCGACATCGTCATGGAGGACGACGGATTCGGCAATCAGCGCGAAACAGGACGGCTGGGCATCATGCTGACGGCCGCCAACATCGTTGTCGAACGCCTGGGGCCTGTCGAAGCACTTTGGGAAGGCGCCCGGGAGACCTGGAGCTGGTGCCTTCGGATCTTTGATTTCCTGGGCAAGATCTTTGAAGGGTCGCAGAGCAGCCGCGATCTTGCGGGGCCTCTTGGCATCGCCCATGTGTCGGCCGGATTCGCCGAGTTGGGCTTGACCAGCCTCGTTCTCTTCATGGCCATCCTGTCGGTCAATCTCGGGCTCATCAATCTCTTCCCTATTCCGCTTCTCGACGGCGGCCACCTCATGTTCTATACATTCGAATTCCTGTTCGGGAGGCCTTTGGGTGCACGTGCCCAGGAGATGTGCCAGCTTGTCGGTATCGGGCTCGTGGGAGCGTTGTTCCTTTTCGTGACATTCAACGATCTGCTCAGACTGGGGCTGTTTGACATGTTTCGCGAGTTGGCTTCGTGACCTGGGGAGGAATGGACCAATGGCATCGCTCAGGCGTTTGATTGCTGCCATTCCCGTGATTCTGGGAATGGTCGCCCTGGATCTTCATGCCCAGGAGGTCATCACGGAGATCGTCGTCTCCGGCAACCAGCGGATCGAGCCTGCGACTGTCGCGAACTACATGACCATCCGCGTCGGGGACGCCTATGACCTCGATCAGGTTGATGATTCCGTCAAGAACCTTTTCGATACAGGATTCTTTGCCGATGTTTCCATCAGCCGGGACGGTTCCAGACTGATCGTCGAAGTGGTCGAGAATCCGATCATCAACAGGATTGCCTTCGAAGGGAACCTCAGACTTGATTCGGAGGACCTTGAAGCGGAGATCCAACTGAGGCCACGCACCGTCTTCACCCTGACCAAAGTGCAGGCGGATGTTGCCCGGATCACGGAAATCTATCGTCGTGTCGGGCGCTTCAATGCCGTTGTTGAACCCAAGGTTATCCAGCAAGACCAGAACCGGGTGGATCTCATCTTCGAGATATCGGAAGGTGAGCAGACGGTCATTCGCGAAATCGTCTTCATCGGTAATGAAGCGTTCTCGGACAGTACGCTGCGCGGAGTGATTGTCACGGTCGAGAGTGCCTGGTATCGCTTCCTCACGACTGATGACACCTACGATCCGGATCGTCTGGCCTTCGATCAGGAACTGCTTCGGCGCTACTACCTCTCGGAGGGCTATGCCGATTTCAGGATCGTGTCGGCCATCGCCGAGTTGGCGCCCAACCGTGAAGAATTCTTCGTCACCTTCACTCTTGAGGAAGGCCCCCGATACGAGGTTGGCGAGATCTCGGTCATCAGCGAGATGCCGACGGTGGATCCTGCCCTCGTCGAGGGTTTTGTCGATGTCGAGACCGACGACTGGTACGACGCCAGCGCCATCGAGGACGACGTGGTCGAGATGACACTGGAACTCGGCCGCATGGGACAACCGTTCGTCGATGTCCGGCCCCGCGTCCAGCGGGATCCGGAAAACGCCATCATCGATATCACCTATGTGATTGCCCAGGGTTCCGAAATCTATGTTGAACGCATCGAAATCGTCGGAAATCTTCGCACCACTGACGAAGTGATTCGGCGAGAGTTCGAATTTGCCGAGGGCGATGCGTACAATGCCGCTCTGGTGCAGCGCACGGAACGCAACATCCGGGCACTCGACTTCTTTGCCAGCGTGGTTATCAGCAATCGCCAGGGAAGCCGTCCGGACACCACGATCATCGAGGTGGAGGTGGAGGAGAAGTCCACCGGCGAACTGTCGTTCGGCGTCGGCTTCTCATCGGTCGACAATGCGCTGATCGGTGTTTCCATAGGTGAACGCAACCTGCTCGGAACCGCGCAGCACCTGCGGCTCGACCTGACCGCATCCGGCAGCAGCCAGACCATTGATCTCAGCTACACCCAACCCTACTTCCTTGATCGTGAACTGAGCGCGGGTTTTGATATCTTCCGGGTCCGACGGGACCTGAAGTCCCAATCATCCTTTTCCCGGGAGGATATCGGTGGTGTTCTGCGCGCCGGTTATCCCCTGACCGAACACCTGGAGCAGACAGTTTCCTACACATTCAGAACCTCGGTGGTCGAACGGGTCCCGCTGAACGCCTCGGAACTGGTCAAGGCCGAGAGGGGGAGGTCGACGGTGTCGCTGTTGGGCGAACGTCTGGAATACGATGTGCGCAACGACGTGCTGCGCCCGACTTCGGGTTATCTTGTCTATCAGGGCACCGACCTGGCCGGGCTGGGTGGTGACAGGTCTTTTCTTCGCAACACCGGAGGATTCAGCTACTTCTATCCAATGGATGTCGATTGGACGCTCAATGTGCGGGTTGACAGTGGTGCCATCATGAGCCTTGGTGGCAAGGACGTCGGGCTGACCGACCGGTTTTTCCTTGGAGGATCGAATTTCAGGGGTTTCGAACCAGCGGGCGTCGGTCCGGTGGACACCTCGACCTCCGACTCCCTGGGCGGAAACTTCTACTGGACCGCAACGGGCGAAATGGAGTTCCCCATCGGCTTGCCACGGGAACTCGGTGTTCTGGGACGCACATTTACCGATTGGGGCAGCCTCTTCGACATCGATCAGACCAGTGCCGCGCTTGCAGATGATTCCTCGCCGCGCGCCTCCGTCGGTGTCGGCCTGTCCTACTATTCTCCCCTGGGGCCCATGCAGTTCGATTGGGCCAAGGCCTTTCTCAAGGAAGATTACGACAAGACGGAGCTTTTCCGCTTCTCCATCGGACTGGCGTTCTGATGAACATCCCGGGGAGTTTCCGCCTGGCCTTCATCCTCCTGTGCATGATGTCTCTGGCAGCGCCGGTTGCCGCCGACAATGGTACCACCATTGCCATCATCGATCTTGAGCGGGTCCGCCAGGAATCCAGTGCCGGCAAGTCGATTGAAAGCCAGATTTATCGCTATCGCCAGGAATTGGCCGAAGAGGTCAATGTGGTAGAGGGAGAAATTCGTGAGCGCCTGCGTTCACTGAAGGAACAGGAAGCCCTGTTGACGCAGGAGGGCTATGAAAAACTGCGCCAGGAGATCGAACAGGACTCCGTCGCTTACCAGACCAGGTTCCAGAATCGACGGCGCAATCTTGATACTGCCTATCTCGAGGCGATGGAGCAGTTGCATTCAGGCATTCTGGAAGTTCTTGGGAAACTGATTTTTGAGCGCCAAATCGATGTGGTGCTCGACCGTCGACAGTATCTGGTTGCCGACAGCAGTTTCGACATCTCGGACGATGTGCTGCAGGAACTGGACGCAATCCTGACAGGAGTTCCGGTCGTTCCGGCGCCGGATGGCTGAGTTTCACGTGGCGGATTCCCGTTTTTTCAGGCGTCAGGGACCCTTTGCACTCTCCGAAGTGCTTGAGGCGACCGGTGCCCGTGTCGCTGACAACCATGACATGTCGCGGTTGTTTCACGATATCGCTGGGCTTGAGGATGCCGGCGACGCCGACCTCGCTTTTCTCGATAATGTGAAATATGTCACAGCCTTCACCGAATGCCGTGCCGGAGGGTGCTTTGTCCGGGAGCAGTTCAGCGAACGGGCGCCACAGGGCCTGATCCCGCTGATCAGCGACAATCCCTATCTTGCCTTCGCCAGGGCCGCTCGAATGTTCTACCCGGACCCGGTTGTCGTGCCGGGTATTTCCTCTCAGGCCTTCATTGAAAACGGCGCCAAGATCGGCGAGGGCGTCAGGATAGACGCCTTCGCAGTGATCAGGAGTGGTGTCGAAATTGGCGCAAGGAGCAGCATTGGAGCGGGGTGTGTGGTGGAGCGTCATGTGAGAATTGGTGACGACTGCCTGATTGGATCCGGCGCCTCCCTCATGTTTTGCGTCATCGGCGATCGCGTGAGAATTGAATCCGGCGCCAGGGTAGGCACGGAGGGATTTGGATTCGCCGCCTCACCGGATGGAGCCGTCCGCCTTCCCCATGTCGGACGTGTCGTCATCGGTGACGATGTCGGGATTGGCGCCAACACGACGATCGACCGTGGTTCCCTCGGTGATACCGTAATCGGCGATGGCGCCATGATTGATAACCAGGTGCAGATCGCCCATAACGCAAAGGTCGGGCGTCATGCCATCCTTGCGGGACAGGTCGGTCTGGCAGGTAGTGCGGTCGTCGGTGACTTTGCCATGCTCGGTGGTCAGTCCGGAGTGGCCAATCACGTCCGGGTCGGGCGCGGTGCCCGTATGGGTGGCAACAGTTCGGCGGCCAGTGACCTCGAAGGGGGCGCAACCTATCTTGGAGCACCAGCCGTTCCCCAAAGGGAATTCTGGCGCCAGCAGGTAATGCTCCGGCGTCTGGCGAGACACAACAACAAGATATCATGAACAGGAAAGAGAGAAACACGGAACCGTCGGGTAGTGGAGTGATCGACATCGAGCGTGTCATGCAGCTCATTCCCCACCGCTACCCCTTCCTCATGATCGACCGCGTCGTGAATGTCGTACGCAATGAGAGTGCGGTCGGCATCAAGAATGTCTCGATCAACGAACCACAGTTCCAGGGACATTTCGGCCGTCATCCGGTGATGCCGGGCGTCTACATCATAGAATCCATGGCCCAGTCGGCTGCCGTTCTCGTTGTTGAAACACTGGGCAAGGAATTCGAGGGCAAGTTGGTGTACTTCATGGGGGTCGACAAGGCGCGTTTCCGCAAACCCGTTACACCAGGCGACGTCATGGAGGTTCATGTCCGCAAGGAACAGCGCCGCGGCATGGTCTGGAAATTCAGTTCCGAAGTCAGGGTCGATGGTGCGGTCGTGGCCGACGCCAACTTCTCGGCAATGATCCTCGATCACTGACGCTCATCATGACAACCATCCATCCGACGGCCGTCGTCGACCCGGGTTCCTGCATCGCCGACGACGCGATCATTGGGCCCTACAGTGTGGTGGGCGCCGATGTCACTCTGGGACCGGGCGTCGAACTGATGTCCCATGTCGTGGTCGGTGGTCACACGACAATAGGCCGGGAAACCAGGGTTTTTCCCTTCGCATCCCTGGGTCTGATTCCCCAGGACCTGAAATATCGTTCCGAACCCTCCCGGCTGGTGATCGGAGAAGGCAACACGATACGCGAACATGTCACCATGAGTCCGGGCACGTCGGGAGGCGGCATGGTGACGGAGGTCGGCAACCACTGTCTCTTCATGGTCGGAGTTCACGTGGCCCACGACTGTCGGATTGCCGACAGGGTCATCATGGTCAACAACGCGACGCTTGGCGGACATGTCACGGTGGACGATCACGCCATCCTGGGTGGCCTGTCCGCCGTGCATCAGTTCGTGCGCATTGGCCGCTATGCCATGGTCGGTGGAATGTCCGGAGTTGAGCAGGACGTGATTCCGTTCGGTACCGTCACCGGTGACCGGGCGAGTCTGCGTGGCCTCAACCTTGTCGGTCTCGATCGTCACGGCTTCGACAAGGACGATATCAACAAGCTGCGCCGTGCCTACCGGATGCTGTTTGCCGACGAGGGTACACTCGGGGAACGCATGACGGACGTGGAGGATGAGTTTGAGGGCTGTCAACCCATTGACCTGATACTGCACTTCATGCGTACAAGGAGTTCCCGGGGCCTCTGCCAGCCCCGCGACGGACATGCCGCCTAAGCTCGGAATTGTCGCCGGTGGCACCGCGTTGCCGGGTCTTCTTGCCCGGAGTGCCATCGAGGGGGGCAGGAAGGTCTTCATCATCGCCCTCGAGGGACAGGCAGAACCGGAAGTTGTCGGGACGTTCGACCATGCTTGGGTTCGCATGGGTGCCGTTGGCAAGGCACTTGAACATCTGCGCCGCGAGGGTGTGGAGGAAATCGTCCTTGCCGGACCTGTCACCAGGCCGACGTTGCGTGAACTTGTTCCGGACCGGCGTGCGGCACGCTTTCTTGCTACCGGCGTGCTCTCCAGGGGCGACGATGGTCTTCTGTCCGAGATCGTGCGGTTTCTCGAGATGGAAGAAGGATTTCGGGTCGTCGGTATCCCGGACATTCTCAAGGATGCCGCCGCGCCGCCCGGAGTTCTCAGCGACCGGGCTCCCGATTCCAGGGAAACGACTGACATCCGTCGCGGCATGGCTGTTCTCGACGCTCTTGACCCGATCGATGTCGGTCAGGCGGTCGTGGTGCAGAACGGGGTCGTTCTGGGCATCGAGGCCGTCGAGGGAACGGACGCCCTCATCTGCCGGGCAGGGGAGCTTGCCCGGCCGGGTACGGGACCGGTGCTCGTCAAGTTCTCCAAGGCCGGCCAGGAGTTGCGCACCGACCAGCCGGTCACCGGTCCGGGCACCGTGGCCTCATGCGTGAAGGCGGGATTCAGCGGCATTGCCGTCGAAGCCGGCAAATCGCTCATCGTCGATCTCCCGAACACCATCGCTGCTGCCAACCGTCACAGTCTTTTCGTCACTTCACTGTCACGCCAAGACACCCGGACATGACGGGACCTGTGGTCTATCTTGTGGCCGGTGAACCTTCCGGGGATGCACTGGGCGCTGAACTCATGCGCGCTCTCGCCAGAGAGACCGGAGGCGCCATCGAATTTGCCGGAGTTGGCGGCCCTGAAATGGAGGGGGAGGGCCTCACTTCGATCTATCCCATGTCGGAGCTTTCAATC
>JAJEHK010000182.1 GCA_022823765.1 Alphaproteobacteria bacterium | reverse complement strand
TGCCCACGGCGACGTCGAGACGCCGGTATTCATGCCGGTGGGGACGGCCGCAACCGTCAAGGGCCTGATGACCGGCCATCTCCAGGATGCCGGGGTCTCCATGCTTCTTGGCAACACGTATCATCTCATGTTGCGTCCCGGAGCCGGAAGAATCCGGGATCTGGGCGGGTTGAGGCGGTTCATGAACTGGCCCGGTCCCGTCCTCACCGACAGTGGCGGTTTTCAGATCTATTCGCTCAAGGCTTTGAGCAAGATCACCGAGGAGGGGGCCGTCTTTCGCAGTCATGTCGACGGCAGTCAGCATGAACTCACGCCTGAACGTTCGGTGGAGATCCAGGACTGTCTCGATTCGACCGTCACCATGGTTCTCGATGAATGCACCGAACATCCGGCCACGCACGAGAGGGCGCAGCTATCCATGGAACGCTCCATGCGCTGGGCCGAGCGCTGCAGGACGGCTTTCCGGTCCCGGGACGGCTACGGCCTCTTCGGGATCGTGCAGGGGGGCGTGCACGATGATCTGCGCCTTGCCAGCGCCCGTGTACTGCGGTCCATCGGATTCGAGGGCTACGCTGTCGGTGGCCTGGCGGTGGGAGAGGGGCAAGAGGAGATGTTCCGAGTCCTTGACCGTGTGGTGGCCCATCTGCCGGCAGACAGGCCGCGCTATCTCATGGGAGTGGGCCGCCCGGACGATATCGTCGGTGCGGTGGCCCGCGGAATCGACATGTTCGACTGTGTTCTCCCCAGCCGCTCGGGGAGAACTGGCCAGGCCTTCCTCAGGCGCGGGACGCTCAACATCCGGAATGCCCGTCATCGTGACGATCCACAGCCGCTCGATCCTGAATGTTGCTGCCCGGCGTGCCGGAACCATTCGAGAGCCTATCTGCACCACCTGTTCCGCTGCGGCGAGATGCTGGGGCCGGTGCTGCTGTCACTGCACAACATCACCTTCTATCAGGATTTCATGGCCGACGTTCGCAAGGCCGTCGAGAACGGAACCCTCGACAGCCTGGTCTGGCCCGAACCGGCCGATGATCAATGAAGGGTGGATCGGGCCCGTTCAGAGCCGTTCGTAACCGGGTCGGGCGAACGTGGCCTCATCGTCATCCGTAGCGCCGTAGCTCGAGAAGAGGCGAAAGCCCAGCAGGGTCCGCATGGTGTCGTCAAGCGATGCGTGGACCTCGGGCCGGATGGCCAGCGTATGGTTCTGCAACTGCCTGAATTGCGGGCCGCAGTAGGTAATGCTCACACCGATGCGGCTCGCATCCGTCGTGTTGCGGCCCGAGCCGTGCCATGTTCGGGCATCCCACATGATCACGCTGCCGGCAGGTATCTCCGCATGGACGGTCGCGAATGTCCTCTCCGGATCCGGCTCGCAGCCGGAAAGATGGCTTCCGGGAACCAGGCGCGTACAGCCGTTTGCGCGTGTGAAGTCGCTGATCGCCCACATCACGTTGATGACCACGGCGGGATTGATCGGATGGCTGGACGCAGTTGGTTGTCCGTAGTGGGGAATGGCACGCGTGATGGCGCCCGGGCGATTTGGCGATTCTCCCGGGCGCGCGGCGCGGGGCAGCCACCACTGGTCGGTGTGAAGCTCCATTTCCTCGTTGCCGGGGTGAATGACGTGTGCGGTGTAGCCCGAGAGCATGATGCGCTCGCCGAGAAGATGGCGCGCCATGGCAAGGGCGAGGGGATGAGATGCGACATCGTCGAGACCACATTCACCGGCAATGAGGACCACCCACTCATCGCCGGCACGCCTCCATTCTTCGGCATCCGCGGATGGCTGCTTTCCACGTCCGGCGGCGCGTTCCACTGCCTTGACGGCATGGTCGAGCCTGCCGGCATCAAGCACCCCTGCGGCCATGCAGTAACCGAAGCAGTCAAGGTCCTGACTGAGACCCTTGATATCTTCCGGAGCTCGGAGCGTGCTTGGCATGCGCCAAGCATCCTGCAATTTCACTACAGGAACAACACGTGACAGCGGCCGAACCTTGACCGGAAGCATCGTGGTCACTAGGTTTCCCGCCGCCCGGCCCCCTTGTCTTTCTTCGTTTCCGCGAGAGCCCGTAGCTCAGCTGGCAGAGCATCTGACTTTTAATCAGGCGGTCGAAGGTTCGAATCCTTCCGGGCTCACCAACCGCCACGCGGTGCCATTCCGGGAAGTGGTCTTGTGGTGCCGGGTCAGTTTCCTCCCGGATGTGGTTTGTGTCTCGGCTCTTCGGTCCGAGGTTTCCCCGTCCAACTGTGACAGAAGCCAGCAGCACGACGTTGCCCGTGGCGCTTGAGCGCGTAACCGGAATGACTCATGCGGCAGGAACAGGCCGGACCGCCCCGAGTCCGTCCACTTCGCTGGCCGTGATGCAGATACTGGCCAGGGTACGCTCCTGATCATAGGGCCAGGGACGACCACGATGCATGGTCGCACGCTCGTCCCAGATGATCACGTCACCGGAGGACCATTGGTGACTGTAGATGCGGCCCGGTTCCGTCGTGAACGCGACCAGTTCATCGATCAACTGTCGTCCCTCCCTCTCGCCCATTCCGACAACACCGCAGACATGAGAGGCGATGTAGAGGGCTTCCATCCCGTTGACGGGGTTGGGCCATACGGCCCGCCATGTCGTCTCCGGCCACATGGTGACCTCATCAAGGGCGGCGGCAACCGGTGAAACGGCCTGTCGCGAATGCGTGTAGCGATGGCGCAGAACGACATTGCGCACCCGTGTCCTGGTGACGTCCGGGAGGTCACGCCACGCCGCCCTGGTCGAAACGAATTCCGTTTCGCCGCCGGATGTCGGCAGCTTGCGGGCGGCGAGGATATTGGCGAGTGCCGGTGCGGGCAGGAATGTGCTGTCGGTGTGCCAGAGTTGGTTCGCCTTCAGGTGCATGAGCCGGGAGTCCTGTTCGGAGAGAACGCGTCCGTCGTTCCGCCGATTCGACACCATCGACATCCGGGCCTCGTGTTCCTGCGGATTCTTCTGTCTGATCTCAATGACGCCGAACAGGCGACCCAGGGCAAGGTGTACCTCGTCGTCAAGGCGCTGATTACGGAACAGCAAAACGGAGTGCTCTTCGAATGCCTCGCGGATCCGTGCGTAGTGTGTGGCCGCATCCCGCAGATCAATGCCGTCGATCTCGACGCCGAAATCTCTATGAAGGGCCTTCACGGGCACGCTCCTTTCTCAAGGCACTCCTTGAAGTAAGAAATGTTAAACTGACAGGTTGTTAGCGGAAAATTCGCGATTTTCCGAGTTTCGTGTGAGGTACGGACCGGAATGCCCCGAACAACCTGAGAACCGGAACTCCTGACTTGTTGCCAGATTCCACAAGCTCGGCTTCGCCCGCGACCGTCTCTGCAGGACTGGTGTCGTCCACCGGGCTCGGTAAACGTCGTGGCGACGGTAACTGCAGCGACCACTCCATTCAGCTGAAGTGAAAGTGCTCTTGGTCTGGTGTCCTGGTTCGATTCCAGTATTCGAGGAGCTTGAAGGGCCAGTTCTGCGTCACGCGTCCCGCCTTGTTCTTGTACCAGCTGCGCACGTTCGGTGCGCCCCAGGCCACCTGCAGATTGCCCTCGTCGATGACAACGTTGTAAGCGTCGTGTACTTCCTTGCGGCACTCCAGGCTGCGGCACCCGTTTTCGAACAGCATCCTGATACAGCCCATGACGTAGTGCATGCCGCACTCCGAGAAGAAGATGGTGCTTCCGGTGATGACGATGTTGGTGTTGGGTCCGTAGAGACAGAAGAGATTGGGATATCCAGGCACGACGATGCCGAGGTAAGCGCGTGGATCGTCCCCCCAGTGTTCGCGGATGTCGCGCCGGTCACGGCCACGGATTCGCATGGGCCAGAGGAACCGGCTGGCATGAAACCCGGTGGCGTAGACAAGCACGTCTGCCGAGTGCTCGACGCCATCCGTTGTCAGCACCCCGCCGGCCGCGATACGGTCGATCGTCTCCGTGACAAGCTGAACGTTGTCGCGCCTCAACGTGCGATACCAGGTACCGTCGTCGAGCAGAAGCCGCTTGCCACACGGCGGGTGCTTCGGAATGGAGGCCGCAATCAACTCCTCATCACCGTCAAGTTCTCGTTGGATGCTGCGAATCATGAGCTTGCGCAAGGCATCGTTCGCAGCGCTCACGGAGCGTTCCTGATGCGGCCACGCCGGGTCCTTCGTGACCGAGGCGTAGAGACCTTCTCCGTCCAGCCAGAACAGAAGGAAATGATACCAGCGCGCATAGTAAGGAACATGGTTGATGAGCCAGTGTTCTCCTGCCGGCACGCTGGCGCGGTAGTCGGGACTGGGATAGATCCAGGGTGGTGTGCGTTGAAACACAATGACTTCGCCGGCTTGTCTGGCGATCTCGGGTACGAACTGCATGGCGGTGGCGCCGGTTCCAATGACCGCCACCCGCTTTCCTGACAGATCGAGCGTGGAATCCCAGCGCGCCGAGTGGAACGCCGGGCCTTCGAATGCGCCTACGCCATCGAGATCGGGAAGCCGCGGTTGGTTGAGTTGGCCCGTCGCGCAGATGAGAGCATTGGCCTTCAAGGTGGTGGTGGTTCCGCCGCGATCCTGAAGCGTCACGTCCCATGTACCGCTCGCTTCGTCGAAGTCAGCTCCGACGACCTCGCGCTCGAACAGGATATGGGGACGCAACCCGAAATCGGAGGCGCAGCGTTCGAAGTACGACTTCAGGACCGGCTGCGCGCAATAGTACTGCGGCCAGTCGTGGCGTGCGAACGAGTACTCGTAAACATGGCTGGGATTATCAACGCGACAACCGGGGTAGACGTTTTCATGCCATGTGCCGCCGACCTCGGAACTACGCTCGACGATGGTAAACGAGAGCCCCGCCTGCTTGAGCCGATAGCCCGCCAGCAGTCCCGACATGCCGGCACCGACGACAACGACATGAAAGCGGTGCCGAATATCCGCGGGAATGGTGTCGAATCCGCCCACCCCGTAGGCATCGTCGTTCTCGAACTCGGATTCCTCTATCAGGAACCGGACGCAATCCTCGTCGAGCTCCTGCCCGGTGATGAACCGCAGGATCTCCCGCAGTGACTCCGTAGCGAGTCGTGGCGGCGCCGGGCAGCCTCGGTCGCGGTAGTCGGCCAGCACCTCAAGGGCCCTGGTTCGAACGATGGCCTGCTGCTCCGTGCTGATACCGCATTGCAGGTCGCGTGCACGGCTGTGGTCGACCCTGATGTCGCCACGAAGCAGTTCGACGTCCCCGGTGAGGTGGACGAGTGCAGCCAGTGTCACCGGCGCGTTGGCGTGCTCCAGTGCGCTCCTGATGACGTCGTCGTCATCGTGGATCGGGTCCCAGTCGAAGTAATTTCCGGAGGCCATGGTTACCCTCGTCCGCGCGATCCATTCCGAACACCATCATAAGGAGAATGGTCGCATCCTCCAGAAGCACTCGGCCGATTGCCGGGTGCGCCCTTCTGGACGGCACCCGAGGTCTGCCTGACATCCGGCCAGCCTGTTTGCCGTATCAGCCCTTATGGCGCCTGTCGGCACCCGGTGTCACCGGAAGAGCACCATCGGGTCCCCGACATCGACGACACCGATGCCCTCATGGGCGCGGTATCCCAGGCGTTCCTGGACGATTTCCGGCATGTCGCGAACCTTTTCGAAAGGCACGGAGAGGTAGAGGTTTTCCTCGGTGCGCAGCCAGCCGACGACGAGGCCGAAGAACATGCCCCGTCGCCACTCGTCCGACGTCGAGTTGGCGCCACCACCGTGGATCGTTGAACCCAGGTAGACAAGGGCATCGCCGGCATCCATCTCTGCACGGCCTATCTCGTCCTCTTCCGGTTCCCGGTCGCTCTCCCAGAGATGGCTGCCGGGGACCACCCGCGTGCAGCCATTCTCCTTCGTGAAACGGGTCAGCGCGAACATCGCCTCCACCTGCAGGAGATGAGGCGGCGCGAAATGAGACCACGCGTTCTCGTCCCTGTGCAGCCACTGGTCGCTTTCCCCCGGCCCGATCTGGATGAGTTGTCCGGTGTTGAGCAGGTAGTGTTCGCAGTGGGGAAGGACCAGCCGGTCGGCAATGCGCGTCATGAACGAATCTTCGAGAAGGTCCACGAAGGCCTTCGACTTGCCGGGCAGTCCATCAATTCTGATCGTCTTGCTGCCGTAGAAGTCGACGAAAAACTGTGATGGGGGATGGCGCAGCCCGGGTTCGATGCCATCGAGGGCCCGGTCGAAGTCCTCATTGAGGATGGTCAGCTGGGCAGGAGAGAGCGCCCGCTTCACGATGGCGGCGCCGTCCGCCTCAAGGGCTTCGGCAAGACCTGAGGTGTCGGATGCCGATTCAATCTTCCTCAATTCAATGGTCATAGCTGGTCTCCCATGCGTCGCTTGTACCACTCGACGAAGTTCGTCGTTGCTCGTTCCCTCGTGGAGTATCGGCCCGGTCGATAACGCCGCGAATTCACCCCGAGCTGATTGTCGCCGATGATCCTGGTGTCTTCGATGGTGGTGACGTCCCACATCCATGTGAGTCGCTCCTCATCGTAGTCCTCTCCTTCACGCGCATCGCCGTTGACGAGCCATGTCACCTCGACATCCGTATGGGTTGCGTGGACAGGCGTGAAGCGGAAAAGTGCTGCATGATCCCCGGCAAGGTAGATGTAGAACAGCGGTCCGAACACCATGAGCGTCTCTCCGCCGTCCCAGTCAATGAGCCGGCCCATGAGCGGCGCCACGGGTCGGCCATCCCTTGAGAGCGTTCTGTAGCCCTCCTTGATGGGTTGCCGCATGGCTGCATGGGGCTGGCGTTCATCGTAACTGTCTCCCCAGACACCAGTGCTGCGCGTGACGACCCCCCGTTCCTCCCACGTCGCGGCCCAGGCGGCCACGGTTTCGGAGCGTGCCTGCTGGTCGCGCTCTCCATCGAGCACGTAGGCATTGACCGATGTATAGCCGGGGTGTGCTGGAGCGCAGTGGTAGCACTCCCGGAAGTTCTCCACTGCAAGCTTCCAGTTCCCGGCCGTGGGATAGGCCTTGCGTGCGGCGACCTTCGCTGCCCCCAGGCAGTGGTTCTCGATATAGGGGTCGAGGCGGTCGGCGATCGAGTCGAACTCGATGACATCGTCATCGTCCTCTTCGGCGAGACAGATGAAGACAAGCCCCTGATAGATGCGTGTCCTGCACGCATGAAGTGGCCAGTCCTCCGTCCGGAAGTCGTCGGCCATCGATCGTGCCTTGACGAGCTTTCCCTCAAGATCCCAGGTCCACGCGTGATAGGGGCAGGTGAGGGTGCGGACATGGTCGCACGCTTTCGTGATGATCCTCGACCCGCGGTGGCGGCAGACATTGAAAAATGCGCGCACCTCCCGATCCCTGCCTCTCACCAGGATGATCGACTCTCCGGCAATCTCGTATGTGAGAACGTCGCCGGGTTGGGGAATCGCGGAGACATGGTCCACGTAGAGCCACTGCCTGGCGACGATGCGGTTGAGGTCCTCCTCAAAGATTCCCGGGTCCGTATAGAACGGTTGCTCAAGCGTCATCCCGGGCTGCTGGCGCCCCAGGAGATCACAAAGAGTGACGGGACTGGCAGGAGACATGCTGTGCCACCTTCGGCATGGATCGCCGCCCGGGATTGTCACGGCAGTAACGCGGATCGGTCAAGACCGCATGAAAAGAGGGACCGGAGACGGCTCTCCGGTCCCTCTCCGTCGGGACGATTCCGGCAGGATTAAACGTCTGCCAGGTATTCCTCCCACTTCTCGTCAAGCCAGTCACCCTTTTCCACGTAAACCTGGTAGCTGGGGACGATCGGCTTGATCGTGCTCGACGCCCGTCCGAACGCCTCATCGCTGAGGTCCGGCAGCATACCCCTCGGTAGAATGGGTGCGGTCCACAGATTGTCCGTGATCACGGTCTGTGCTTCCGGAGAGACCGACCAGTTGATGAACTCGTTGCAGACGTCGACCTTCTCGCTCCCCTGGACGATGCACCAGGAGCCGTAGTCGATCACCCCGCCTTCCTTGGGGAAGGTGGAACGCACGGGAAAGCCGTCCGTCGCCATCACCCAGGTGACGTCATGGTAATACTGGCCAGCTGTCAGCTCGCCGGACTGCAACATCGCCTGGAACTGGCCTTCGTCGTTGAACCACAGGCGCACATTGTTCTTCAGTTCCGCTGCCTTCTCCATGCAGGTGATGAGACCCTCGTCGGTGTTCAGGATATCGTTGCCACCGTGGTACACGGCCGCGACGATATCGAGGAGGTAGCTTGAGGACACGTTGCGGCCCCATCCAAGCTCGCCCTCGAACTTCGGATCCCATGCGTCACCCCACGAGACTGGGGGATCCGGCCACCTCTCGGTGTTGGTGACGAAAGTGGCATACCAGGCCAGCACCGGCGCCCCGATCGGGCTCCCCATGTCATTGCGCAGAATGAGGTAATCATGGACGTTCTGGAGGTTGGGAATGTTTGTTTCGTCCAGGGGAATGAAGACTTCCGTGGCCCGGCGCATCGAACCCTGAGCCGCCATGGTGACGTCAACCGCGGGACTGCCGGCTGCGATGCTGCTTTTCAGGGTCACGAACCACTGGAATCCACCTGGCTGGGATATGGTCTCGATCTCGATGCCCGTCTCTTTCGTGAAGGCAGGGTAGGCGTACTGGGACAGCATGTCCTCGAAGTAGCCGCCGTAGGACGACACCTTGATCGGCTCTGCAGCCCAGGCGCGCCGCAGGACAGAAGGTGCGGCAAGCACACCGCCTGCTGCTGCCGTCCCCTTCAGGATGGAGCGCCGATTGATAGGATGGCTGATCATTGCAGGGTTTGACCTCCCAAAGTTGTGGAGGACAATTTATGCACGATTGAAGGGACTCAACAAGTGTTTGTGACGCATGCAATCATCGGTCCATCTGTGTGCTGAGGAACCTGAGGCATGGTGGCCCTGAAGCAGCGTCTCGATGATGGAGACATTCTCGTTCTCGATGGCGCCACGGGAACCGAACTCGAGAGAAGAGGCGCGCCGATGAGTGCCGGCGCCTGGTGTGCCTTCGCCACGGAACTCGCACCCCAGATCCTGCTCGAAACCCACGAGGACTACATCCGCTCGGGCGCCGACATCATCACCGCCAACACGTTTTCCAACGCTCGGCACATGCTGGAGCAGGAGGGGGCGGGCGACAGGGTGGCCCATCTCACCCGCCAGGCAGTGGAAATTGCCCAGCGAGCCCGTGACCGGGCGTCAGGCGGCCGTGAGATTGCTGTAGCCCTCTCCCTTTCCCACCAGATGCCCATGATCCCCGGGGAGGCTCGCGACGATCCTTCGCTGCGTCCGTCCCCCGGTGTCGTGCTCGCCAATTTCCAGGAGGTGGCGGCAGCGGGGTGTGAGGCCGGTGTCGACCTCATCCTTCTCGAGATGATGTCGCGGCCGATACACATGGACCTGGCCCTGGAAGCGGCAGGCGAGACCGGGCTTCCATACTGGTGCGGCCTGAGCGCCCGGTCTGTTGACGGAAAGATTGTCAGTTTTGTGTGGGAGGACTACCCCTTTTCCGACTGTGTCGACGCTGCCCTGAAGGGCAGTCCGGACGTTGTGGGTGTCATGCACAGCAATGTTCATGCCACCGGTCCGGCGCTGGACATTCTGCGCAGGAGGTGGAAGGGGCCGATGAGCGCCTATCCTGATTCGGGATTCTTCCGCATGCCCGAGTGGCAATTCACTGACATCATTGCCCCGGCAGATCTCGTTTGTGAGGCGCGCCACTGGATCGGCAAGGGAGTGCGTGCCCTGGGAGGATGTTGCGGCCTTGGCATCGACCATATCGAGGCGCTTGCAAGCCTCAGGGGAGGCCCTGGTTCGATTGCCGGTCGACCGGCCCCGTGACATACTTCCGGTCTCCGGGTCCCGAGCGGCCCGGCCAGAGACTTTTGCTCCAGAACACGAACATCGGGAGATCACATGACATGAGACCTTTGAACTCTGCGCGAATCACGTCCATGGTCGGGGCAATGGCCCTGACGATGGGGTCGGCATCGCTCGCCATGGCCGACGACATCAAGGTTGGAGTCCTGCTCGGCTTCACCGGGCCGATCGAATCCCTCACACCCGACATGGCGGAGGCGGCGGAACTCGCCCTCGAGGAAGTCACGGCATCGGGTGCGCTGCTCGATGGTCGTTCGATCGTTCCCGTGCGTGGCGATTCGACCTGCATCGATTCCGCTGCGGCGACGGCGTCGGCCGAACGCCTCGTGACCTCTGATTCCGTCGTG
The DNA here is from genome assembly GCA_022823765.1 of Alphaproteobacteria bacterium. Taxonomy (GTDB): domain Bacteria; phylum Pseudomonadota; class Alphaproteobacteria; order SP197; family SP197; genus SP197. Next base: position 24,431 of record JAJEHK010000182.1, on the reverse strand, counting down.
GCGATCATGGGGGCTGACTGTTCGGGCGTCACCATTGCGGTCACCAACAATGTCGCCGTGCCCAACGGAATCCTCATCGTCTCACCATCGGCAACATCGCCCGCCCTGACGACGATCGAGGACAACGGCCTGTTCTTCCGCACAGCTCCCTCCGATGCCCGCCAGGGCGAGGTGATTGCCGCAATTCTTGCGAATGAGGGCGTCACCAACATTGCCGTCACCTACACCAACAACGACTATGGCAAGGGTCTGGCAGCGAGCTTTGAAGGAGCCTTCCAGGCCCTCGGCGGAAGCGTGGCTGCAACGGTTCCCCATGAGGACGGCAAGGCGGACTATTCGGCGGAAGTCGCCAACCTGGCAGCGTCCGGAGCGGAGCACCTCGCCGTCTTCGGGTATGCCGACCAGGGCGGCAAGGGGATCATTCAGGCCTCCGTCGATACTGGTGCCTTCGAGAATTTCGTCATCGGCGACGGCATGATCGGCGACGCTGTCATCGAAGCGCTTGGCGATGCGGCAGCCAACACGATCGGCACGCTGCCGGGTTCCGACGCCCCCGAGGCTGCCGAGTATGCCAGCTATGCCATGGACAACGGCCGGGCAGGGGACTGCCCCTTCTGCGGCAATTCCTATGACGCGGCTGCACTCATTGCGCTTGCCATCCAGGCGGCCGGTTCGACCGACTCGGCGGCTGTCAGTTCCAGCCTGCTCGGGGTTGCCAATGCTCCGGGTGAGGCAATCGGGCCTGGCGACCTCGCCCGTGGTCTCACCCTCCTCGCCGAGGGGACCGACATCGACTATGTCGGCGCCACAGGCGTGGAGCTGACCGATATCGGCGAGTCCTTCGGTTCATACAAGCAGTTGGCGATCGTGGACGGCGCATTCGAGACTGTCGCCATTCACTGAACCACTGACGTTTCATCAGGGTCTGGCGGCTGACCGTCGCCAGATCCATTTGCCTGCCGGATCACCCGAATGATCCGCATTGAGGCCCTGACCAGGCACTTCGGGGGTCTGAGGGCCGTGGACGGCGTTTCCCTGACGATCGATGAAGGGACGATCACGGGGCTCATTGGTCCCAATGGCGCCGGCAAGACCACGCTTTTCAACATCATTGCCGGCATGTTGTCGCCGACCTCGGGTGAGGTCTGGCTTCTTGACGAGAACATCACCGGCCTGCCACCCCACGAACTGTTTCATCGCGGCCTGCTGCGAACCTTCCAGATCGCACAGGAGTTCTCCCGCCTTACCGTGCGCGAAAACCTGATGATGGTTCCGGGAAACCAGTCAGGTGAGAGTCTTGTCAAGGTCTGGTTGCAGCCCTCGCGTGTCCGCCATGAAGAAGCGGCGGTTGCCAGGAAAGCCTCTGAAGTGATCGAGTTCCTTGATCTCGATGAGGTCGCAGATGAAGTGGCTGGCAATCTTTCCGGGGGGCAGAAGAAGCTCCTTGAACTCGGACGGACCATGATGGTTGATGCCAGGATCGTTCTTCTCGACGAGGTGGGAGCCGGTGTCAACCGCACTCTGCTGCGATCCATCGGTGATGCCATCATCCGGCTCAACCGGGAGCGCGGCTACACCTTTTACATGATCGAGCACGACATGGACTTTGTCTCCCGCCTGTGTGACCCCGTGGTGGTCATGGCCGAGGGAAAGGTACTGACGGCCGGAAGCGCGTCTGACGTCACATCCGATGCCCGCGTCATCGAAGCCTACCTCGGCCGCCGGGGGGCGCGAGAAGTTTCATGAAAGTGCTCGTCGGCGAAGACATGACGGGTGGATACGGCGCCGCCGACATTCTCCACGGTTGCAGCATTCGCGTGGAGGCGGGTGAGATTGTCGTCATCGTCGGACCCAACGGAGCCGGAAAGTCGACAGCCATGCGGGCAATCTTCGGCATGATCGACCTCAGCCGTGGCAGGGTCATGCTCGATGACGTGGACATCACGGGGCTGTCGATGCGCGAGCGGGTGCGCCGCGGCATGGCCTTCGTGCCTCAGACCGCCAACGTGTTTGCCGGGATGACCGTCCGGGAGAACCTCGAGATGGGCGCATTCCTGCGCCGGGATGATGTCTCGGAAACGCTCGCGAGCGTTCTCGAACTGTTTCCGATCCTCAAGGACAGGTTGCGGCAACCCGCCGGTGAACTCTCGGGCGGACAGCGTCAGCAGGTTGCCGTCGCGCGCGCGCTGATGACGGAACCCGCCGTCCTCATGCTCGATGAGCCGACGGCGGGAGTTTCGCCGATCGTGATGGACGATCTCTTCGATCGCATCATTGGCATTCGCGCCAGCGGCGTTGCGGTTCTCATGGTCGAGCAGAATGCCGCCCAGGCCCTTTCCATCGCTGACCGGGGCTACGTTCTCGTGACCGGCGAGAACCGGCATACGGCGAGTGGCAGGGAACTGCTGGCCGATGAAAACGTCCGCCGTTCGTTTCTGGGAGGCTGATGGTGGACGACGTCCTCAATGCCGGTGTCCTGTTCACCAATTTCGTGCTCGTCCCCGGCATTTCATACGGCTCGCAACTGGCATTGTGCGCCCTGGGCCTCACCATCATCTTCGGCATTCTCCGCTTCGCCAATTTTGCCCATGGCGATGTCATGGCGTTCGGAACCATGGTCACGATCTTCGCAATCTGGCTGTTCCAGGACCTCGGCCTCACCATCAGGCCCTTGCCGACAGCGCTGATTGCCATGCCCGCGGGCATGGCCGCAGCCATCGGAATCTGCCTTCTGACCGATCGTTGCGTTTACCGATTCCACCGACGCAAGAGAAGCCCGGCGATCATGTTCGTCATCTCCTCTTTCGGCGTCATGCTGGTGATGAACGGCCTCGTTCGGATGGTGATCGGCACGAAGGACAGGAGTCTGGACGATGGCGCGCGGTTCATCCTCAAGGTGCGGGAGTTCAGGGACGCGACCGGGTTGCAGGAGGGACTCGCCATCAAGGTCTCGCAAGGCCTCACCGTCGCTGTGACCTGCCTTGCCGGCACACTGCTCTTCTGGTTCCTGCAGCGAACGCGCACCGGCAAGGCGATGAGGGCGTGGTCGGACAACGAGGACCTGGCGCTCCTGAGCGGCGTCAGTCCCGAGCGCATCGTGATGGTGGCGTGGCTCATTTCTGCAACACTCGCCACCGTGGCCGGCACGCTCTACGGTCTCGACAAGAGTTTCAGGCCCTACACCTACTTCAACCTGCTGTTGCCCACTTTTGCCGCTGCCATTGTCGGCGGCATCGGACACCCTCTCGGCGCCGTCATCGGCGGATACGTGGTCGCATTCTCCGAGATTGCTCTCACCTATGCCTACCGCAAGTTCCTCATCTACCTTTTTCCCGAAGGCTGGCAACCCGAGGGGCTCGTCCAGGTCATGGCGACAGAGTACAAGTTCGCTGTCAGTTTCATCATACTCATCGTGGTGCTTCTGATCCGCCCGACCGGGATTTTCAGGGGCAAGGTCATCTGATCATGTCCACCCGGGGAATGTTCTGCCTTGCCGCCATGGCGGTCCTTCTCGTCATTACGGGTCTGGGACAGTCCTGGGTGGTGGCTCTCTCCATACTCAACCTGTGCCTGATTTCGGCCATCATGGCCCTGGGTCTCAACATGCAGTGGGGCTATGCCGGTCTCTTCAATGTCGGTGTCATGGGCTTTGCAGCTCTGGGCGGAATCGCCGCGACCCTGGTGTCAGTGGCGCCGGTAAACGCAGCATGGGATGTCGCAGGGGCCGATCTCGCGTGGACCGGTGTCACGATCGGTGTCACCGTGCTGGCTGTCATCCTGGTACGTCGGCTCATCGGTCCGGGAAGGTGGCGTGTGGCGGCGACAACGGTCGTGCTGCTGGCGGGCCTGGGTTTCCTGCACCGCTTCTTCGATCCGGCGGTCGAGGCCATCGAGTCCGTGGATCCGGCAAGGACGGGTTTTCTCGGCGGTCTTGATCTGCCGATCATCCTTGGATGGCCGGCAGGCGGTCTGGCTGCCGCCGGCGCGGCGTGGCTCATCGCCCGGGTGGCCCTCGGATTGCGGGCCGACTACCTCGCCATTGCCACCCTGGGGATTGCCGAGATGGTGCTCGCCGTCATCAAGAACGAGGATTGGCTGACCCGGGGCGTGCGGAATGTGACGGGTCTCGATCGCCCCGTGCCATACGAAATCGGCCTGCAACAGTCCGCCCGTTTCCAGGAGATCGCGGCGTCCCTGGGAACTGACATCCAGACGGCCTCCACCATCGTCGTCAAACTCTGTTACGCGGGGCTCTTCGCGGCAGTTCTGGCGGGGCTGCTTGTCCTCGCCGAGAAGGCGCTCCATTCGCCCTGGGGACGCATGATGCGGGCCATCCGTGACAATGAGACCAGCGCCGCGGCCATGGGCAAGAACATCAAGGCGCGTCATCTCGAGATTTTCGTGCTGGGCGCCGCCGTCATCGGCGTGGCCGGCGCCATGCTGACCACGCTCGAGGGTCAGTTCACGCCGGGGAGCTACCAGCCGCTACGCTTCACATTTCTCATCTGGGTGATGGTCATCATCGGTGGGTCCGGCAACAACTGGGGTGCGGTTCTCGGGGGCTTCCTGGTCTGGTTCGTGTGGATCGAGGCCGAGCCCGCCGGACTGTGGCTGGCCGGATTCCTGGTGACCATCGTCGGGGAAGGAAGCACCCTGGCCGGCTACATCCTCGACGGCGCTTCCTACACGCGAGTCCTCGTCATGGGGCTCATCCTGCTTCTCGTCCTGCGCTTCGCGCCAGGAGGCCTGCTCCCCGCACAGCCCCGCCGGCAGGCCTGAGCATGCCTTTCATGGCCGCAACCCTATGGCGATTCGGCAATGGTCGCTCGGACCCCATTCGTCCGGTTCATTGAGCGCGCGGGCGGTGAGAGCAAGACCCGGCGAGGCGAAGACATAGTCGAGCTGGCGGTCCGCCGTGTCAGGCGACCGCCCGATCGAGTGCCAGGTGGGGACATTCCTGCTCTTCCCTGGCAATGCCGCCGGCCACGGATGGGCCCTTCTGCCATCGGGGAACTGTGGCCCGACAAGCGACAGACCCATCGCCTCCAGTCGATCGAACACGGTCCGGTAGCGCGCCGCCCAGTACGGACTGCCATCGGCGCTGTAGCCGTACATCAGGTTCAGATCCCCCGCTGCGATGATTCGGTGTCCATGCTGCCGTGCGACGAATGCCGCCAGGTCCGAGACCAGCCTGTGGGACGAGGCATCCGAGTAGATCAGGCTTCCTGCGTGACTGAAGGGTTTTTCGAGTTCCGCATAGAGCGACACCACCATGAAGGGCTCGCCCGAAGGCGGGATCACGCGTGCCGCAGTCAGCGTGCCGGGTGAAGAGACCGCAAGGTCACTGGGGCCGGCTTCGCCGATAGGCCTGGTGCTCACCCACTCCACTGTCACGCGATCCGACAGCACGGCAATCGCCGTGCGCCACTTGATTCTCCCGCCCCGTTCCGCAGGAGCCCAGGGCGCCGGGTCAACCTTGAACCTCCTGGCGCAATCGTCGGGCGGCCGGCAGGCCTCCTGGAGAAGCGCCAGGTCGACTTTCGAGTCAAGGAGGTAGCGCCAGGACTCATGCTTGTGCGCCATGTTCCAGCAAACGATCCTCACGGTGTCATCGGGCATCAATCCATCCAAGGCCGATATCACATTGACGCATGTTGGTGGCGGTGATGCGTGGAGAGAGGCTCCAGGCAGGGGCGTCTGAGGGACAGATCACAGTGCATTCGAACCAACGGAATCATGTTCACCTGGCAACGGATATCGGACGACATCAGGTCGGGTCTTGCGGTTTTTCCGTGGCAAGGCCGGCAAGGGTTGCGTGGATGCGTTTGATCAGTTCCGGCACGTCGTCCGGGGGAACGGAATTGCCGGCGACATAGGCAGTGACGATCTCGGTGGTCATTTCGAGGATATCAGCCTGGTCGATGGCGGACAGCATCGCCTTTTCCATCTGTTCTCCCGCTCCCTTGTCTGCGACGCCATGGTGCGTGTGATCGGCACCGATGTCACGAATTGGCGCCCCGGACCGGCCTATGCTATCCCTAGGGGTGGATGCACTGTGAGTCCCCAACCGATGAACACTTCCCGCATCGCGCTGGCATCGGATCATGCGGGATATGCGCTCAAGTCGGTTCTGCTGAGCGCACTAGACGCCTGGCAGATCGATGCTCTCGATCTCGGGACCACGGGAACCGATCCGGTAGACTACCCGGATTATGCCATGCGCATGGTTGCGTGTCTCGTCGAAGGCAAGGCCCGGCAGGGTGTCCTGGTTTGCGGCACGGGGATCGGCATCGCCATGGCGGCGAATCGCCACAGGGCTGTCCGCGCCGCCGTCTGTCATGATGTCACGTCCGTCGTGCTGGCCCGGCGTCACAATGACGCCAACGTGCTCGCACTCGGCGGGCGGCTGATTGGTGAGGAAACGGCGCGCCAGTGTCTGCGTGCCTTCATCGATACCCGTTTCGACGGTGGACGCCACACGCCCCGTGTCGACAAGTTGTCGCACACGGATCACTTGCGCTAGAAGGCACGGTCCCGATTCCGGAGCGATGACCATGGAGACCCGACAGACCGGTCCATTCTCACATGAACTGGCGAGGAGCGATCCCCTGATCTTCGACGCCCTCGCAGGTGAGCTGAAGCGTCAACAGGAGCAGATCGAACTGATCGCCTCGGAGAACATCGTTTCGTCTGCCGTGCTCGAGGCCCAGGGGTCCGTCCTCACCAACAAGTATGCCGAAGGCTATCCCGGACGCCGCTACTACGGCGGATGCGAGCATGTCGACATAGCCGAACGCATAGCCATCGAGCGGGCGCAGGAACTCTTCGGTTGCGCGTGGGTCAACGTGCAACCGCATTCAGGCGCCCAGGCCAATGGCGCCGTATTGCTCGCGCTGCTCAAGCCCGGCGACACCATTCTGGGCATGTCGCTTGATCATGGCGGCCATCTCACCCACGGCGCCCGGCCCAACATCTCTGGAAAATGGTTCAATGCCGTCGGCTACGGAACCGATCGTGAGACCGGGCTCATCGACTACGACCAGGTGGAGCGCCTCGCCGACGAGCACAGGCCGGCGCTGATCATCGCCGGCGGTTCAGCCTACTCCCGGATCATCGACTTTGCGCGTCTGCGCGCCATCGCCGATGCGGTCGACGCCTGGTTCATGGTCGACATGGCGCATTTTGCCGGTCTTGTGGCCGCCGGAATCCATCCGGATCCCATGCCGCATGCTCACGTATGCACCACCACCACCCACAAGACCCTGCGGGGGCCTCTGGGGGGCATGATTCTCTCCAGCGACATCGACATCGGCCGCAAGATCGATTCCGCGGTCTTTCCCGGCCTCCAGGGCGGACCGCTCATGCATGTGATCGCTGCCAAGGCGGTGGCGCTTGGCGAAGCGATGCAACCCGGGTTCAAGGCCTATGCACAGGCAGTCGTCGACAATGCCAGGACCCTCGCCGAGGCCCTCGTCAAGGGCGGCCTGGCCATCGTGTCGGGAGGAACGGACACCCATGTCATGCTGGTTGACCTCAGACCCAAGGGGTTGACCGGCAACCGCGCCGAGAAGAGTCTCGAACGTGCCAGGATCACCTGCAACAAGAACACCATTCCGTTTGATCCCGAAAAACCGACGGTGGCGTCGGGAATCAGGCTCGGAACTCCGGCGGCCACCACCCGGGGATTCTCCACCGCTGAATTCGGCATGGTTGCCGACATGATCGTCGAGGTGCTTGATTCACTTGCGGCTCATCCCGACGATAACAGCGTGGTAGAGCGGGAAGTCGAGACGCGGGTCCTGGATCTGTGTCACCGCTTTCCGGTCTACGGGGATTGATGCGAGGTCGATCATGAAGTGCCCGGCGTGCAAGAGTGACATGACGCAGGTCAAGGACTCGCGTCCGGCGGAAGATGGGGTGGCTGTACGCAGGCGACGGGAGTGCACCCGCTGCGGAGTGCGTTTCACGACGTATGAACGCCTGCAGCTGCGGGTCATGATGATCATCAAGAAGTCCGGTGAGCGAGTGCCGTTCAATCGTGACAAACTGGCCGGCTCGATTCTTGTCGCCATGCGAAAGCGCCCGTTCTCGGAAGATCAACTCGATCACCTGGTCGCCGACATCCAGCGTCAACTCGAGCACCTCGGTGAGCGGGAGGTTCACAGCAGCGTTGTCGGGGAGATGGTGCTTTCTGCCCTTTCGAGTGTTGATGATGTCGCTTTCGTGCGGTTCGCTTCGGTCTATCGAAACTTCGATAATGCCAGGGATTTCGCGAAATTTATCGAAGGTATCTGAAGAAAGAGATTAGCATCGTGCCGGGGGACGACGACGTGGACCCCGCGGACCAACACCACATGACGGCGGCGCTGGCCCTTGCCGAGCGCAATCTGGGTTCGACCTGGCCCAATCCTTCGGTCGGATGCGTGATCGTCCGCGACGGCATCGTTGTCGGACGGGGGATGACCGCCCCTGGTGGCAGACCGCATGGCGAAGCCGTTGCACTCGACATGGCTGGTGAGCGTGCGAGGGGGGCGACGGTCTACGTTGCCCTGGAGCCCTGCGCACATCGCCGGAATGGGTCATCGTGTTCCGACTCTCTGGTTCATGCCGGCGTGAAACGTGTCGTGGTTCCGATGACGGATCCTGATCCACGGACAGCAGGGCGGGGAATCACCCGCCTGCGCGAGGCCGGAATCGATGTCGCAGTCGGCGTCCTCGAAAGCCGGGCGCAGGACCTTCACGCCGGTTTCACATCGAGAATACTCGCCGGTCGGCCTCTTGTGACCCTCAAGATTGCAGCATCCCTCGATGGCAGGATTGCGACCGCAACCGGAGAGAGCCGGTGGATCACGGGTCGTCAGTCGCGCCGTGCCTCCCATGGCCTGCGCCTCCGGCACGATGCCATCCTCATCGGACGCAGGACCGCCGACATCGATGATCCGCTGCTGACCTGCCGACTCGATGGTCTCGAACATCGCTCGCCGGTGCGAATTGTGGCCGACAGCGATCTCGGCCTTGCCCGCGAGTCGGCTCTCGTGTCCTCGGCTGCGGACACACCGACTTGGATCGTCTGTGGCAGGGATGCGGATGTGGCCCGAAAGGAAGCCTTGCGTGAAGCGCATGTCGACGTGATCGAAGTCGACCGCGACCGCTCCGGCAGGGTTTCCCCGAAGGCGATGTTGGCCACCCTGGGCTCGAGAGGGTTGACGCGCCTCCTGGTCGAGGGAGGCGCCCTCCTGGCAGGCAGCCTGATCCGCGATGGCCTCGTGGACCGCATCGCCTGGTTTCACGCGCCGCTCCTTCTCGGTCATGACGCGTCGGCATCCCTGGCTGGTCTCGACGTCACATCGTTGTCGGATGCGGGGTGCTGGCGCGTCCTTTTCCACCGCACATGGGGCCAGGACGGGTTGACCATGCTCGCGTCCGGCGATAACGCAGGCACATGTTCTCCGGCATCGTGACAGACTGCGGTCAGGTGTGTTCCCTGGACGGCAGCACCGGCGGCCTCGTCGTCGGCATCGCCACGTCCTGGGATCTTGACAAGATCGACACAGGCACATCCATCGCCTGTTCCGGGGCCTGTCTGACGCTGACAGACAAGTCCGCTGGGCGATTCAGCGCGGATGTCTCGCGAGAAACCCTGTCGCGCACGACGTTGGGGCTCTGGAAGGTGGGCTCACCGGTCAACCTCGAACGGTCCCTGGTCGTGGGAGAGGAAATCGGAGGTCACCTGGTGTCGGGTCACGTCGATGCGGTAGCAATGGTCACCGGAGTCGAAGAGCAGCATGATTCGACAGACATGACATTCTGTGCTCCGGCTCGAGTGGCGCCCTTCATCGCCGAAAAGGGCTCCATTGCGCTGGACGGCGTGTCGCTCACCATTACCTTCGTCGAGGATCGTGAACGAGACTGCCAATTCGGTGTCAGCGTCATTCCACACACGCGCCATGTCACCACCTTCTCCGGACTGACTCCTGGTGATCGCGTCAATCTGGAAATCGACATGCTGGCGCGCTATATGCACCGTCTGATGGAATCGCGTCACGGCCGACGCTGAGCGCAAGATGTCAACTGCACCCCATATCCTGCTCCTTGAAGCCCGCTACTATCGCGATATCACCGACATGCTGGCCGCCGGCGCCATTGCGGCACTCGAAGACTGGGGGGCTACCTGGGAGCGGGTGGAACTGTCGGGTGCTTTCGAGATTCCCGGCGGTTTGCGCATGGCGATTGCCACCAGCCGTTACGACGGATACCTGGCGTTGGGTTGCGTGATCCGTGGCGAGACCTCCCACTACGATCACATCTGTGCCGAGGTGGCGCGCGGAATCAACGATCTCGCGGTCCGCTACATTGCTCCTGTCGGATTCGGTGTGCTGACAGTGGAGACCTACGAACAGGCTTGCGAGCGTGCCGATCCCGCTCGCAGGAACAAGGGCAGGGAGGCGGCCATCGCCTGCATCAAGATGGTCGAACTCGCCGCCACCTTGCGTGTGACGGGATGAACGCCGCGGCGGCCAGCCGCCGTGCGTCCCGGCTTGCCGCCGTCCAGGTTCTCTATGAAGTCGACCGCAGCGCGGCGTCCGTCGAAGACGTGATCGCCGCGGCGTGCACCCAGGGTGCGGTCCTCGACGAGAGTGGCCTCAGCCATCCTGCCGATGAGGATCTGCTGACGTCAGTTGCGAGAGGTGCGATGGACCACCGGGAAACCCTCGACAGCATGATCGACGATGCCCTGGCGTCCAGCTGGACAACGGCGCGTCTCGAGACCCTGATGCGGGCCGTCCTGCGTGCCGGCACCGGAGAACTCCTCGCCAGCAGCGAGGTGCCTGCGCGAGTGGTCATCAGCGACTATGTCGATATCGCCCACGCTTTCTGGGAGCGCGGCGAGCCGGGCATGATCAATGCCGTTCTCGATCGCCTCGCACGCCGACTGCGAGCGGCGGAGTTCGACACATGAGCGGCGGTGACGAATTCACGATCATTCAGAACGTCATGGCGCCTCTCGCCCATCACCCCGGCGCGCGCGGTCTTGCCGATGACGGCGCAATGATTTCGGTGTCGCCGGGCATGGACCTGGCGGTCACCAAGGACATGATGGTCGAGGGAGTCCACTTCCTGGCGGATGATCCGGCGGACCTGGTCGCCCGCAAGCTGCTCCGGACCAATCTCTCGGACCTTGCCGCCATGGGAGCACAACCGTGTGCCTATCTCCTGGGGCTTGCATCGGACGGGCAGCGAGAACAGGAGTGGCTGGGAGAGTTTGTCGACGGACTGGCTCGTGATCAGGAGGAGTACGGGGTCAGTCTGCTCGGTGGCGACACCGTGGCGGCGGGGCGAGGTCTCCTGACCCTTTCGATCACCGCCTTCGGCGAGATTCCTGCCGGCATGTCCTTCGCTAGGGATCAGGCGAGGGAGGGAGACGTGGTCGCTGTCACCGGGACCGTCGGAGATGCGGCACTGGGGCTTCTCGTGCGCACCGGCGCCCTTCGCGGGCTCGACGAGACGCTCGAAGCCGGGCTGGTTTCCCGTTACCGGCTGCCTGAGCCCAGAGTCTCTTCAGGCGTGGCCCTGCGCGGTGTCGTTCACGGCGCGATCGACATCTCGGACGGCCTTCTCGCGGATGCATCGCACCTGGCTGCCGCGTCAGGAATTGCCATGGAACTTTCCGTCGATGCCATTCCGTTCTCCAACGCCGCCAGGCAGGCGATCCACCGTGATCCGGCGTTGCGTGACCTGGCGCTCTGCGGCGGAGACGATTACGAACTCCTCGTGACCCTGACTCCCGGCGACTTGGCCCGTGCCTGCAACATCGCCCGGCGATGCGGAACCTCCCTGACAGCGATAGGACGCTGCCAGCGGGGTTCCGGTGTCACCCTTCTCGATGACGAGGGCTCACACGTCGACATTGTTGATACCGGATGGCGCCACAGCGTCCTGGCGGCAGCTCCCGTGGATCACAAGGACCAGGGCCATTGAATTCACGTGCGTGATCTGTCTATAAACCACCCTTCCTGAATTCGCGGACTGTGTCGGACAACGGCCGGGCCCGGCGCTGCGCCTCAGGAACATCACGGCCGGACTTCACGTCAGGGAGCAAGGGAACGATGGATCCCCTTTATTTCGCCATTGCCTGTGGGGTCGTGGCGGTTCTCTATGGATTGCTGGCCATCCGCAAGGTCATGGCGCAAAGCGCGGGCAGCGAGCGGATGCAGGCCATTGCCGTCGCCATCCAGGAAGGCGCCCAAGCCTATCTCAACCGGCAATACCTGTCGGTCGCCGTCGTCGGCGTGGTGATCTTCGTGCTGCTTCTGGTGGCGCTGGGCACCAGCCAGGCAATCGGCTTTGCCATTGGCGCCATTCTCTCGGGGGCCGCGGGCTACACGGGAATGCTGGTGTCGGTGCGCGCCAACGTGCGAACCGCCGAAGCGGCCCGCGAAAGCCTCGAGCGGGCGCTGTCGGTTGCCGTCAATGCGGGCACGGTCACGGGAATCCTGGTCGTCGGTCTGGGTCTTCTTGGCGTTGCCGTCTATTTTCTCGTCCTGCTTGAACTTGGCGTGGCGCAGCGCGAGGTTGTCGAGGCCCTGGTTGCCCTGGGCTTTGGCGGATCCCTGATTTCGATCTTTGCCCGACTGGGCGGTGGCATCTTCACCAAGGGTGCGGACGTCGGCGCCGATCTCGTGGGCAAGGTGGAAGCCGGAATTCCCGAGGACGATCCCCGAAATCCGGCCGTGATCGCCGACAACGTCGGCGACAACGTCGGCGATTGCGCCGGCATGGCCGCCGATCTCTTCGAAACCTACGCCGTCACCTTTGTTGCCACCATCCTCCTTGGCACCATCTTCTTCGACGGCGCGGCGGAAGCGAGCATGATGGTCTTCCCCCTCGTCCTGGGAGGCGCCTGCATCCTGGGCACGGTGCTGGGCAGCTTCTTCATGAAGCTGGGCCGTGGCGGTAACATCATGTGGGCGCTCTACAAGGGATTCATCGTGACGTCGGTGATTTCCGCGCTGCTGTTCATTCCGGTGACGGACTGGGTGATCGGTCTTGACAGCGAGTTCACCGTTGCCGGCAGTTCGTTCACCGGCTGGGACATGTTCCTGTGCGGCATTCTCGGTCTGGTCATCACCGGCCTGCTCATCGTCATCACGGAATACTACACCTCGACGGAGTACCGGCCCGTAAGGGTCATCGCCAAGGCCTCGACGACGGGGCATGGGACCAACATCATCCAGGGCCTTGCCCTGTCGATGGAAGCGACCGCGGCACCGGTGATCGTCATCGCGGCCGGTATCATTGTCGGCTACCTGATTGCCGGCCTGTTCGGCATTGCCATCGCTGTGACCACCATGCTGGCCCTGGCCGGAGTCGTGGTCACCCTTGATGCTTACGGACCGGTCACCGACAACGCAGGCGGCATTGCCGAGATGGCCGAACTGCCAGAGGATGTGCGCAAGACGACGGATGCCCTCGATGCCGTCGGCAACACGACCAAGGCGGTGACAAAGGGCTATGCCATCGGCTCTGCCGGACTCGCGGCACTCGTCCTGTTTGCCGCCTATGTCGAGGACCTCTCGCACTATTTTCCGAACCTTGACGTCACGTTCCGTCTCAGCGACCCCTTCGTGGTTGTCGGCCTCTTCATCGGCGGATTGCTGCCCTACCTCTTTGGTTCCCTGGCAATGCAGGCTGTCGGCCGTGCTGCGGGTTCCGTGGTGGAGGAGGTCAGGCGCCAGTTCCGCGAGATCGCCGGCATCATGGAAGGAACGGCAAGACCTGACTACAGCCGGGCAGTTGACATGCTGACGAAGGCGGCCATCCGCGAGATGATCATTCCGTCGCTGTTGCCGGTCCTGGCGCCTGTCGTGCTGTGGCTCGTCATCCGCGCGATCGCGGGTGAGGTGGCGGCCTTTGCGTCACTCGGCGCGATGCTGCTGGGCACCATCGTGACGGGGCTCTTCGTGGCGCTTTCGATGACGTCGGGCGGTGGCGCCTGGGACAATGCCAAGAAGTACATCGAGGACGGCCATCACGGTGGCAAGGGATCGGAGGCCCATCACGCTGCCGTGACAGGTGACACCGTCGGTGATCCCTACAAGGACACGGCAGGCCCGGCGGTCAATCCGATGATCAAGATCATCAATATCGTCGCCCTGCTGCTTCTTGCCACGCTCGGTGGCTGGTCCTGACACGGTTTTTCCCCGGAACGCGAATCAGCAGCCTGCTGGCATAGCCTGCGTTCCGGGGATTCCGTCCCACCCTCAGCCACAGGGCAAGGAGGCGGAGTTGTGACCAACCGTGTTTCGACGCAGCAGGACGGGGAGGTGCCCCCGATTCCTGACCGGGCTCGGTGTCGGAGAGCAGGGTGGTTTCCCGGCCCCCGATCCGTGGTGTTCACTTCAGGGTGTGGGGAACTGGGCCGTGGTTCCGGGTGCGTCGAAGCGCCCGATATTGCCGAGCAGTTGTTCGAGGAGGCCGAGATCGCGTCCGTGCGTTGGTGTGGCGCGGGAAACGGGATCGATGACGATGCCGTCCTCGATCGTCAGCATGGCAACCTCCTCGACGATTCCCGAAGAATCAAAGGCGATGGCGACCACCGTCTGCGATTCGGTTTCGGGAAGGGAGAGAATCGAGGTGGTCCGGTACTGGCTGATGTAGAACCACGTGTCTTCTCCAAAGAGCGAATGCGACGATGGCGTTCCCAGCCGGCGAGTCACCTCGCTCCTGTGGTCTACGCCGGGCTCGATGTCGGCCACGATCTCCCGATCCAGCACCTGGCCATGCCTTGAGACACGTGGTTCGCACGCCGCGAGTACCGTGGCGATGAGGACTGCAGCGGTTATGTTCGAGAGCTGGAAAGGTGTCATTGACCGGACCGGTTCGTGGACGTATTGAGGCCACGAACGGCGAGGCAAGTCAATCCTGCAGACATGGTCACGTTGAAAGTCCTGCGACGGCTGTTCAATCGCTCCCGCTTCAGTGAGCGTGCCCATCTCCTTTATGATGCCATTGCGGCGCAGGCCCGCACGCCAGCCCTCTTTCGGTGTCATGCCATTCCCGATACCTTTGATGGCCGATTCGAGTTTCTCGTGCTCCATGTGCTCCTTGTGATGCGCCGACTGAGGTCCAGCGGTGCAGAGGGCGGCGACGCGGCGCAGGAACTCTTCGACCTCGTGTTTGCCGATCTCGATCGGGCCTTGCGTGAAACCGGTGTCGGTGATCTCAAGGTGGGCTCGCGGGTCCGCAGGATGGCCCAGGCCTATTTCGGACGCGCCCGTGCCCTTGACGACTCACTGGCGGCCGCCACCCCGGATACCCTCAACAGGGTGCTGGAACGGAATGTCTACGGCACGGTTTCCGTCGAGGCCGAGACGGTCAGTCGCCTGGCATGCTATGTGCGTCTCCAGGTGGCGCATCTGGATGGCATGGACGATCATCGCGTGGTCACCGGCCACATCGATTTCGCGCGCATGGAGAGTGAGTGATCATGCAGATTCACCCTTTCTCACGACCGTTCGACGTGAGCCGTCTTGGTGATGGCAACTCCCGACACGAGCATGTCGAGGCGACACCAGGGGAATGCGATCGCCTGGCGCGGTTTCTCGGAACCGTTGCCGTGCGCCGTCTTCAGGCTGATGTCGCGCTGACCCGGCGTGGCCGCCAGGTTCGCGCCGAATTCCACGTTCGCGCCGACATCGTACAGACTTGCGTGGTCACCCTCGACGACCTTGACACCGCACTGGATGAAGAGTTTGCCCTGATCTTTGATCCGGACGTCAGGCCAAGTGGCGAGTTCGACGAACCTCTTTCCGTGACCGACGACGATCCGCCCGAACCTCTTGTGGATGAAATGGTCGACGTTGGCGTCGCGGTTGGCGAGATGGTGGCACTTGCCCTCGATCCGTGGCCGCGCAAGCCGGGAGCCGAGGTTGACAGCGGATTTGTCTCTGTCCAATCCCAGCGCACATCACCCTTCGCCGTCCTGAAGTCCCTCAAGGAGGATGATTGAGCGGTTGTTCTCCCGGTGAAACGCGATTATAGAGGTCGGCGGTCTCCAAATGCGTCGAGGGCGCAAGTCATGGCGGTTCCCAAGAAAAAGGTGTCCCGTTCCCGGCGCGGTCAACGCCGGTCTCACAAGGGCCCGGGCGTTGTCGGCACGATCGAGTGCGCCCAATGTGGTGAAATCAAGCTCCCCCACCATGTGTGCAGGTACTGCGGCCACTACCGTGACCGTCCGGTCACGGAACCCAGGCAGGCTTACTGAGTCCGACTGTATGCTTCGCTGATGACCGCTTCCAAGGTCCTTGCCCTTGACGCCATGGGGGGCGATCGGGCCCCTGGCATCGTGGTGGCCGGCGCCAACATGGCCATGAAACGCTTTCCGGATGCCCGTTTTCGCCTTGTCGGCAAACCGGACCGGATCGGAAAGATCCTTCGGCGATTCCCGAAACTGGCCAATGTCTCGGAAGTCGTTCCTGCGGATGTGGTGATCGAGTCCGACATGAAACCGTCCCTGGCGCTGCGGCGCGGTGCGGGTTCGAGCATGAAGCTCGCCATCGACGACGTGCGGTCGGGCCGGGCTGCCGGTGTGGTGTCCGCCGGCAACACCGGCGCCATGATGGCGATGGCCAAGCTGGTCCTGAGAACCCTTCCTGGCATCCGCCGTCCGGCCATCGCCTCCACCTATCCGACACTGCGCGGTCAGTCGGTCATGCTGGACCTGGGCGCCAACATCGAGTGCGACGCCGACGACCTGGTTCAGTTCGCCATCATGGGCGCCGCGTTCGCGCGTAGCGTCCAGGGGCTTAGCGAGCCGACCGTCGGCCTGCTTAATGTCGGCAGCGAGGAAGCCAAGGGACATGGCGAAATCCGCCGGGCCGCCGAGATCCTCAAGTCATCCAGCCTGCCACTCAGGTTCCACGGCTTTATCGAGGGCAACGACATCACCGAAGGCACCGTCGATGTCGTCGTTGCCGACGGGTTTTCCGGGAACATCGCGCTCAAGACCTTCGAGGGGACCGCGAATCTCTATACGGGATTCCTGCGTGCGACCTTCCGCCGCTCGGTCTTTTCAAAGCTGGGTTATCTGCTGGCCAGACCCGCTCTGGTGGCACTCAAGAACAGGGTTGATCCCAGGCGTTACAACGGAGGCATGTTTCTTGGCCTCAATGGTGTGGCGGTCAAGAGCCACGGCGGTACTGATGCCAGGGGTTTCGCCAATGCCATCGGCTTTGCCCTCGACATGATGACCGAAGGATTCAACGACAAGGTGATCCTCGATCTCCGGAACGTTACGGACGGGACGATCCCGCTCGGGGGAGCCGCCACCAAGTGATCATCCGCCGGTCAGCCGTTGTTGCCACAGGGTCCTATCTCCCCGAACGCCGTATCACCAATCAAGAACTCGCAGATCGCCTCGATACATCGGACGCGTGGATACGCGAACGCACGGGCATCATGCAACGCCATGTCGCTGCCGAAGGGGAGACGACCTCTGACCTTGCCTGCCATGCCGCGAGGCGAGCCCTGGCCCGGGGCGGCCTTGGTGTGGCCGACATCGACTGTATCGTGGTGGCCACGGCGACACCGGACTACACCTTTCCGGCAACGGCCACGCAGGTGCAGGCCATGTTGGGCATGACCCACGGTTTTGCTCTTGATGTTCACGCAGTGTGCACGGGGTTCGTTTACGGCCTTGCCGTTGCCGACAACTTCATTCGCCTGGGCCAGGCCAACAGGGTGCTTCTCGTCGGCGCCGAGACCTTCTCGCGCATCCTGGACTGGGACGACCGCAGCACCTGCGTGCTGTTCGGGGACGGCGCCGGCGCTGTTGTCCTTGAGCCGGCCACCGGAGACTGTGGCGTTCTGTCGACCCACCTTCACTCGGATGGTCGATACCGGGACATGCTGCATGTGGACGGCGGACCATCAACGACCCGACACGTCGGCCATTTGAAGATGAACGGGCGTGAGGTGTTTCGCCATGCCACACGAAAGTTGACGGAAGTCGTCGAAGAGGCCTTGCTGGCCAACGAAATTGAGGCGTCGGCGGTGGACTGGCTGGTGCCGCATCAGGCCAACCGGAGGATCATCGATGCGACGGCGCGCAAGCTTGGCCTGGCGTCTGACAGGGTCATTGTCACCATCGACCGCCACGCCAACACCTCTGCCGCTTCCATCCCGCTGGCCCTTGCCGAGGCCACGGCGGACGGCCGCATTTCCCCGGGAGACCTGGTGCTCATTGAAGCCATGGGTGGCGGGTTCACATGGGGGGCGGCGCTCATAAGGTGGTCGGCGACCTCCAGGAGAGGGGCCTCCGCAACAGGGGAGGCGGCGCGTTGAAATGCCATGGCTTTCAACCGGTTGCAGTTACAATATCTCCCCGATAGAGTGGGTTGTCGCAACGCAGGGAGAAGCGCTGGATGCCTGGCAAAGCCTTGACACGAGCCGACATCGCCACGGCCCTCCACCAGAAAGTCGGACTTTCCTTCAGGGAGTCGGCTGATGTCGTGGACTTCGTGATCGACGAGATCTGCGATGCGGTCGTACGGGGGGAATACGTAAAGATCGCGACCTTCGGAAGCTTCCGCCTGCGTGACAAGAAGGCGCGTGTCGGCCGCAATCTCAAGACCCTGGAAGAAGTCACGATCAGTGAACGTCGCGTGTTGCTGTTCCGTCCGTCCCAGCACTTGAGACGCCGCG
Source organism: Alphaproteobacteria bacterium (assembly GCA_022823765.1). Classification (GTDB taxonomy): domain Bacteria; phylum Pseudomonadota; class Alphaproteobacteria; order SP197; family SP197; genus SP197. Next base: position 5,729 of record JAJEHK010000182.1, on the reverse strand, counting down.
TGGCCTCGGGGTCGGCCGACGAAGGTTCAGGAGATCCATGAATTCCAGCGGCAAGGCAGCCACGGCATTCCGTACCATTGGCGAGGTGGCGAAAGAACTCGGGCTCGACACGCACGTCCTTCGGTTCTGGGAGTCGAAGTTTCCGCAGGTCAGGCCGTTCAGAGGCGCCGGCAACAGACGCTATTATCGTCCCGAAGATGTGGACTTCCTCCGGAAGATCAAGCGTCTTCTCAATGAGGAGGGCTATACGATCGAAGGTGCCCTGCGCCTGCTCAGCGGCTCTTCAGCGGTCGAGCCCCGTGACGGCCAGGAGACCGTTCGCCGGGCCGTGAAGGAACTCGAAGAGGTGCGGCGGTTGCTGGCGAGTGTGACTTGAGCTATGTCGGGTCCGGTTCGGAGCGTGGCGCAGCCTGGTAGCGCAACGGTCTGGGGGACCGTAGGTCGCAGGTTCAAATCCTGCCGCTCCGACCACTTCTCCGTTTGGCCCTTGCGATGACTGTCGAGCGCGCCATCGACGTCATGGATCGGCTCATTGACGTCGCGGACAAGCGTATCGTTGATGCCGGGTGCGGGGAGGGCGGTCTTGCCCGTGCCCTTGCCGAACGCGGCGCCGAAGTCATCGCACTTGAACCCGACCCGGTCCAGGCGGCGACCAACCGGGAGGTGCTCGCGGGTGGACCGATATCCTTCTTTGAGGCCGGCGCCGAGGCGATGCCGGTTGACGACGGTTGTATGGACGGCGTCATCTTCAGCATGTCCCTGCACCATGTGCCGGTGGCCCTCATGGATGATGCGATTGGCGAATCGAAGCGTGTTCTCAGGCCCGGCGGCTTTCTCTATGTGCTCGAACCGGAGGCAGGCGGCAGCTACACGGAACTGGCGAGGCCATTTCACGACGAGACCGCGGAACGGCGCGCGGCACAGGGTGTACTGACGGAATCGACCGCAGGCGCCTTCCGGTCGCAGCAGGAAGTGCGATTTGTCGTTCGCTATACCTTTTCGGACTTCGAGACGTTCGTCTGCGGGGTAACGGCGCGCAGCTACAACGCCATTCCCAGGGAGGCGGTCGACACGCCTGCCGTACGGGCGGCGTTCGAGGCGGCCCGTACGGCCACCGGTTATGCCTTCGATCAGCCCATGCGTGTCAACCTCTTTGCCGGCCGCACATGACCGGCCTGTGGCCGGGCGATGCGACCCGGCATGCGCTTCTCACGATTGCGGAAATGCAGGAGGTTGATCGTCGCGCGGTGGCCTCCGGGGTTCCCGAGGATGTACTCATGGAACGCGCTGGCGCCGCCGTCGCGAAAGCCGCAATGAAACGCCTGCCTTCCGGAAGGGTCGTGGTCCTTGCCGGTCCGGGAGGGAATGGCGGCGACGGCTTCGTCGCCGCGCGGATTCTTGCGGAGCGGGGCTGGCCGGTCCGTGTCGGCGCACTGCGGCCCGATGCCTTGACAGGCGCCGCCCGCCGGATGGCAGACCTGTGGACGGGTGAGATCGCGCCTGTGACCGAAGCATGCGTGAGGGATGCGGACCTTGTGATTGACGCCCTGTTCGGCGCCGGTCTTGCGCGCAATCTCGATCCTTTCCTTGCCGGTCTGTTCTCGGGAATTCGTGCGCCCGTTATCGCCGTCGACATCCCCAGTGGAGTTGACGGCGATAGTGGAAGGGCCCGGGGCGGTGCAGTGACGGCCCACACGACCGTGACGTTCTGCCGACGCAAGCCGGGGCACGTGTTGATGCCTGGAAGACGCCTGTGCGGCGATGTGACGGTTGCCGACATCGGCATCGGGGATTCGATCGTGGCGGCCGTTTCTCCAGGAATAGTCTGCAACACTCCCGCCCTGTGGCAGGATCGCTGGCCGTGGCCGGCGCCGGACGCCCACAAGCATGCTCGCGGGCACCTGGTCGTGCTGGGCGGGGGTCTCGAGTCCAGCGGTGCGTCACGGCTTGCCGCGGCTGCTGGCTTGCGAGCAGGGGCTGGTCTCGTCACCTGCGCCATGCCGCGGGCCGCCCTTCTCGCCCATGCCGTGCACCACACGGCTGTCATGAATCATGCCTTCGCCGGAGCCGGGGATTTTGCCGGGCTGATGGCGGCCGGGCATGTCCATGCCGGAGTGCTTGGACCGGGTGCGGGCACCGGTGAAGGAACGCGTGACCTCGTGATGGCGGCGCTCGCCGCGGGCAAGCCGCTTGTTCTCGATGCCGATGCCTTGACGGTGTTCCGCGATTGTAGACAGGATCTCTTCGACAGGCTCCATGAGCACTGCGTTCTCACGCCACACATCGGAGAATTCCGGAGACTCTTCGACTGGACCGGTGAACGCCTGCGTGATGTCGCCCTCGCCGCAGCCCAGGCGGGGTGCATCGTTCTCCTCAAGGGGCCAGACACGACGATTTCCGACCACCACGGAAGGCTGGCGGTGAACGCCAACGGTTCGCCATTTCTGGCCACGGCCGGATCGGGAGATGTCCTGGCCGGCATCATCGGCGGGCTTCTGGCACAGGGAACCCGGCCCCTCGATGCCGCCATGATGGGATGCTGGCTCCATGCCGAGGCGGGCGAGCGTTGTGGTCCAGGCCTGGTGGCCGAGGATCTTGCCGGGCGCATGGCGCCGGTGCTGGAGGATCTGCGTCATTGAGTTGTGCCGCACCCTTGCGGCATCGGACTTTCGTCGCTATTAGGTGCGCAACGAATGGCAGGCTTCCTTGACTGGCCCGCAAGGCGCGGGCGTGGTGGAACTGGTAGACACGCCAGATTTAGGTTCTGGTGACGCAAGTCGTGGGGGTTCAAGTCCCTCCGCCCGCACCACGTCATCGTTGGGGTGAATGCTGTCTGGAAGAGGTCAGGGTCTTCATCAGAATGTGACGCGAAGATGGATGTAACCGAATCCCTCAACGAGGGCCTCAAGCGGGAATACAAGGTTGTGATCGACGCGGCCCAGATGACGTCGCGCATCGATGCTCGCTTGTTGGAGCTGAAGAAATCCTCACATATCAAGGGGTTTCGTCCTGGCAAGGTTCCCATGGAGCTGTTTCGCCGCATGTACGGCGACGGGGTGGTTCAGGACGTGCTCAAGAGTACGATCGAGGAAAGCTCGAACGACGCACTGTCCGAACAGAAGATTCGCCAGGCAATGCCGGCAACGATCCAGGATGTCTCCTTCTCACAGGGCGAGAATCTCGAGTACGTTCTGGCCGTCGAGGTCATGCCCGACATCGCGCCCCTCGACCATGCCGGCATCGTTCTCTCCACTCCGGTCGTTGATATCGGCGACAAGGACATCGACGAAACCATCGACATGCTGGCGCGTGCTGCCGGCAAACCGGATGTTCTCGACGATGCCACAGGGATCATGCTCAACGACCGCATCACGGTCGATATCGAGGTTCTGGTGGATGGTGAAAGGAACGATGATCTCAGTGTGACAAATCAGGACATGATACTGACTGAACAGAGTCTTCCGGCCAAGGTTCTTGAGGCCGTCAATGGCCTCACCACGGGCAACAGTGTCGAGGTCGAGGATCTGGCGCCGGGCGCCGAGGAAGAAGGCGGCTCCGTGGCTCTCTTTCGCATCAGTCTCCTGAAGGCGGAACGCATGGTTTCCCATGCTGTCGATGACGAACTGGCCGAACGATATGGTTGCGACGACCTCGCCGACCTCCGTGCAAATGCGGGCAGGGAGTTGGAAGGACACTTCACGGCATTCGCGCGCGCCCATACCAAGCGCCGGCTTCTGGACCACCTGAACGAATCCTGTGATTTCGAGGTTCCGCCCGGCCTGGTCGAAAACGAGTTCCAGTCGGTCTGGAACCAGGTGGCGCCCGCCCTGGAGCAACAGGACATGGACGAAGAAGCCGTTGCCAGGGAACGCGAGGACTACCGCGCTATCTCCGAACGGCGGGTTCGCCTGGGCATGCTGCTCGCCGAGGTCGGCAGGGATGCCGGCATCCAGATTGATCAGACGGACATGCAAACGGCCCTCATTCAGCAGGCGACACGATATCCCGGACGGGAAGCCGAGGTGGTGAGACACTTTCAGGAGCACCCCGAACATCTCAGGCAACTCACTGCGCCCATACTGGAGGAACGCGTTGTCGACCATATTCTGGACGGTGCGACATGCGAGGAAGAGTCCATGGATGTGGAGACATTCCTCGGGCTCGACAGCGAGGAAGAAGGTGTGGAGGCCATCGACGCCGGGCGTCACTACATGGAGGCCGCGAGACGCGTCATGCGCAACCACGAAGAACGGATGCAGGCGGCAGCTTCCGCAGAGAGTGCGGCCGCCGACGGGGAAGGCGATAATGCGGATGCCGCCGAAGGGGTGGAAGAGGCCTCCCAATGACGAGGGATGCCGATGACATCCATGCCAACACCCTTGTACCCATGGTGGTGGAACAGACGGCGAGAGGCGAGCGTGCCTACGACATCTATTCGCGCCTGCTCAAGGAGCGGATCATCTTTCTGACTGGTCCGCTGGATGATCATGTCTCGAGTCTGCTTTGCGCCCAGATGATCTTTCTCGAGGCCGAGAATCCGACACGCGACATCGCGCTATACATCAACTCGCCAGGCGGCACTGTTACCGCTGGTCTCGCGCTGTACGACACCATGCAGTACATCCGTCCGGAGATTCAGACGCTGTGCATCGGCCAGGCGGCGTCGATGGGAGCCTTGTTGCTGTGTTCCGGCACCAAGGGCCGTCGTTCGGCCCTTCCCCATGCGAGAGTCATGTTGCATCAGCCATCGGGAGGAGTTCGGGGCCAGGCATCCGACATCGAGATTCATGCCCGGGAGATCGTTCAGGTGCGCCGGCGTCTCAACGACATCTTTTCGCGCCACAGCGGACAGTCTCTCGAAGCTGTCGAAGAATGCATGGAGCGTGATACGTTCATGACACCGACGCAGGCATTGGATTTTGGCCTCATCGACGAGGTGGTCCGCTCGCGTGGTGACACGAAGGCTGCCGGGGATGCCTGACCGGGACGGACTTGCACTCCTGCCGCTGGTTGTGCTGACATGCCGGTGTTGCGGACGGTTTTGAGGGGGGCAGTGGTTCATGAGCAAGAAGGGTGACTCAAAGAACACGCTCTACTGTTCCTTTTGCGGCAAGAGCCAGCACGAGATCCGCAAGCTGATCGCCGGCCCGACGGTATTCGTCTGCGATGAATGCGTCGAACTCTGCATGGACATCATCCGCGAGGAGAATCGCGGCTCGGTGGTAAGATCGCCGCGGGGCGATGTTCCGACACCACGTGAGATCAACACCATCCTCATGGATTACGTCGTCGGCCAGGACACCGCCAAGCGGATTCTCTCCGTGGCGGTCCACAACCATTACAAGAGACTCGATGGCGGGGACCGCAGTGAGCAGGTCGAACTGGCGAAGTCCAACATCTTGCTCATCGGCCCCACGGGCTCCGGCAAGACGCTGTTTGCCCAGACGCTGGCCCGCATCACCGACGTTCCCTTCGCCATGGCGGATGCCACGAGCCTGACGGAAGCCGGCTATGTCGGCGAAGACGTTGAGAACATCATCCTCAAGCTGGTGCAGGTGGCCGATTACAATGTCGAACGGGCCCAGCGCGGCATCGTCTTCATCGACGAGGTGGACAAGATCGCGCGCAAGTCGGAAAACCCTTCCATTACCCGGGACGTCTCCGGTGAAGGAGTGCAGCAGGCTCTCCTGAAGATCATGGAAGGTACGGTGGTTTCGGTGCCGCCCCAG
>JAJEHK010000312.1 GCA_022823765.1 Alphaproteobacteria bacterium | reverse complement strand
CCAGAATGTGGGTGTCGGGATTGAAGCTCCACAGCGGCGTGCGAGGCGCCATGTTGAGGACCGGGCGCAGCCTGGAAGCGTAGCGCACACCGGAGCCGTCGGCATGGGTGTCGTAGGTCGACAGGCCAAACTCTTCATGCTCCTGAAGAAAGACATCGTTGGGTGTCAGCGTCGTCCAGAAGGTCTCGGCCACTTCCGCGAAGGGCTCGCTCATGTGCCAGCGATAGTTGCTGTACGCCATGTAGGTCGCCGTCGAGGCCAGAAAGGCGAGCCTGGAGGTCGCGGTTCCCGAGGGCGGCCGCACGAAGAAGGTGACGTGCCACTCATCGTCCCCGGCCCTCAATCGGGCGGCATAGACCCCGCTAGCCAGAGTGTCCGGCACGGTGAAGGTGAAGTCCGTCTCCCATCCGGCGTCGTAGTGATCGTCCTCATGAAAGTGGATCGCCCCGTACTCCCATGGCGCATGCCACCAGTTCTGTTCCCGGCCCGACCAGTTGAATCCCTTGACCCCGCGAGACGGCAGGTTGACCGTCGAGCCATGAAGGCGGTGGTACCCGGCATCCGTAACCCGTGCCCGCCCGATGTCTTGAGAGAAATCCCAGGCGCCCACGACAGCCGCTTCACGTTCATGAGGAGAACCTGCCCACGCCAGGGCTTCGACCTCCCGTCGATCAAGGGTCCGTCCGGTGAGAATCGGGCGGTCGATCTTGCCGTTGAAGTGGCCACTCCTGCCCGCCTCCCCGGCAGCAATGACGAGCGCCCCCGAAGCCGGCCGGAAGCCGCCCTCACCGCTGGCGTCAGCATTCTCCCCGGCCTCGACCTCGCTCGCCGGGCGATGGAGACTGAGCCCAAGGGCACCCGTCGCCGCATCGAAGGTGCCGGCAACAAGGTGCCAGCGCCGGGGCACAAGTCGGGTCTCAAGGCCGAGTTCGTGGACGGCGCCGTCCCCGGACCGCAAGGCAAGCACGCCGGCAGCCGTGATGACGAGGGCAAATCCGCGCGACGCCGCATCATCCCAGTGGGTGATGATCCCCTGTTCGTGCCGGCCCGGCAGCGTGGGGTAGATCCACGCCTGCACCGTAAAGCTCGCAAGGCGTTCCAGGGGAGCCGCCTGCGGCACGATGACGTATGAGCCTGCCGCCATCGCCTGGGTGCGACCCTCGTAGGTGCCGTTGAAGCGCGCTTCCATTTCCTCTTCGCGGAAGAGGCCGCGATGGGGATCGTCGTCGCCGCAGACGATGCGCACGAAATCCGTCCGGTAGCGCTCTGCACCGTAAGTGCTGACCTTGAACTCGATGGTATCGCCGGCAGCGGCGCTCCACCGGTCGGCATAACCGACGATCGTCTTCATGACTCCCCCCGGCCCGGATCGATTCCCGTCACCTGTTGCCAGCGTCGGCGAAAGACCTCGCGACAGGCGTCGTCATAGTCTTCGAACACGGTTGCGTCGGTGAAGGCGACTGGCTCACCTCGCGCCGGCATCCACGCCAGGCGCCATCCACTCCCCGCTCCGGTCTTCACCAGGATGACGCGTTCGGCCATCGGCAGCAGGCGAAGGCGGTTGACCAGCAGTGTGAGCTCAGGGCTGTGCGGTCCGCCCGGCTGCCGCATGAACTCCATCACGAGATCCATGCGCCGGGGGTCGACCTCGTACATGACGTCAGAATTCCCCTTTCACGATTCACCCTCCCTGCCGCACCACCATCAAGGCGTCAAGCGGGCAACAACCGTGATACCATGGGCGACGATGCAAGAATGGGGGGAGGGTGCGCGCCATGAACGTGTCCGACGGGTTTCGGGCGTGGAAGGACAAACACGAAACGCCGGCCTATCACTCCATTCCGTCCGCCCTGCCCGAACGGGCAGCCGGAGGTCCGGTGATCAGCGACATCATGGTGCCCATGCGAGACGGAATCGAACTGGCAACGGACGTCTATCTTCCTGCCGGTGACGGCCCCTTCCCCGCCATCCTCACGCGGATGCCCTACGGCAAGACCGAACCCTACTGTTTCATGCCCGCAACCGCCCGACACTGGGTGCGCCAAGGCTACGCGGCCGTGGTCCAGGACGTGCGGGGCAAATGGGGATCAGGCGGATACTTCGAACCCAATCTTGCCGACAACGAGGTCCCTGACGGCTACGACACCATCGCCTGGATCGCCGGCGAAGCGTGGTCAGACAGCAGGGTCGGCATGTGGGGCGAGAGCTATTTCGGTTTCACCAGTTACGCCGGAGCCGTCAGCGGCCATCCGGCTCTGCGGTGCATTGCGCCCGGCGACATTTCCCTTGATCGCTATCGCGCCACCATGCGCTACGGCTGCCTGCAACTGAACACGGTGGGGACCTGGGCGATCTCGATGACCGACCAGACCTACCAGGATCTCTCCCGGCTGGATTACTGGCACCTCCCGCTCGCCGATATGGCCAACGCGGCCGGCGCTCCGTCGCGCTACTTCGACGAACTCATTGCCAATCCCCTGCCCTCCCGGTTCTGGGGCCAGCACAGCCTCCTCGCCGGTTACGAGTCCATCCAGATTCCGGTGCTGCATTGGGGCGGCTGGTACGACAACTACCTCGGCCCCACCATTGCCGACTGGCGCACCATGGAAGAACGCAACCGCGCCGCCGGCAACCAGCATCTCTTCATCGGCCCCTGGGACCACGAGGGCACGGCCGATCGCTGCCACAGGGTCGGCCTGTTGCCGGTCAACTCCAACACGGCCGAAGCGAAATGGGACACTTTCGTCACCTTCTTCGACCGTTACCTCAAGGGCGAGGAAAACGGGTTCGGCGAGGCCGGCGCCATTCGCTACTACGTCATGGGCCGGGACATCTGGCGTGATACCGGGTCATGGCCACCCCGGGAATGCCGGGAACAACGTTTCTACCTGAGGTCCGCCGACTCCCTCCTTCTTGCCCCCGATCCCCCCGGAAGCGAACCGGCAAAGAGCTTTCGCTATGACCCTGCCGACCCGGTGGCCGAGACATTGGCCTACGACTGCTGGTCCCTGGCGGGACAGATGGGAGACCGGCGCGAGGTCCAGAAACGCCAGGATGTTCTCGTCTACATGTCGGAACCCTTCGCCGACGGACTGGAACTGACAGGTCCCATCTCGGCTCACCTCTTCTTCTCCAGCAGTGCGGTGGATACGGATGTCACCGTGGCACTCGCCGATGTGGCCGAGGACGGAAGCGCCAATCTCATTCAGGACGGCATCCTGCGTTGCCGGTTCCGCAACGGAATCGAACGGGAGGAGCTGATGGTGCCGGGAGAAATCCAGGAACTCGACATCGACCTGTGGTCGACCAGTTATGCACTCGCTCCCGGTCACCGACTCGCCGTCGAGATATCCTCCAGCAACTTCAACCGCTATGACCGCAATCTCAACACCGGTGAGCCATTCGGTCAGGGTGCTACCCCCGTCGTCGCGACTCAGACTGTCTTCCACGACACCAACCGCGCCTCCTGCATCACCGTGACCGTCCACGCTTGAGTCTCTTCCGGCTATCCGGATCAGGCAGCGGACTCGGGCAGTTCGTGGTCAGGAGCGGTGATCAGCGTGTCGTTCCATCGAAGCGGGCGCAACGGCAGGAATCGTGACGGGCGACACAGGTAGCCCTACGGATCACCTGTTCCGGCGTCACCACTGGCCTCCCTGCGCCGGCGAGCGCCTTGGAGGATGCCGGACCGAATCCCGCAATCAGGAACCTCCATCGGTGGTATCCTTGCAGGTGCTATCCCTTGCATCTCTCCCAACACGGTTAAGCGATGATCCTCGCGTTCCAGCGAAGGCGAAGCGTCGTCGAAACGAACCCAACGACCGGCAGGCGACGGCGCCGGCAACGGGAGGCGATGTCAGGGTGCCGAGGTACTTGTGAGTTTTCTGGCGACCCACCAAGCGACATGACGGTTGTGCTGTTCGTGACGGGAGAGCGGCGCAGGCGAGGCCCGGCCGCTATCCAGAGCCTTCTGGATCGCCGTGTTGGCGGGGATATCTTCGTCGTTGAAGCGGTGGAAGAAGCTCTCGAAGCGATCGAGCCGCGCCTCGAAGTCCGTCAGATGGCGAGCACTTTCCGGGACCAGAAGATCGACCTCCATGTGTGAACGGCCGACATCGACGGGAAGAAAGCGAATCATGATGCCGCAATCAGGCTGCAGGTAGATCAGGTAGTTGGGCAGGACATAGACCAGCACGAAGTGAGTGCGGTGGAACGTGTCGAGGCCATCGAGCGGCTCGAAGTAGCACCCGGGCATGACCCTGGTCCCGTCGGCCAGTGTTTCCAGGCTCTCCTCGCGCGCCGGACTCCACTGCAGTATCCAGTCGTCGCCGCAGGTCGTGCCGGATCTCTCGCCGGGAAAGACGGTCTGGAAGGTTTCCGGGTGCAACCCCTCGTGGTGGTAGCACTCGCCGTTGTCCTGCATCACCTTCCAGCCCCAGGGAGCCTCTCCGAGGTTCAGGGTGCGTGCGGTGAACCAGTTGTCGAGGCCATAGGGGCGGAGCGTCTCCTCAACGCCTGTCAGACGCGGCGCGAGAGGATCGGCATGACCGTCGAGATTGACGAAAACGAAGCCGTGCCAGACCTCGAAGGAGAGCTCTTCCAGGCGGGTGGCCGCGGCATCGAATCCAGGATGGCATTCCATGCCCGGCGCCCGGCGCAGACACCCGTCAAGACCGTAGACCCAGGCGTGATAGGGGCAGGTGATGACAGCCTTGCGCCCTTTCCCATCGAGGACCTTCATCCAGCGGTGACGGCAGATGTTCGCGAAGACCCTGAGACGTCCCTTTTGATCGCGGACCATGGCGACCGGCGTCCCGACGATCTCGCGGGCAAGGTAGCTGCCCGGTTCGCGGACCTCGTCGGTCCGGCCGACGGCGATCCATCCCGCCCTGAAGATCCTCTCAACCTCAAGGGCATGGATGTCCGGATTGCAGTACGCATCCGTCGGCAGCGTCACCCATCCGGCGTTGCCGTCTGCCGCCATGGCGGACATGGCCTCGAGAGTGGCGGCCGTTCTGGCTGCCTGCGTGTTTCGGTAACCGTGCATTCTTACTCCGCGCAGATTATCGCGGAAACGGATTGCCAGGACAATCCCGGGGCGCGTGGTCGCCAACTCCCTGACGATGTCCAACTTCGCGTTACGCCGGGGACGGCCGGTCCATGAGCGCGAACCGGAATCGCCGCTGGCGCGCAAAGCGGATGACGACATGGACTCTGCAGGATGAGAGGACGTGCTCGCGGTGTCGGACTGACAGTGTCGTGGTAAGGTCCGGGGCCAGAACCGGATGAAATGCACACACACCCTGCCTCGAACCAAGGGGGCCACGATGGACCTGACCGTACTCGATCGCACTGCCGATGCCGATACCGTCGCAAGCATCCTGCAACGCGACGGTACCGTTGCCGTGAAGGACCTCGCTCCTCCAGACCTGGCAGACACTGTAGCCAGCGAACTGCGCCCCCAGCTCGATGCCGAGGGACTGAAATCACGCAGCGCCTTCAACGGAGACCTGACGCACCGCTGCGGTGGCGTACTGTCCACGGCCCCGGGTGCGGCCGCACTCGTGGACCACGATCTCGTCGTCGCCGTCGCTGACCGGATTCTCCTGCCGTTTGCCGAGACCTACCGGATCAGCAGCCTGACGGCGATCGAGATCATGCCAGGCGAGACAGACCAGGCGCTGCACCGTGACGACACGGTCTACCCCATCGACATCGCCGGCATGGAACTGGTCCTTGGCGTCATGTGGTCCCTGTGCGACTTCACGAGAGAGAATGGCGGGACCAGGGTGATTCCCGGCAGCCACCGCTACGTCCGCGCGTGGCATCTGCCGGACATATCCCGCTGGGCCGTTGCCGAAATCCCGAAGGGTTCAGCGCTCTTCTACCTCGGCTCGACCTGGCACGGCGGCGGCGCCAACAGGAGCAACACGCCACGCCTGGGCCTTGTCAACAGCTACTGCCTCGGCTGGCTGAGACCGGAAGAAAACCAGTACCTGACGACACCACCCGAGATTGCGGCCCGTTACGGACCCCGTCTGCGTGCGCTGATGGGTTACATGACCCATGGCTTCGGCGACGACCGATGCGGATACTACCGGGGTGACTGTCCCGCGTGGGTCGACACGCCACCGGAGCCCTCCTGGCGGGCCGGACGCAGCCACGTGGGTACGATGGAGGACGCCAGGGTCCAGGGCGGAGGTTGACGACGCCATCCCCGAAGCCTCGGGGAAATTGACTCGACAGCGACACCCGTTCCTGTCGGTGATTTGACAACGCGGCATCTTGAACGGACGTATGGACTGTCACGTCCAGCGAGTTGAAGGAGGAGATCGTGGACGAAGAGCTTTATGACGACAGTTACATCACCTTTCTCGAGGAGGTGTGGGGAAGCGGATACCTTTCGCCTGGGGGCCCCGACGAGGTCACGCGCATCCTCGAGGGTCTCGACCTCGATGGCGCCCGCGTTCTCGACATCGGTTGCGGATCGGGCGGCATCACGCTCTCGCTGGCGCTCGATCACGGCGCGGCGAGCGTCACCGGCATTGACGTCGAGGCGCCAGCCTGCAACGCGGCGCGCGAGCGCGCGCGCATGGCAGGAGCTGCCGACCGGGTGGCGATACGGCAGGTGGAACCCGGCCCGTTCGACTTTGCAGACCGGAGCTTTGATGTCGTCTTTTCCAAGGACGCCATCATTCATGTCACGGACAAGGACATGCTTGCCCGCGAAGTGCTCCGGGTCCTCGAACCCGGCGGCTGGTTTGCCGCCTCGGACTGGCTGATTTCCCACGATGACACGCCGAGCCCCGGAATGGCACGTTACATCGAGCTGGAGGGGCTCGACTTCTCCATGGCCTCTCCAGACCGCTACGAGGCAGCCCTCAAGGGTGCAGGATTCGTGAACGTGAGCCTGACCAACCGCAATCCCTGGTACAGGGACGTGAGCCGCAGCGAACTCGACTTTCTGACTGGCGCCGCACGCTCCGGCCTGGAAAGCAAATATGGCAAGGACTTCGTCGACCACCAGGTCGAGACCTGGACGGCCATGGTGGCGGTCCTCGGGACGGGTGAACACTGCCCCCACCACCTGCGTGGCCAACGCCCGCACCACGCTCCATGAACACAAGCCTGGAGGACGACCTGTGACCCGCGATCCCCGCTATGACGTCCTGTTCGAACCACTCGCGATAGGCCCGGTCACCGCGCCCAACAGGTTCTACCAGGTGCCCCACTGCAACGGCATGGGCCGGGTCTATCCCAACGCCATGATCGGCATGCGGGGTGCAAAGGCCGAAGGCGGCTGGGGAATTGTCTGCACCGAACAGTGCGACTTTCTGGCAAGCGGAGACGCCTCGCCCTACGCCGAGACGAACATGTGGGATGCCAGCGACGAAGTCTATCTGGGGCGCATGGCCGAGGAGGTGCACCGGTACGGAAGCCTCGCCGGCATCGAACTCGTCCACAACGGCCACGATACTCCGAATCTCTACAGCCGGGAGATCCCGATCGGCCCGATGCACCGACCGGCGAACTGGAGCCTCGCGCCAATCCAGGCGCGCGCCATGGATCTCGCGGACATCCGGGAATACCGCCGCGCCCACAGGCGCGCCGCCATCCGGGCGCGCGACATCGGCTTCGACATTGTCATCGTCTATGCCGGACACGACGGGACGGTACCGAGCCACTTTCTGGCACGGCGCCACAACCAGAGGACCGACGAGTATGGCGGCAGTCTCGAGAACAGGTTGCGCCTGTTCCGCGAACTGCTTGAGGAGACACGCGAGGCGGTCGGTGACACCACCGGAGTCGTGGTGCGCTTCGCCGTTGACGAGATGATGGGACCGGACGGTCTCGAGTGGCACGCCGAGGGTCGCGAGGCAGTCGAGATGATGGCCGAGCTTCCGGACCTGTGGGACGTCAACGTCAGCGACTGGACGAACGATTCGAAGACGTCTCGGTTCGCACCGGAGGGCTACCAGGAGGACTATGTCGCCTTCGTGAAGCAGGTGACCACCAAACCGGTCTCCACCGTCGGACGCTACACGTCGCCCGACGCCATGGTCTCGGCGATCCGCCGCGGTATCGTCGACCTGATCGGGGCCGCACGGCCATCGATCGCCGATCCGTTTCTGCCGAAGAAGGTCGAGGAAGGCCGGCTTGACGACATCCGCGAATGCATCGGCTGCAATGTCTGCATCGGCTGGACCCAGATGACAGCGCCGGCACGCTGCACCCAGAATCCGACCTTCGGCGAGGAATGGCGCAAGGACTGGCACCCGGAAACCCTGCCACCGTCAGAAACCGACGCTCACCTGCTCATCGTCGGCGCAGGACCCGCCGGACTCGAGGCCGCGCGTGCCGCCGGACTGCGGGGTTTTCGTGTCACACTGGCAGAAGCGAAGGACGAACTTGGCGGGCGAGTCACCCTCGAGAGCCGGCTGCCGGGGCTCGCTGCCTGGGCCCGTGTGCGCGACTATCGAATGAGCCAGATCCAGCGCATGTCCAATGTCGACATCTACCGTTCGAGCCGGCTTGACGCAGACCAGATACTCGAGCTTGGAGCCGATCACGTGGCGATCGCGACCGGTGCAACCTGGCGGCGAGACGGCTGTGGCCGGCGCCTCACCTCACCTGTACCCGGGAGCGACGCGGCACATGTCCTCACACCCGACGACATAATGGCGGGACGCCGGCCACCGGAACGCAGGGTGCTGCTGTTCGATGACGATCATTACTACATGGCCAGTGTGCTCGCAGAGATGTTGAGCTCAGAAGGTTACGACGTGAGCCTGGTGACTCCGATGTCGACGGTCGCCGCCTGGCTCGTCCACACTCTGGAACACGAGGCGAACCAGCAGCGCCTTCATGATGCCGGCGTGAACCTCCATGCCAACACGACCCTTCTCGCCGTGGAGACCGGTCAGGCGCTGCTGCATGACAGCTTGCGGAATTGCGAGGCGACGCTGCCGGTCGACGGTGTCGTCATGGTGACGGCGCGCCTGCCGAAAGACGGCCTCTACCATGAGGTGGTGCAGGCGCTTGAAGGCGGGTCCGGTACCGGCATCCACTCCGTGCGTCGGGTTGGCGATTGTCAGGCGCCGGGCATCATCGCGACCGCCGTTTACGAGGGTCATCGCTATGCCCGCGAACTCGGGACGGACATCGATCCCGGCGACGTGCCGTTCCGCCGCGAACTCCATGTCATTGAACCGGCCATGACCTGACAGGCGTGGGCGCCGATATTCTAGCCGCCTTGTCTCATACTCCCCTGCGAGAGCCGTGTGATTTCGCCGTATTTTGCCTTCCGGGCGTCCTGATCGCCGTGTGAGGGTGGGGCATGGCGGTT
>JAJEHK010000214.1 GCA_022823765.1 Alphaproteobacteria bacterium | reverse complement strand
CCCAGAGCTGGACCGCGCCTTCGGCCAGCGGGATCGTGCGGTCCGGATCCACGCGATCCGGGTGGATGTAGTGGCTGCGGCCGAGCCCGTCGCAGGTGGGACAGGCGCCGAAGGGATTGTTGAACGAGAACAGTCTCGGTTCGATCTCGTCGATGGTGAACCCGGAGACCGGACAGGCGAAGCGCGACGAGAAGGTGAGGCGTTCGCCGGTATCGGCGTTGTCCGCGAACAGCAGTCCGTCTGAGAGCCCGAGCCCGGTCTCGATCGAATCGGCGAGCCTGACCTCGATGTCGTCACGCACCACGACCCGGTCGACCACCACCTCGATGTCGTGCTTGAACTTCTTGTCGAGCTTCGGCGCGTCGGCGATGGTGGTGATGTCCCCGTCGATCCGCACCCGCTGGAACCCCTTGCGGCGCAGTTCGGCGAGTTCCCGGCGGAACTCGCCCTTCCTGCCACGCGCCACCGGGGCCAGAAGGTTCAGCCTGGTGCCGCGGGGCAGCGCCATGACGATGTCGACCATCTGGCTCACCGTCTGGCTCTCGATCGGCAGGCCGGTGGCGGGCGAGTAGGCAATGCCGATGCGGGCAAACAGCAGGCGCAGGTAGTCATAGACCTCGGTCACCGTGCCGACGGTGGAACGCGGATTGCGCGACGTGGTCTTCTGCTCGATCGAGATCGCCGGTGACAGCCCCTCGATCAGGTCGACGTCGGGCTTGTCCATCATTTCCAGGAACTGCCGGGCATAGCTCGACAGGCTCTCGATGTAGCGGCGCTGCCCCTCGGCATAGATGGTGTCGAAGGCGAGCGAGGACTTGCCCGAGCCGCTGAGCCCGGTGAGCACGATCAGCCGGTTGCGGGGCAGGTCGAGATCGACATCGCGCAGGTTGTGTTCCCGTGCGCCCCGGATCCGGATGCTGGAAATCTCGGTGTGGTTCGCCATGCGCCCGTCCGGGCGGCCTCCCGTTGCGAGTGGTACCCGGATGAATGACCGGCGCGCGGCCCCGGGTCCGCAGGATGCCAACCGGGTGCGGCCGCATCAAGGGCGAGGAAGACCGCGTCCACCGAAATGACGGTCTGGATTCACATCCCCGGCTGTGACACATTCCGCCGGGTGTGATCACGAACCTGGACGGGACATGGCGGGCAGCATCAACAAGGTCATCCTGGTCGGAAACGTGGGCAGGGAACCTGAAATCAGGACCATGCAGAACGGCGGCAAGATCGCGAACTTCACGCTTGCGACCAGCGAATCCTGGCGGGACCGCGACAGCGGCGAGCGACGGGACCGCACCGAGTGGCACCGGATCTCGATCTTCAACGAGCACCTGGTCCGGGTGGTCGAGGACTACGTGCGCAAGGGCCAGCAGCTCTACATCGAGGGGCAGCTCCAGACCCGCAAGTGGACCGACCGGGACGGGCAGGAACGCTATACCACCGAGGTTGTGCTGCAGCGGTTCCGCGGCGAGTTGCAGATGCTGGGCCGGCGCGGCGACGCGCTGGAGGACAGGTCGGACTTCGGTGGCTCCCGGGAACGGCAGTCCGATGCCGGACCCCCCGCCGGACCGGCGCCGACGCGTGGCGAGTCCTCCGGCGGGTCGGGCATGCGCGCACCTGTCGACGACGATCTCGACGACGAGGTGCCGTTCTGAGGGGCCCTTGGCCGCTCTCGTAAAGTTCACAGGGTGCTTTTGCCGCCCCGTATCCTGGGGGCGGGCCCGTGCTTCCGACAGGTTGGACGATGGTCATCCACCACCTCGCTTGACCCCGGATTCGCGCCGTCCCTGACAACCGTTCCCTGCTGCGCGGCCGGCCGGTCGCTCCCCGGTCCGATCATGCGGCCCCGGGTTTCGGCTCGAGACTCTGCCCGGCGAACCTCCTTCCATCCCATTGTGCTGAATACCGGCAGGAAGGAGGACGCTCACCGGACTGGAAGCCGACGTGCCGCGTGCGCCTCAACCTCCATCGGCCGCGAGTTCGTTTGGCGATCAGCCAACGGCAGCCATGCGTTCCGGATGCGTGTCAGGGACTGCCTGCGGCAAGGTCACGACCGGCCATCTTCGCCGAGTTCGCGTTTTTCGTAGACGGTTTCAATGTTCTGACCGTTCCATACGTAGCAGAGGTGACGTTCCTGTCGGGCATTGGAGAGAAGGAGCGGTCGGAACACGGCGACACATTCGCCCCCTGTCCGGCAGACGCTGTCATAGGCAATCCCGTTCGAGCCGGCCTCACGCAGCGTTCTCGCCAGATGCTGGCCCGCGGCATGGTTGTCGTTGTGGTAGACAAGCGGACGGGCGGCTTTCTGGCCGCGCAGGTCATGCAGATCCCCGTCGAGGTCAACCAGGTAGACCCGCATGTCCAGTTCCATATGCGGCTGGTTCGTGGCGCCCAGGAACTGCTCGCGATGGTACCTGGTCTCGGCAATGGCCGTATTGATGTCGTTCGCAGCATGGAAGACACCGTAGGTGCTATCCGAGAACCGGCTGCCGCTCGGGTTGAGATGGGTGAATGCTGCCATGATGATGGTTGTCCCGGGCCCACTGATGCGGTCTTCCGATGGCACGAGTGCGATATCGCCGGCCTCGTCACGAAGCCTGGGATTCGTGAGCGCGTCCAACTCGAAGATGGCTTCGAGATCGTCCGGATCCGTCACCCGCTCGAACAGCCGGATCGGCGGAAACCGGCTGGGGAAGATTCGCCAGCACGGCTTCCACTCGATGCGGACGATCGGCAATGTCATGCCCAGCCACCCCGCTGTGCGTCGAGGTATTGCCTTACGACGAAAAGATCTGCCACCTGGCCGGAGAGCATCCGGTCAAGAGCCGATCGACCAGCGAACGGCGGTGCCGCGTTCGGACGCCTCACCCATTCATCGGCAGCCTGTTCGTCGGGGAGCAGGATCTGAAGCGCCTTGTAGATGCCCAGGATGTAGGAAATGCGCTCCAGCGTATCCTTTGGCAGAACAGCGTTCGGGTCCTTCTTCCACTTGAAGAAGGTCGATCGGGCCGTCAGTCCAAGGAGGATCATCTGTTCCTCGACCGAGAGGCTCCAGAGGTTCGCGATGCGAAAGTAGGTGCGCAATGCCGGACCGGAGAGGCCCTTCCGGTCAAAGGCTGTAGCCGGACGCGATTGTGCAGACACGGCGAAGTCCATTAATGGCGTTAGAAAAATGTCAGTCCATATATAGACTCAATGCAAGGCAAAAATGCGGGATCTGTGATCCCGAGCCGGCACTTTTCGCAGTCGTGACAACATACCGGACGGTTGGCCGCGCGTTGCGGCCTTCCCGCGTGATGGCCGCAGGCTCAAGGCCGGCTTCACAGGTGGGCCGGATCAGCCGCTCCCGCCATCGCCCCCGTGCTTTTCGCAGGACAGGGCTTCTCCATCCGCCATCGGGCCGCCTTTGAGCCCTCCGGCAGGTTGCGTTCTCGCCGCCGGGCTTCCTCGATCACCGCCCTCGTCAGCCGGTTCATCTCCGCCTCCGACCGGTCCCCGTCCCGGCGCTGCCGCTCGTCGATCCTGCGCGTCTTGGGCGCCCGTCAAACCGGGCGCCTGCCGAATGCGGAGGGTGACAGGCCGGTGGGTTGGTTCAGGGACTGTTCGCTTCCCCCTGGTCCCGCGCGCCGGCCTCCCTGCTTGTGCAGAAGTCGATGATCTCGCGCTTCTGGATCTTGCCTGTCGGTCCCTTGGGCAGGCGGTCCCAGATATCGACCGCCTTCGGAATCTTGAAGCTGGCGATCCTGCCGCGACAGAACTCGAGGAACTCCTCGGCGCCGGGCCGTTCCGCGCCGGAAAGCGTGATCACCGCGTGGATCCGCTCGCCCCATCTGGCGTCGGGAAGACCGACCACCGCGACTTCGTTGACCGCCGGATGCTCGGCCAGGCAGTTCTCGATCTCGACCGGGAATATGTTGAAACCGCCCGACTTGATGCGGAATTTCGCGCGGTCCTTCAGATAGATGAATCCCTCGTCGTCACGGGTCGCGATATCCCCGGTGCGCAACCAGCCGTCGTGCACCGTTTCCGCATACTGGAGGTCCTGAATCCAGTATCCCGGGATCACGTAGTCGGACTTGATCCAGAGTTCTCCCGCTTCGCCTTCGCCGACATCGCGTCCTTCGTCATCGACAATCCGGGTCTGGACGAAGTGGAGCGGCCGGCCGGCGGACTCCAGGCATCGATGTCCTTCCGCCAGCGCCCGTTGGTGATCGGAGGGCATCAGCATCATGGACATGCCCATCAGTTCGGTCGTGCCGTACATCTGCAGGAAACCGCATCCCAGGGCATCCATGGCTTCGCGGATCGTGGCGGGCGGCAGCGGGGCGGCGCCATAGCCAAGCTGGCGCATGGAACTGCAGTCGAACCCGGAGATCAGGCCCGAAGCCAGAAGATCGTTCAGCATGGTGGGAACCAGCACCGTGATGGTGCAGCGTTCGCGCTCGATCAAGGTAAGCGCGCGTTCCGCCGACCAGTCGCCGACAATCGCGCATCTGGAGCCATGGAAGACGTTTCGCAGCAGGTGCATGATCGGAATGCCGGACGCCGGCATGGCATGCAGCCAGACGTCGTCGGCGTGCGCACCTTCCGACAATGCGATCGCCGCCATCGATTCCAGCATCTGACGGTGCGGATAGATGGCGCCTTTCGGAAATCCGGTCGAACCGGTCGTGTAGCAGATCATCAACCGTTCGTGCGGTGTCTGGACCAGCGGACCGCGTTTCAGCCCGTCTGCGACAAGGCCCTCGTAGTCGAGGTCGAGTCCATGACCTTCACCGATGCCGATGAGTTCGGGCGTTCGTTCCGCTGCCTCGACACCGGCGGTCACGACCTCGATCAGGTTCGCCTGCACGAAAACGAAATCGACCCCCGCATCGTCGATCAGCTGACCGATCTCCGGAGGAGCCAGACGGTAGTTGAATCCGACCCGCAGGGCGCCGATCTTGGCGCAGGCGCCGATGGTTTCCGCCACCTCGATCGAATCCCTCAGGACGACACCAACCCGGTCGCCGGGCCTCACACCCCTTTTGCGCAGGCCGTGGCCGAGCGCATCGGTGCGTTCATGGAGTTCCGACCACGTCCGCCGTCGCTCCATTTCAACATATGCATCGCGTCCCGGCAGGCCGCGAGCGTTCCGTTCGATCAGTCTGCCGAGCGGCAGCATCCGCGAACCTCCCCGTACTCGGCGGCAGGGCGGTCTAGCCGTTGACCTTCCTGATGACGCCTTCGGAGAACTCCTCGAGCGCTTCCTTCTCGACATCGTCTCCGAAGAAGCCGATGTGATGCCAGAGGAAAAACTCGTCGATCTCGTACCGTTCGGCGAGTTCCATCACGTTGTCCAGGGTCTCCTGGCGCGACCCCTTCCAGACCCGTCCCATCGGCACGTGATAGGGCGGCGCATCGTACGCGTAGCTGAAGACCTCGCTGAACATCTGGTAGTAGCGCTCGGCGCGTTCCGGCGTCTTTCCCATCAGGAGGTGCGCGCCCAGGGCAAGCACGTCGTTGTTGACAGTTTCGGTGCGACCGGCCTCGTTCGCCGCCATCAGGCAGTTTTCGAGAATGACCGGCATGAACCCTTCCTTGTCGGCCGAGACGAAGGACACCATCTTTGCGCCTTCCGCAGCCCAGAAGCGTGCCGTGTCCATGGAGTAACTGAACGGTGCGTACACCTTCGGGTGGGGATCCTGCAAAGGACGGGGCACGATACCGCTCTTGCGAAGAATGTTGTCGCTGTCGACCGCGCCTTCCCCGCCCCAGTCCCGGGTCGGGTTGAAGACCCATTCGACGTCATACGGGAATTTCCAGAACTCGCCGTCATGCGCCGTGAGGTCGTCGGTCCAGAGCGACTTGACGAGCCTCCAGTTCTCGTAAAGCGCGCGGCGGTTTCGCTGGTCCGCTTCCGACTTGTCCGACTCGGCCGACGTGATGTCGAGATGCTGCCCCATGGTGGCGGTCCACCGTGGCGTGTTTCCGCGCGAGAAGCCGACGAAAAGCCGGCCGCCCGTCAGGTGATCCAGCATGGCCAGGTCTTCCGCCAGCTTGATCGGATTCATGGCCGTCAGGT
This sequence comes from Alphaproteobacteria bacterium, assembly GCA_022823765.1. Taxonomy (GTDB): domain Bacteria; phylum Pseudomonadota; class Alphaproteobacteria; order SP197; family SP197; genus SP197. The sequence goes on along the minus strand of JAJEHK010000214.1, from coordinate 16 downwards.
TCATGCCGAGCTGGCC
>JAJEHK010000129.1 GCA_022823765.1 Alphaproteobacteria bacterium | reverse complement strand
CGCTTCATGTCGGTGCGCGTCGACCGCCTCGATTCGGAGGTCTCGCCCATGATGCGCAACAAGTCGAGCCGCGATGACCGTTCAATCCGGCGCAACACCGGTGAGGAGAAGCCGCAGGCCCCGGAGACCTCGGAGACCTCGGACGACGAAGCGAAGGAAGGAGAATCGTGATGGCTGCTCCTGCCCGCAGACCTTACTGGCGCCGTCGCAAGTCCTGCCCGTTTTCCGGACCCAATGCTCCGGCGATCGACTACAAGGACGTAAAGCTGCTGCAGAGATACATCTCCGAGCGGGGGAAGATCGTCCCGTCGCGGATCACCGCCGTCTCGGCCAAGAAACAGCGCGAACTCGCAAAGGCGATCAAGCGCGCCCGCTATCTCGCGCTGTTGCCGTACGTCGCACAGTAGGCGCACGCCGTCCTTGCCCGTGAAGAACAGGGCAACCCCTCTCAACCCGTTCGTTCCCCTGGTGGCGATGGTCGCAGCCTTCGCCAGTGCGTTGCTCTTCGGCTTCGGCATGGCTTCGTCGTTCTGGGGCCTGTTCCTGGTCATCGCCTCACCTCTGCCCATCTACGTGGCGGGTCTGGGATGGGGATCCCTTGCATCGGGATTCGCAGGCGTCCTCGCCGTCGCCTGCCTGATGATGTTCTTCGATCCGGTGATGACCAGCGTCTACAGCCTGGGATTCGTGGTCCCCGCATTCATTCTCACGCATCTCGCCATCCAGCCCGTGACGGGGACCGACGAGCCTCCACGCTGGCTGGCGGCCTCCGCTCTCGCAAGAGTGTTCCTTGTTGTCGGTCTCATCGAGATCACCCTCCTCACCATCGTTCTCTCGTTGACCGAGGCCGGACTCGCAGGCACGGTGCGCGGCAATCTTCACGAAGTTGCTGGTTGGTTCGAGGATTCGGGCGAGGAGTCACGCCAGGCGCTGGCGGATCTTGTCGACTTCTGGGATTCCCTGGTGCCGGGCACTCTCGTGGGCGGCATCATGATCGCTCACGCGGTCATGGGGGCACTGGCTCAGGGGTTGCTGGTCAGCTTCGCCGCTCCGATGCGTCCCTCGCCCGTGTTCTGGCAGCTGCGCCTTCCGGTGTGGCCCTCCATCGCCGCCCTCGTCGCCGCTGCGGTGGCCCTGGGTGTCGACACGCTGCTCGGATCGACTGGCGCGCTGGCGGCCTTTGTGGTTTACCTTGCGACAGGAATTGTTCTGGTCCTGGGCACGGGTTTTCTGCTACAGGGCCTGGCGGTTCTGCACGCCCTCACCCGTGGCATGGGGATGCAACCCCTGATTCTCATGGCAGGCTACGTGGTCGTGCTCGTCTTCCAGCCATTCGGCGCCCTCGCCTTCGCGGCCGTCGGGTTTGCCGATTGCTGGGCGGGATTTCGTGAACGGTTCGGTGTCGCTGACGGCGCCTGAGTATGGAGACCCACAATGGATATCGTTCTCCTTGAACGCATCGACAAGCTCGGGAACATGGGTGACGTGGTCGCGGTGCGTCCCGGCTATGCACGCAACTTCCTGCTGCCCCAGGGCAAGGCACTGCGGGCGACACGGGACAACATCGCCCGCTTCGAGGCCGAACGCGCCGAGCGCGAGGAACGCAACCTCGAGCGGCGTGACGTGGCGAGTTCCCTCAAGGAGAAAATAGAGGGCGTCCACGTCACTCTCATCCGCCAGGCGGCCGACAACCTGCAGCTCTATGGTTCCGTCAAGGCGCGAGACATTGCCGACGGGCTTGCAGCATTGGGCTTTCCGGTCGACCGCCGCACCGTCGTGCTCGATCGTCCCATCAAGACCCTCGGTCTCTTCGAGGTCACCACACTCCTCCACCCGGAAGTGTCGACAACGGTGATCGCCAATGTGGCGCGCACGGCTGACGAAGCCATGATCCAGGAGGCCACCGGACGCGCCTTCCACCGCGCCGACGAGGAAGAGGAGGAAGCGGAAGTGGCGGAAGTGGCGGAAGAGGCAGAAGAGGCAGAAGAGGTGGACGAGGGAACGATGGATGAAGAGGCGGAAGATGAGACCGCCGGAGAGGACGTTGACGACACGTCACTCCAGGAGTGACGATATCCGTGTCGGAATAGCGATCGGGAGGAGGCATGCTTATCTCCGGGTTTCTCAGGCGGTTCGTATCGGTCGGCCATCTGCGGATCATCGATGCCCGGAACCGTGTGCATGACTTCGGCACCGTCGGCGACACACCAACTGTTGCCTTGCGGTTCCACGACCCGGGACTGGTCCGCAGGATTGCCCTCAATCCCCGCCTGGCGGTCGGCGAGGCCTACATGGACGGCACGCTCACCATTGAGGACGGGACAATCGTCGACTTCTGGGAGGTGATCGGCCGCAACTACCGCAATCTCGGCCGCGATGATTTCATGGGCCGCATCGCCACCTGGCTGCACCGCCACCTGCTCAGGCCGATGCAGCAGTACAATCCCGTGGGCAGGGCCCGACGCAATGTCGCCCATCACTACGACCTCTCGGACGAACTGTTCGATCTCTTTCTCGATGCGGACCGGCAGTATTCCTGCGCCTACTTCTCCACACCCAACAGCACGCTGGATCAGGCCCAGGCGGACAAGAAGCGACACATTGCCGCCAAGCTTCTCCTGGAACCGGGCATGAAGGTACTCGACATCGGGTCGGGCTGGGGCGGCATGGGTCTCTACCTGGCGCAGGTTGCCGATGTCGACGTCACCGGAGTGACCCTGTCGAAGGAGCAACACGAGGTCTCCACCAGGCGGGTGCGCGAGCAAGGCCTCGAGGACCGGGTCAGGTTCCAGCTGAAGGACTACCGCGAGCTCGACGAGACCTTCGACCGCATCGTCTCCGTCGGCATGTTCGAACACGTCGGTTCACGCCACTATCCCGAATTCTTCAACAAGATCCGTGGGCTGCTGCGGCACAACGGAGTCATGCTGCTGCACTCGATCGGCTGGACGGGTGAACCGAGCAACACCAACCCCTGGATCCGCAAGTACATCTTCCCCGGCGGATACACACCATCCCTCTCCGAGGTGCTGGCACCCATGGAACGCTCCGGGTTGATCGCCACCGACATCGAGATTCTGAAGACGCACTACGCTGAAACCCTGAGACACTGGTACCGCAGATTCGCCGAGAACCGGGACCGGATCCGCGACCGGTACGATGAGCGCTTCTGCCGCATGTGGGAGTTCTACCTCCTGGGGAGCGAATCATCCTTCCGCAACAGCGAACACATGGTGTTCCAGCTGCAGCTCTCCAGGGAACGCCTCGCCACTCCGGAGATTCGCGACTACATGGTCGACTGGGAACGGGCGCACCGCTGAAGAGGTCACCCCAGACCCCCTGATTCCCACAGACAATCCCCGGCAAAATCTCCCAGACCGATCCACTCCGGCAGCGGTTTCGTGCCATACTGCGGCGGATGAAACATCCGCACGCGCCATGACGCAAACCGGTCTCGAAGATCTCAAGCCCCACGGAGAGGCCGGGTATCGCCCGCTGCCCTACAACGAGCAGGCGGAGCAGTCATTGCTCGGCGCCCTCCTGGTGAAAAACGACATCCTCGACGACATCGAGCGCATCCTGCAGCCCGAGTCCTTCTTCATTCCGGTGCATCGCAGGATCTACAAGGCGATCCGTCACGTCGCCGACAAGGGTCAGATCGCGACCCCCATCACCCTTGGCGCCTACTTTGCCGACGACGAGGCTCTTTCCGGCGTCGGCGGCACCGGCTATCTCGCCAAGCTCGCCGCATCGGCGGCCATGATCATCAATGCCGACGACTTCGCCCGCCAGATCCAGGAACATCATCTGCGCCGGCAGCTCGTCGACATCGGCGAGACCATGGTGAGCGACGCCTACGAGTTCACCCTCGACCTCGACGCGATGGCGCAGATCGAGGAGGCCGAGAAGTCGCTCTTCGAGCTTGCCGAACACGGCGAGGTGAAGCGGGCCTTCCGGTCCTTCGAGCAGGTCGCGGCTCCGACCCTGAAGATGATGGAGGCCACGTTCCGCGACGGCAGCGGACTGGCAGGTCAGTCCACGGGCCTGAAGAACCTCGACGACCAGATCGGCGGCCTGTCACGGACCGATCTTCTGGTTCTGGCCGCCCGTCCGGGCATGGGAAAGACGTCGCTTGCCACCACGCTCGCCCTCCACGTCGCCAGACACAATCTCGAGGACGCCGGCTCCGGCAGCGATCCACCCGGCCGGGTCGGCATCTTTTCCCTCGAAATGTCCGCCGAACAGCTGGTCGCGCGGATGCTTGCCGAGGAAACCGGCATCCCCTC
>JAJEHK010000006.1 GCA_022823765.1 Alphaproteobacteria bacterium | reverse complement strand
GATCATCGCCGCCACCGGCTCCGCCACCATGGCCGACGACATCACTGCCGGAGTCCCGGACGCCGTTCTGGACGTCCGTTTCGGTTACATCAGCACGGGAGATCCCGGGGTCGACCGGACGTCAAGAGCCGGGCTTTCCGGGTTGGGGGCGATTCTGACGGCGCGCACCTCCATCGAACCCGGCGTCCCTGTCGCCCTTTCCCTCGAGACCGACAACCTTGTTCTCCACCCGTTGATCTACTGGCCCATCACCATCGAGCAGCCGGTGCCGTCGGCCACCGCCCGGGCGAAGCTCGATACGTATCTGGCCACGGGCGGCATCCTCGTGGTCGACACGCGCGATGCCGACCGCAATCTCGCCGGGCTGTCGGGGGTCGGACCCAACGCCGCACGGCTTCCCGACATGCTGAGAGGACTCAACATCCCGGCACTCATGCGGGTGGCGCCCGGTCACGTCCTCACCCAGTCATACTACCTGTTACAGGACTTTCCGGGGCGCTGGACAGGTGGTGCGACTTGGGTGGAACAACACCCCGGAGGTCTCAACGACGGGGTGTCGTCCATCATCATCGGCAGCAACGACTGGGCCGGCGCCTGGGCTCTCAACAACCAGCTTCAGCCTCTCCATCCGGCGGTTCCAGGCGGTGAGCGCCAGCGCGAAATGGCCTTCCGCTTCGGTGTCAACCTGGCGATGTACGCGCTGACCGGCAACTACAAGGCCGATGCCGTCCACCTTCCCATCATCCTCGAACGCCTGGGTCAGTGACCATGGGAACAGTCACCGACATCACATGGGCGCCGCTCCTTCCGCTGCCTCTCGTCGCTCTGGCGGGAATTCTGATGGCGGGACTCCTGGTGTTCGGCCTGATGCGCGGCATGCCGGGCATTCCGTGGCGCGCCGTCGCCGTCGCCGTGACGCTGCTCGCCCTTCTCAACCCGTCTCTCGTCGAGGAACAAAGGGAGCCTCTGGCGGATCTGGCGGTCGTCCTCGTCGACCGTTCGGCAAGCATGGCCCTTGGCGACCGTCCGGCGCTGACCGACAGCGCAGTGAAGGGACTCGGCGAGCGTCTGGCGCGCCTCGACAATCTCGAGGTGCGCGTTATCGAGGCCCTTCCCGAGGCCGTCGAAGGCCCTGCCGATTCGGGAACGCGTCTCATGGGCGCCCTCACCCGGGCGCTCGCCGACGTCCCGGGCGAATCCGTGTCCGCCGTCATCATGATCACCGATGGCGCGGTCCACGACGTTCCCGATTCCCTGGCCGGCCTGAGGTGGTCGGCGCCGCTCCACGTCCTGGTCAGTGGCCGCTCGAATGCCTTCGACAGGAGACTCGAGATCGTGGAGGCGCCCCGCTATGGGGTGGTAGACGAGGCGCTGCCCATCGTCTTCCGGGTGTTCGATCAGGCTGCTGACGGAACACCGGTTCTCGTCACCGTCACCACGCCGGACGGAGCCACGATTCCCCGCCGGGTCACGGTTGGAGAACGTCACGAAGTGCGTGTTGCCCTCTCTCATGCAGGGCTTTCCGTGGTGCGCCTCGAGGTCGAGGAGAATCCGGGAGAGATCACCACGGTCAACAACCAGGCGGTGCTGCCGATCAACGGGGTCCGCGAGGACCTGAAGGTCCTGCTCGTCTCCGGAGAGGCCCACACCGGCGAACGCATCTGGCGCAACACCCTGAAGTCGGATCCGGCTGTCGAACTGGTGCACTTCACCATCCTGCGGCCCCCGGAAAAACAGGATTCCACTCCCATTCGCGAACTGGCGCTGATCGCCTTCCCGGTTCGGGAACTGTTCGAGGGGCAAATCTACAATTTTGACCTCATCATCTTCGACCGCTACCGCAAGAGGGGGGTCATCCCCGAGATTCACCTGCAGAACATTGCCGACTACGTCATGGACGGCGGAGCGATGATGGTTGCGGCCGGGCCGGACTTCGCCACCGCGCTCGGCCTCCATGCAACCGTCCTTGGCGAGCTCATGCCTGCCCGTCCCACTGGCACGGTCCACGTCGAACCCTTCCGTCCCGGCGCCACGGCGGCCGGTCGTCGTCATCCGGTTACTGCCACCCTTGCCGGTATCGGGGAGGACGTGCCGTCCTGGGGACGCTGGTTCCGTCACGTCGAGACCACGGTGACCACCGGCGACGTCCTGCTCGATGGCGCCGGCGGCGCACCCCTGCTTGTCATTTCCCGAGCCGGAGAGGGCCGGGTCGCCCAGTTGCTCTCCGATCACCTGTGGTTGTGGTCACGCGGCTACGATGGCGGCGGACCGGGCACCGAACTGCTGCGCCGCGTCGCGCACTGGCTCATGCAGGAACCGGATCTCGAGGAGAATGCGCTGACGGCCTCCGAGAAGGACGGCCACATCACCGTGGTGCGGCGCAGCATGGACGATGACGATGCCGAGGTCGTCGTCACGGCACCCTCGGGCGAGGTGACGACGCTTGAACTCGAGACGCTCTCTCCTGGCCGCGCCAGGGGAGACTTCATGGCCGTTGAAACCGGCCTCCATCACATCTCGGACGGAGACATGGCGACCTGGATCGGCGTCGGCAGTCACAATCCCCTGGAATGGCGCGACCCGCGACCCACGAGCGCGCACCTGCAGCCGCTGGTAGAGGAATCGGGAGGACACCTGTCATGGATCGCCCATGACCAGCTGCCCACGGTCCGCCGGGTGACGGCCGGGCATGACATGAGCGGCCCCGGGTGGATCGGCCTCGTTGACCACAACCGCCATGTGGTGCGTGGCATCGACCTGCTGGCTCTCATGCCGGCGTGGTTTGTTCTCCTTGCCTTCATTGCCGGGCTGGCCGCCGCCTGGCGAGCCGAGGGTCGCTGACCCGGCCACAGACTTCACACGACTCCGGGAGGAAAAGACATCATGCAGGCCACCTTCGATCTTTCCGGGCGACGCGCCCTCGTGACGGGAGGCGCCTCAGGCATCGGTCTTGGCGCCGTGCGGGCCCTTGCCCGCTGCGGCGCCCGTGTCGCGGTCAACGACCTCGTCGGCACGGACAAGCTCGATACCGCAGTGGCCGGGCTCACCGCCGAGGGCCTGGAGGTCATTGCGGCGCCCGGCGATGTCGGGGACAGCAGCGATGGCCCGCGCATGGTGCGCCAGGCCATCGCCGATCTCGGGGGCCTCGACTATCTCGTGAACAATGCCGGCACCCCGGGAACGGCGCGACCCATCCCGCCCGGGGACTTCGAACGTCAGGACGAAGCCTTCTGGAACCTTCTGCTGAACGTCAACCTCATCGGACCCTGGCGCTGCACACGGGAAGCCGCCCCGGCACTGAGGAAGGCCGGAGGCGCCATTGTCAACACGGCCTCCATCTCGGCACATGGCGGAGGCGGCTCGAGTTCGGTGTACTGCGCCACCAAGGCAGGCCTGGTCAGTCTCACCCGTGAGTGGGCGCGGGCTCTCGCCCCCGGGGTCCGCGTCAATGCCATTGCGCCCGGCGTGGTCAACTCCGACTGGATGTGCCGCTTCGACTTCGACACGGCGCAGGTGCCGCTCGGCCGGGCCGGCGAGCCGGAGGACTATGGCGATGTCATTCTCTACCTTGCCGCCGGCGCCGACTACGTCACCGGCCAGACACTCAATGTCGACGGCGGCTGGACCACCTGACCCGCACCACAGCGCCAGGCAAGACTTCCCGTCGCGGCGCCCTGACGGAGTCCGTTCCACCACTGCCGCATCGTTTGCTGTCGATGCTGTCATCAGTATAATGTGACGGCATCGACAGCAAAGCGGATGTCAGACATGGCCACACTGACCGTGCGCAATGTATCCGACGAGGTTCATCGCGCCTTGCGCGTGCGGGCAGCCCTTCGCGGCCGCAGCACCGAAGCAGAAGTGCGCTCCATCCTGGAGGAGGCGGTACTTCCGGAAGGGCGGGCAAGGCTCGGGACGCTGTTGTCATGTTTCGGCCGGCGCGCCGGCTT
>JAJEHK010000290.1 GCA_022823765.1 Alphaproteobacteria bacterium | reverse complement strand
CTTTTCTGTCATGATCAACGCGAGAGGGGAGAGATTTCTCGATGAAGGCGCCGATTTCCGGAACTACACCTACGCGAAGTACGGGGCCGAGATCCTCGACCAGCCCGAGCAGCTCGCCTGGCAGGTCTTCGATGCCAAGGTGTCCGGATTGCTGCGTGACGAATACCGCATACGCCAGGTGACACGGGTTTGCGCCCCGACTCTCGAAGACCTCGTCCGACGCATGGAGGGTGTCGACGGCGCAACGGCGCTGGCCACGATCAGGTCCTTCAATGCCGCCGTGCGGCAGGACATCGCCTTCAACCCCGCTGTCAGGGACGGACGGTCCACCGAGGGGCTGGCCATCCCCAAGTCGAACTGGGCCAACACCATCGACGAGCCTCCCTTCGAGGCCTATGCGGTGACCTGCGGTGTCACGTTCACGTTCGGCGGCCTGCGCATCGATACGACCGCCAACGTCCTCGACAGCGATCTCAAACCAATCGACGGCCTCCTTGCAGCCGGCGAACTCGTCGGCGGTCTCTTCTACTTCAACTATCCCGGAGGCACCGGACTCACGTCGGGTGCGGTCTTCGGACGCCTGGCCGGCCAGTCTGCAGCCGCCTGCGCTTCCTGACACGATCCACCACTGGCACGGCCACACGCGCGGGTCTTCACTGCCGGGCCGGTTTCAGCGCCATCGCAGCCTTCCTCCGGAGTCACCCGGTGGCGCCGGACGGGCTCCTCACGCCTCGACGCCGTCAGGACCCGGGTGCGGCCCTCAACGGAAGGCAGAGGTCGGTCAGCAGGTCCGCGGGCGAAACGTCAGGCAGCGCGCTGAGGTAGATTTCCGTGTGCGGCCGATTGTCGATGACGACGCCATATCTGCGCAACACAAGAGCAACACAAGGATGAGGCGTCGATAACAGGATTCAGGAAGAGCGTAGGAATACTGTCCCCATAATCGTGACAATTGTGAGGCATGTGTTTCGGCAATCGACGTCGTGTCCGGCGCCATGACCGACCGCGATAGCCGCCTCCAGCGCACCGTCATGGCGACGGACGCGGAGTGGGAACGCATCACCCGGGCGGCCGGCATGGAACTTTCCCGCTTCATCGCCCAGCGCACCCTGATGCCGGATGCCCTGCCGGTGGAGGTGCTGCGGCGGGCCGTGCGAGAGGTACTCGTCCTGACGCGTCTGGAAGAGCGGCACCTGCGCGAGGCCGGCGCCGGAGGGGCCTGAGAGGAGGCCGGTGAGGCGATCGACGACTGACTGGGCGTCCTGGCGCGGCCGACCGACCCGGGAGCAACCAACCGCTGGAAGGCGACGGGGGTCGACGCGCCAGTTGAGGCGGCAGCGCTCAGTGCACTACCCTTTCGACGAGCAGGAGATGATCCGCGGGAAGGCGAAGGAGGCTGGCAAGCTTCCTGCGGACTCGTCCGATCCCGCGGGTGCCTCCGGGCGCTTTCGATAGCCTCGGCTACTTCACTATGATCGTGGACCGGTCAATCGGGAGATGCATTTGATTTCCAAACGAGAAGAGGCGGCCCGCAGGCCGCCTCATTCATGTGGTGCATATTTCTGCTTGTTAACGGAAAGCCCTCGATCACCAGACCGCTACGTTGGCGCAACTTTCACGTTCGCTTACACCCAGCAACATTATGCCGGGACAACGGACCAATCGCAACCCCCATACCGATTCCTCTAGCGGATCCAGATAGGGTCTTGACATGCCATTAAATGGCATCGCACACCACCCCAATGAACTTTGCCAATCTGATAGAGGAAGGTATGGGGAGATACTTTTTGCGGGACATATCTCGATAGGAAGAACGCCTCGGGTGCCAATCAGGGCTCCCCAGCTGTGATCCCGAGGGGATGAAGGTTCGAATTCTTCTGTCTCGCCCCATTTTGGAGGTTCCGATGTCCAAACGCAACCGCCCATACCGATTGGGTCTCGATCTCGGGTCCAACTCCATCGGCTGGTTCGTCATCTGGTTGGGCGATGACGGCAAGCCCTGTGGGCTGGGGCCGGGCGGAGTACGTGTATTTCCCGACGGACGCGATCCTCAGTCGAAAGCGTCCAACGCCGCATCGCGTCGCGTGGCCCGTGGCATGCGGCGGCGGCGGGACCGGTACCTGAAACGCCGCGAACGGCTCATGGGCCAGCTTGTCCAATTTGGTCTCATGCCCGACGACTGGGCCGCGAGGAAGAAGCTCGAAGAATGCGATCCCTACGAGCTCCGCGCCGCTGCGCTGGACCGTCCACTTCCCTTGCATCATATCGGCCGGGCCTTGTTCCACCTGAACCAGCGACGCGGGTTCAAGTCGAACCGCAAGACCGATAGTGGCGACAATGAGGCCGGGCCGATCAAGGAAGCGGTCGGCAGGCTGGGAGAGGCCATGGAGGCCGACGGCGCGCGCACCCTGGGCGAGTTCCTGTGGCGCCGTCATCGCGAACGCCAAGCCGTGCGCGTACGCAATAGCGGTAAGGCGGCCAAGGCGGCCTACGACCATTACCCTTCGCGCAGGATGCTGGAACGGGAATTCGACGCAATTTGGTCGGCGCAGATGCGCCATCATACCGAGATGACGGACGAAGCGTGCGATGCGCTGCGCGAGACCATCTTCCACCAGCGTCCCCTGCGCGAACAGCCGGTCGGCAAGTGTGCGCTCGACCCCGCCAGGAATCCCGATGACGCCGACGGCTTTCGTCTGGCCCGCGCCCATCCCTTGGCTCAGCGCTTCCGCATCCTGCAGGAGATCAACAACCTGGAGTACGGCGAGGTCGGGCGGGAATCGATCAAACTGTCGGACGAGCAGCGAAAGACGCTGGTGCTGGCCCTGAGCGGGAAAAACAGGCTGTCCTTCGACCGCATGCGCACGATCCTGAAGCTGCCCGAGGTCGCCCGCTTCAACCTGGAAAGCGACAAGCGCAAGGAGCTCAAGGGCGACGAGACTGCCGCGAGGCTGAGCCACAGGAACCTGTTCGGCAAGCAGTGGCGCAACATGGATCGGTCCCGGCAAGGCGGAATTGTCGAGCAATTGCTGGATACTCTGGACGAAAACGCCATGATTGCCTGGCTCATGGCAGAGACCGCGCTGGACGAGAAAACGGCTCGGCGCATCTCCAGCGCTGCCCTGCCCGAGGGCCACGTGCGACTCGGACGCCGCGCCATCGGACGACTCCTGCCTTACATGGAAGCGGGAAAGCGTTACGACGAGGCGGCGAAAGAGGAGTACGGCAGCCATTCCGAGAAGCGCACTGGCGAGGTGTTGGAACGTCTGCCCTACTATGGCGCTTGGATGCCCGAGGCAGTGACGGGCAGCGGCGATGTCCGGCACGACGACCAGAAGCGCTGGGGCCGCTTATCTAACCCGACGGTCCATATCGGGCTGGGCCAGCTTCGCCGTGTCGTCAATGCGATCGCGAAAGAACATGGCCCGCCCGCCGAGGCGGTCGTGGAGATGACACGCGGCTTCAAGCTTCCTCCAGGCAAGGTGCGCGAACTGGAACGCGAACAGGCCACAAACCAGGAGAAAAATGACAGGCGCGACGGGGAGATTGCGGGACTAGGACACGCCCCCAACTCCCGCAGCCGCTTGAAGATGCGTCTGTGGGAGGAACTCGACCCGAACGATCCGCTCGACCGCTGCTGTCCCTTCACCGGCGAGAAGATCTCGATCCACCGCCTCTTCTCCGAGGAGGTCGAGATCGAGCACCTGATCCCGTTCACGGCATCGTGGGACGACAGCGCCTCCAACAAAGTTGTCGCAACGCGCTACGCCAACCGAGCCAAAGGCCCGAGGACACCCTTCGAGGCGTTCGGCAAGAGTCCGACCATACAGGGCTTCCACTACGATTGGGACGCCATCGCCCAGCGGGCCTCGAATCTGCCGAAGAGAAAGAGCTGGCGCTTCGCACCCGACGCGATGCAGCGATTCGAAAAGGAGGGCGGTTTCCTGGCCCGCCAACTGAACGAGACCGGCTGGTTTGCACGTCTGGCCAAGGACTACATCGAAGGTCTCACCGGTCCGTACAGGGTCTGGGTCATTCCGGGACGGCTGACCGAGATGATACGGGCCAAGTGGGGCCTGAACAGCCTTTTGCCCGACCACAACTTCACGAATCGCAAGAACCGCGCTGACCACCGCCATCACGCCATTGACGCGCTGGTGGCGGGCCTGACCGACCGCTCGCTGTTGCAAGCCATGGCGGGGGCCTATGACGATGAACGCGATCGAATCCACGTTCCGCAACCCTGGGATAGCCTGCGCGACGATCTTGGCGTAGTGCTTGACGATCGCGGTAGGGAACCGGGTTTCCCCGGTCCCCCCGCACGGATCCGGACGGGCGCTGTTCGCATCCGGCTCCTCCCTCAGGTCCTGACGACAAGCCGCTGACTTGGCCACGGGTGGCGAATGCTGGCTTTGGGCCAGTGG
>JAJEHK010000042.1 GCA_022823765.1 Alphaproteobacteria bacterium | reverse complement strand
TGCCCATTCCCCGCACTTCGATCATGCCGGCCAGGGTTGCCGGCGCCCGGGCCACCAGGCGTCCGTCCCGCAGGCTGACCTCGACCTGGTCGTCCGCCACCAGCCGCGCATCGCGTTCGCTGATCAGGCGCAGGGCAAGGTCGCTCTTGCCGCTTCCCGGAGGACCACGCATCAGGATTCCAACACCGTCGATCTCGACCGAGGTGCCGTGAATCAGCACGACGGTTCAGTCCGGATGGCCCGTCTCCTCTTCGGTCAGGAGGGCATAGATGGCCTCCTGACTGTCAGCGCCCCGGAGTTTCTGGCAGATGTCGTGGTTGCGAAGCAGGCGCGACACCCGGGCGAGAGCCTTGAGGTGGTCCGCACCGGCATCTTCCGGGGCCAGCAGCAGGAACACGAGATCGACCGGCTGCTCATCCACGGAATCGAAGTCGATCGGCGAGGTCGCCCGCGCGAAGACACCATGGAGGCCGGGCAGGCCGGGCAGCTTGGCATGGGGAATGGCGATGCCAAGCCCCACACCCGTCGATCCCAGTCTTTCACGTTCGAGAAGGGCATCGAAGATGACCCGCTCATCGGTGCCGGCGATTCGCGAGGCATGGCGCGCCAGTTCCTGGAGTACCTGCTTCTTGCTGGCCGAGCGCAGGCGCGGGACCACGCAGTCGGGCGTCACCAGCGAGGAGATCTCCATCCCGTCACCCGATCCGGCTCAACACGGCGTCGGCCATGTCAGTGATGTTCGCGCAGTTTCCGCTTGTTGCGCCGGAGCTGCTTTGCGACATGTTCCATAGCCTCGCCGAACGCGGCAGACGCCGTCTGTGCATCGCCCTGCCCCTCGGCACTGATGTCGTGTCCGACATGGACGGAGATGCGCACCCGATGAGACAGTGCCTCGCGCGAGAATGTCACGTGAGCGCTCTTCGAATCGGCAAAGTACTTGTCGATGGCGCTGCCGAGAGACTGCTCCACGTGATGACGCAACGCTTCACTGACGTCTGTCTGATGACCTGTGATGGAAATCTTCATTGATGATCCGCTCATCGTCACCGGGGACCGTTACCAGCAACCCCGGTCGCGGACACGAACCTCGCCCGCGCTTCGTGGTGCGGAATATAGGGATTGTCTGTTCATCCGGCAAGGGACTATCCCACGCTGCTGCGGTCATGGCGTCGCGGAGCGCGGCTTGTGCAACCGTGCGATCCGACATCATCGGGGAACTCGGATATCCGGACCATAATCGATGCAATCATGCGTTGGCTGTCGTTGCGGTCGCGTTCGAAATCCGGAGTTCCGCAGCGGAAGCGGACTTCGGAGGCTCGAGCAACAGTCCTCCCCGGCGGCTCAGAGCCTCCGGCAGGGTGTGCGGGTGCGCTTCGACGACCTCGATCAAACCGCCGAAGGTTGCTCCGGGAGCGGCTGGATCCCGGTCGCTTCAGTGACCCCTGGGCAGGTATCGCGTCGCCAGCCAGCCGCCGTCGACGACAATGACCTGGCCGTTGATGTAACGAGCGTCGTCGCTCAGGAGAAAGGCCACAACGCCCGCGACGTCGTCGGGGCCTCCAACGCCCATGGGCGTGTTGCGGATCATGGCCTGCCGGTACCATGCGTCCGTCCGGATGTTCCGCGCCGTCATCGGCGTGTCGATCACCCCGGGGGCGACGGCATTGATGTTGACGCCGTCGGCGGCATGGTCGGCGGCCATCTGGCGCGTGAGCTGGGCGACCGCGCCCTTGGCAGCGGCATAGGCGGCGGAGCCGGGAAAGCCGACGAGACCGAAGACGGAGGCGATCTGGACGATCCTGCCGCCAGGCCGCGGCAGGCGCTCGAGCGCGGCACGCGACATGCGAAAGACCGAACCGAGGTTCACGTCGAGGACGCCGTCCCAGTCCGCATTGCTCGCTTCAGCCACACCGCCGCCCCGGCCGCCGATGCCGGCATTGTTGACGAGATAGTCGAGCCTGCCGCAGGCGTCGAGGGCCTCCTTCACGATGCGCGCGGGCTGGGCGCGGTCAGCAACATCGGCGACGAGTGTGCGCAAGGCCCGCCCGCCGGCCATGGCGGCGGTCTCGCAAAGTTCCCGTTCCTTGACGTCGACGGCCAGCACCGAGGCGCCTTCGGACGCCAGGCGCAACGCCGTCGCCCGCCCGATGCCGCCCGCCGCCCCGGTGACAATCGCGGACCTGCTGGCGAATCGCTCGCCACTCAAGGGGACTTGCCTTCCCGGGCGGTCCCGGCGTCGGCGATGTGTCGGCCCGTGACCGGGGGATGCGTGACGAGACCGAAGAGGCTGCCCCAGGCGTGGATTTCCCGGAACTCCTCTTGCCAGATCTGGCTGTTGGCGAGAATCGGTCGCGGATTGCGGATGGAACAGAGCGAAGCGATGACGTCGTCGAGGCTCCAGTACCAGGGCGGTTCGATCAGGTTCGTCAGACGCCGGTAGGGGTTGTTGTGATCCATCATGGAGTTGGCTCAGGTGAAGCCCCTGACGGTCAGCAGCCGGACCATGTTGTCGCTGGTCTCGACGGTGGGTTCGGCCATGATTCCTCCCGTATGCCCTCGGCTCCACGTGCCGGTCAGGCCGCCGTCGCCGTCTCGTCTGACGCCTCGGCCTCGCTGACGGCGATCGGGACGCGGCGCAGGGTGCGGCGGGCGCACGCGTCGAAATCGGTGCGGGCGTGCTGCAGCGTGATGTTGTTCCAGACGATCACGTCGCCCGGCCGCCAGGCGTGGCGATAACCGACAGCGGGATCGGCGATGTAGGCCACCAGCTCCTCGATCAGCGCATTCGTCTCGGTGTCGCCCAGGCCGTCGACGGCCGCGGTGGTGTGGGCGTGCATGAAGAGCACTGTGCGGCCCGCGGCGTCCTTGAGGGTCAGCGGATGCCAGCAGCGCGGCGCATCGGGCGCGGCGGCGCGCTCGAGGACGCGGCGGTTGTAGTCGCCACCGTAGTCGAAGAGCTGGAGCGACCGGCGGCCCGCAATGTGCCGCCTCAGTTCGTCGGGAAGGTTGGCATAGGCCGCCGCCGCGTTGGCGAACAGCGTGTCGCCGCCCGACGGCGGAATCTCGATGGCGTAAAGACAGATGGCCCTGAGCGGATGACGGAAGAAGGTATGGTCCGAATGGAAGCGCAGGACGCCCGAGCCCAGGATGCCGTCCTCTCGCACGTTGGAGACGTGGCTGAAATCGCGGCCCTTCATGTAGGCGCCGCGGTGCGAGACTGGACCGAACAGCGTCGCGAACCGGATCTGGGCGTCCCCGTCGATTTCCTGGCCGCGCAACAGCAGCAGATGGCGTTCCAGGAAGGCATCGCGCAAGGCATCCGCCGTCCTGCCGTCGATCGGCCGAGCGAGGTTGACGCCGGCGACCTCGACGCCCAGGGCCGGTGACAGCGGGAACAGGGTCAGCGACATCGGGCCTCCCGGCATGGCGAAGGGCGGAGGCCACGCCGCGCCTATGGTAGCGGTCCGCCGCGCGGATGGACAGGAAAGACGAAGACCACGGCACAACGGATGCCGGCGACCCTCGCGCGGAGCATTCTGGAGATCTGCCTGAACCCGACGGAAAAGAACAACACGCTGACGCCGGCGATGTACGGCGCCCCATTCTCGAAGGCGACCGCGCCCGGCACGTGCTCTGGATCACCGGCAACGGCGTCAACGTCCCAGGGAGCACCGCCAGAAGCTGCACTCGACGACGTCTCAATGCCGGGACCAAGAGACGTACCAACGTCGTCGGCATCTTTCCCGACGAAAAGGACATCGAGCCCGAATGGACAACAATGTCGTCAGACAAGCCGCGAAGCTGTGCGCTGCCCCAATCAGGGCCGGTCAATCCACGATGGCTAGAGGCGGAACTGGTCGCCGAGATAGACCTCGCGAACGATCCTGTGGGCAGCCACGTCCTCGGGCGGGCCCTCCATGAGAATGGTGCCCTCATGGAGGATGTAGGCGCGATCGACGATGCCGAAGGTCTCGCGCACGTTGTGATCGGTGATGAGGACGCCGATGCCGCTGTCCTTGATTTGGGCCACCAGTTCGCGGATGTCTCCGAGTGCTATGGGGTCGATCCCGGCAAGCGGTTCGTCAAGCAGCATGATGGAGGGACGGGAGGCAAGGGCGCGGGCGATTTCAACACGCCGTCTCTCTCCCCCCGAAAGAGCCACGGCGGGGGTGCGGCGCAGGTGTGAAATCGAGAACTCGGCGAGAAGCAGGTCGAGCATGGTCTCACGGACATTGTAGTCGTCCTCGACAACCTCGAGAGCTGCCCTGATGTTGGCCTCGACCGACAAGCCACGGAAGATCGAGGCTTCCTGCGGCAGGTAGCCGATGCCGAGGCGCGCCCTCCGGTACATCGGCAATCCCGTGACGTCGTGGCCATCGAGCATGATCGTGCCGGCATCGGCAGCCACCAGGCCCGTGAGAAGGTAGAAGCAGGTCGTCTTGCCCGCGCCATTCAGTCCGAGAAGGCCCACGACTTCGCCGGCATGCACGTTCAGACTGACATTGCGAACTATGGGACGCTTGCGATAGCTCTTGGTCAGGTTGGAGGCGGCAAGGCCCCGGTTGTGACTGACCAGGACAGGTCCGCTCTCATGGGTCGCGCTCACTGATCGCCTTCTTCGACCGCACTCAGCAGAATGTTTACCCTTTCCTCTCCGCCGACGATGTTGACCTGGCCATTCTTCAGGTCAAGCGTCACCTTGGTGCCCGTCAGAACGGCATCATCGTTCACCAGTCGCACATTTTCCTCAAGGACGACGACACCCGCCGCTACCGACCACAGACCGGCATCGCCATGCGCTGTCCCGTCGTCGGTGAGAACCACGACATCGCCGTTCGCACGAATGGACTCGACCCGATTGCCGTCTCCGTCGTCCTGGTAATGCACGACCATGGTATCGGCGCGTACGGTCAACTCGCCCTGCATGACCTGGACACTGCCGTTCAACGTGACATCCCGCGACTCCGAATCGACATCCAGGCTGTCAGCCGACACCTCGATCGGCTCACCGCTGTTGTAGTCGCTGATCGAGAACATCTGTGCCGTTGCCGGCAACACCGGAAGCAGACCAAGAACACCAATGACCACGAAACTCGCGAGTTTGTTCATGGGAGGCTCTTGAGTTGAACGCCGGAGAGTGGTGTCCAGGACGCGCGATACATGGTCACGGACACCCCGGACACGAAAGCTTCCACGAGGTATAGTGGAGATTGGTCATCAATACCACCCGTGAATGTATCCCCATCCTGTGCATCCTACCCGACTGACCGCTGGTACTTCAAGGAATACTTGACCCCGATCCTCCAACGCCGCGTTGAAACCTGTCAATCCTCCGGATTGAGGAGAATTTCAACGTCACCGGAAAACGTGAACTTCCCGCCGTGGTCGGTGACCTCGAATCCTTCCGCCTCGAGATCTCCCGACGGACCGGTGCCCTTGACCATGGCGTCACTGCGCGCCATCCCCTTCTCCAGGTCGATGAGAACGCGCTCGCTGTCCAGGCGATATCCACTGCTGGAGGAGACCCGAACAGAGGATTCAAGGGTGAGCACCTGGCTCTTCTGTTCAAAATAGCCGCTTTCGGCCTGCAAGGACGTCCATTCCCCTTCACCGACCGCAATGGAACCGCTCACGCCCTCGAGAAACACCCTTTCGCCCGTCTCCGAATCATGCCAGGCCTTCTCGGCGTTGATCGTGAAGGGCCGGCCGTCGCTGTCCGTTCCAAGGAATCTGACGTTGGTCATGGTCGAGCGCTCGGCCGTCGGCTGTTCAAGTCCGCTGATCGGGATCACATCGGGCAATTCGATGATGTTGAAGGTTGGCCACATCAGCAGAAAGGCCGCCAGGGCAAGAGCACACAGCGGCAACAGCCAGCGCAGCAGGCGGACGATGCGCGTGTAGCGCAACTGGGAGCGGTGCCGGGGATGCGGCAGGACGTCTTCGGGAGCGAGGCCGTCTGCAGGCGGCTGGGCCATCGGATCAGTGGTCCATGATATCCGGATCGTCCCAGCCCAGAAGATCGAGTTCGGCGCGGGTCGGGAGAAATCGGAACAGGGCCTCGGCCAGTTCCGTGCGTCCCTCGCGCTCGAGGCGGCGATCGAGTTCCGCCTTCAGCCGATGGAGGTGGAGAACATCCGCAGCGGCATAATCAAGCTGCCGGTTCGAAAGTTCTCCCGCCCCCCAGTCGCTGCTCTGCATCTGCTTGGAGATGTCGACGCCCAGGAGTTCCTTGCACAGGTCCTTGAGGCCGTGCCGATCGGCAAAGGTCCGCACAAGACGGGAAGCAATCTTGGTGCAATAGACGGGCGACACGACGATACCCATGTGGTGGCGGATCGCCGCAAGGTCGAACCGGGCAAAATGAAAGATCTTCAGGGTGTCCGGATCCGTCAGGAGCGCGCGCAACCGCGGCGCGGCGAGATCGCCCCTGGAAAACTGCACGAGATGGGCATTGCCGTCACCACTGGAAAGCTGGATGAGGCAAAGACGGTCACGAAAGGGCCTGAGACCCATGGTCTCGGAATCGACGGCGACCGTGGCACCGAGATCAAGGCCGGAGGGAAGATCTCCCTGATAAAGAAGGTTGGCCATGTGAAAGCCGGGGTGGAAGAAGGCTGACCCGCCACACCTGCGAACCCGGAGAGGCGCCGGATTGACGGGCGATCTGAGTATGCCAAGGCTAACCGCACCTGCCCGAAGGAACAAGGTCG
>JAJEHK010000127.1 GCA_022823765.1 Alphaproteobacteria bacterium | reverse complement strand
GATGATGATGCTCATGAAGAGACGGAGCTGGACATCGCGCCACAGCGGGACGAAGTGACCACGCGTCATCTGCATGTAGATGACGAAGGGCAGGGCGCCCAGGATCATGAACACCATCGCGACAAGTTCGACCGCTTGATTGTCAAAATGACCGATGGAGCCGTCATGGGTGGAGAAGCCGGCGGTGGACACCGTGGTCATGGCGTGGGCCAGGGCATCGAAAGTCGACATGCCGGCGGCCCAGTAGGCAAGGAAGCACAGCACCGAGAACACGGCATAGATGATCGTGATGACGGCGGCGATGCGCACGGTGCGCGGCAGCATCTTCTCCTGGTCGGACGACTCCGTGCTGAAGAGCTGCATGCCGGCAATGCGCAGCATGGGCAACACGGCAACGGCCGTGACGATGATGCCGATGCCGCCCAGCCACTGGAGCAGGGCCCGCCACAGCAGGATCCCGGTTTGCCTCGACTGCAGGTCGGTGACGACAGTGGCGCCGGTCGTCGTCAGTCCCGCTGTCGCCTCGAACAGGGCATCGGCATAGTCGAGACCGAGATCGGCAAAGGCGAAGGGCAGTGCGGCGAAGGCACACAGCACGATCCATGAGACGGCTGTCAGGAGAAAGGCCTGGCGCACGCTCAGTCCCGAGGCGCTCGTGAGGTTGGTGAGAAAGAGCGCCATGCCGACAAAGAGTGTCAGCGAACCGGCGCCGAGGAACACGAGCCAGTCGTCATGGCCTTCGACAAGATCTGCCGTCATGGGCAAGAACATGGCCACGGCCAGCAATGCAAGGAGGATGCCGGCAATCTGGAGAATGGGCCGGATGTCGATCACGAACCTGTTCCGCTCTTCGAGGGTCCGGCGTCTTCTATGTCGACATCCCCGGTACGGGGTTGCCGATATAGGCCAAAAACTCGCGGCGCGTCGCCGACTTGATGCGGAAATCGCCCAGCATGCGGCTGGTCACCATGGTGACGCCAGGCTTGTGGACGCCACGAGTGGTCATGCAGTGGTGGGTGGCCTCGATGACGACGCCCACGCCCCTTGGCTCAAGGATGTCGTTGATGGTGTCCGCGATCTGCGCCGTCAGGCGTTCCTGGATCTGCAGCCGACGTGAGTAGATCTCCACCATGCGGGCCAGTTTGGAGATGCCGACGACTCGCGAGCGAGGCACGTAGGCGATGTGGCACTGGCCGATGACGGGGGCGAGGTGGTGTTCGCAGTGGGATTCGAAGCGGACATTCCTGAGGGCGATCATCTCGTCGTAGCCTTCGGTCTCGTCGAAGGTTCGCGCGAGGAAGGCGGCCGGATCCATGCCATATCCGGTAAACCACTCGCGATAGGCGTTCACGACGCGCGACGGAGTGTCCAGCAGTCCGTTGCGTTCCGGATCGTCGCCGGCCCAGCGTATCAGTGTCCTGACCGCCTCCTCGGCCTCTTCGCGGGAGGGGCCGTCCTTGCGGGATTCACTCACGTCTCGACTCCCCCGACCATTTGGCAGGCCGGACCCTCATATCCCCTGGCGAATGAGGGTTCAATTGATCCGCCGGGCCTGCCAGGGGCTGTCCAGGGAAAAGGCGGGGACCACGGCGTCGAACGTCTCGCCTGATTCGGCCTGCATCTGGTACGTTCCGGCCATGATGCCCGATGGCGTCGAAAGCGGCGTCCCGGACGTGTATTCGAAGGACTCTCCAGGTTGCAGCACAGGTTGTTCACCGACGACACCGGGCCCCTGGACCTCCTGGAGCCGGCCCCGTCCATCGGTGATCTTCCAGTGACGGGTCAGAAGCTGCACCGTCTCTTCGCCCTCGTTGACAATTCTGACCTGGTAGGCCCACACGAAGTGGCTGCTGTCCGGCTCGGACTGGCTCTCGAGGTAGACCGGATTGACCGAGATGCGCACACCACGGGTCACTTCTTCATACATGGTCCATCTCTCCGGACAGGCGACACAGACAACGGTGCAGCGGTCGGCATGTCGGGTCAACCCATGCAGTGTGCCGGTTGCGGCCTCCCGAGAGTCCGGAATAAGGTGGCAGCAAGCGGGTGTAGTTCAATGGCAGAACGAAAGCTTCCCAAGCTTTAGACGAGGGTTCGATTCCCTTCACCCGCTCCACTCATGACGATCGCCTGTAGAGGCCGAGCAGTTCGGCCTTCTGGCGCACCAGTGCCAGAACGATGTCGATCGTCGGCGTGGGATGTCCGGTGATCTCGCCCAGTTCCTGAACCGAGGAAACCAGCGCATCGATCTCCATGGCCCGGCCCTGATCGAGATCCTGGAGCATGCTTGTGCGATGCGCGCCGACAGCTCCGGCCCCGTCGATCCGCCGGTCCACGTCGATGGCGAACCGGACTCCAAGGGTTTCAGCTACCGTGCGGGCTTCCGTCATCATCGTGCGGCACAACTGGCGGACGTCCCGGTCACCGGCCATCTCTTCAAGAGTGGCGCCGGTCAGCGCCGAGACCGGATTGAAGCAGAGATTGCCCCACAGCTTTACCCAGATGTCGTCACGAATCCTTGTTCGCACCGGCACCTTGAGTCCGCTTTCGCGCATCATCAGCGCCAGGCTGCGCGAGCGCTCAGTGGCTTCGCCCGATGGCTCTCCCAGAAAGAAGCGATCACCGGCCAGGTGACGGACCACGCCGGGAGCGGCGATCTCGCATGCCGGAAAGACGACACACCCGATGGCGCGTTCGGGGCCAATGCCGTCCCACTGGGCGTCACCGGGATCGACAGTCCGCAGGCGGTGATCGCGCCACGGACCGTCAAGACCGTGAAAGTACCACCACGGAACCCCGTTGACGGCCGTCACGACAGCCGTCTCGGGCGCCAGCATGGCCTGCATGGGTCCGACGACGGCAGGCACCGAGTGAGCCTTGAGGGTGATGACGACATAGTCCTGCGGTCCGGCTTCCTGCGGGTCGTCAGTGGCCCTTATGCGGCGGGTCTGCCGACCGTCCGCCGACTCCAGGGTCAACCCGTCCTTGCGGATGGCCGCGAGGTGCGGTCCACGGGCGATGAGCGTGATCTCGGCACCAGTCCCTGCGAGCACGTACCCGAGGTAGCCGCCAATGGCGCCGGCACCATAGATCGCGATCCTCATGGCGCGAGTCCGAGTTTTTCGGCGAGTCCTATACGTTGCAGCTTGCCGGTTGCTCCCTTGGGGATCTCATCGAGGATGACCACCCGGCGGGGAACCTTGAAGGTGGCAAGGCGCTCGTCTGCAAAGGACCGCAGCGATGCTTCCGACGGAGCCTCTCCATCCTTGGGCACGATGGCAACGGCGACCTCTTCGCCGAGCGTGGCATGGGGTACGGCGAACGTGACCGCCTGATCGACAGCGGGGTGTGCCATCAGGACCTCGTCCACCTCGAGGGGGCTGATCTTCTCTCCTCCCCGATTGATGATTTCCTTGAGGCGCCCGGTGAGCCACAGGTAACCCCTGTCATCGAGCAGGCCCTGATCGCCCGTGCGGAACCAGCCATCGACGAAAGCCGCTCCGTTGGCGGCATCGTTGTTCTCGTAGCCACCAGTGACATTGGCGCCGCGGATGACGACCTCGCCTGTCTCTCCGACCGAAAGGAGATGCCCGTCCTCTTCATCCATGATCGCCACCTCAGGTCCTGCAGCGATGCCAACCGAACCGGCATGCCTGGGCGCCGGGGGAAGAGGGTTGGAGGTCATCTGGTGGGACGCCTCGGTCATGCCGTAGGACTCGATCACCGGGCAGCCGAAGGTTGTCTCGAGTTCTTCCATGATTCGCGAAGGCAGCGATGCCGAGGATGACCGGATCAGTCGCAGATCCAAGGAGGCCAGCGTCGCGGCGTTGCGTGGCGCACGGGCGAGAATTGCCTGGTGCATGGTGGGAACGGCCGTGTACCAGGTGGGCCCGACATCCTCGCACCAGGCGAAGAATCTCAGAGGATTGAATCCCGGTGCGCAGTGGACGCTGGCGCCGGCCCGCATGGACGACAGCACGGCCCCGACAAGCCCGTGAATGTGGAAGAGGGGCATGATGTTGAGAGCCCGGTCATCGGGGGAAAGAGCGAGGCACTGCGCGATGTTCGCGGACGAGGCGGCGAGATTGTCCCGCGACAGGGGCACGATCTTGGGCCTCGACGTGGTTCCCGAAGTGTGGAGGACAAGCGCCGTTCCGGCATTGCGGGTGACCTTGCGGCGATCCGGCTCCTCTCGCAGGCGCAGGTTGAAGGCGCCGGCTTTCGCGTTCTCCCCGACGCAAATCTCCGCCAGTCCCATGCCCAGATCACGCGCCACGGCGATGGCGTCGGACCTGGATCCCTCCTCGACGATGAGCAGTCGGGCATCGAGATCCTCGAGATAGAACCTGAATTCGTCCGCGCGATAGGCCGGATTGAGTGGTGCGGCGGTGAGTCCCGAGGCAACGCCCAGAAAGGCTGAGGCCATCTCGGGACCATTGGGAAGGACAAGGGCGACGCGGTCGCCGTCTGCGAGACCGGCATGACCGAGCATGTCCTGAGTCTCGGAGATCTGTCCGGCAAGGTCGCGATAGCTCATCGCATGGCGCCCTGGAGCACCGATGGCCGGAGCATCGGCCGCACCCATGAGGTCGATCATTATGCTTGCCCGAGCCGTTCCTGGCGGGCCGATTCGATCATCGGACCAAGAACCTTCTCATGGAACCTATCGCAGCCGATGCAGAGATTTCGGTAGGAACGGCCTTGCGGGGTGTCGATCTGCGACTCGGCGAGGAAGCGCTCCGTGGTCCAGCCGAATGCATGTCCCATCGTCTCCGGTTTCCCCCGGTTGATGGCTTCGTAGACCGGATGATCGCGCAGGCTGTCGATGATGTCATCGAGGTGTTCGTGAACGAGATTGCCGATGGGAAAGCGCGTCTTGAGGCAACAGGGATAGACGTCTCCTGTGGGTTCGATGGAGACCTCCGAACCCGTCCGTCCCTTCTCGAGAAAGTTCAGTCCGCCGGACCAGGCATTGCAGAAGTTATCGTCCATGCCGGCACGCGACAGACCGTTCTTCCAGGCGCGCCCGCGCGGCCAAAGCTTGCCGATCCAGGTGTCCTCGTTGGCTCCGAAGATGTTGAAGAGAGGCGGGCTGTCATCGCCGGGGGGCCCGTTTCCGGCTTCGCGCACACCTGCGGCCTCGAACATGGCAAGAAGCTGTTCGCGCAAGGCCCTGGCGCGATCGGGCCGGTTGATGCCGACATGGTAGCTGTCGAAGCCCGAGATCGAGATCGTGCTCACATTCCTGGCGAGGAGTTCGTCAAGAATGCGTGGCGTCAGGCGGTCTCCGGTCGTCTGCACGACGAGATGCACCTCGCCAAGATAGCGCGAACCGATCTTTTCCAGGGCCGGATAGAGTACGGACTTGCGGACCGGTTCCAGCAGCACCTCGCCTCCTGAAACGATGATGCGTCCCTTCACCTTTTCTCCGGTGGAGTCGGTGACCATCATGCTCTCAGGAAGATGATCGATGATCCGGGGAACGTTGGTCTGCGACTGCTCCACCACCTGCTCGAGTTCGTCCCGGACATAGGGTCGGAAACGGTCGTCGTAGCAATGACGGCAGCGCCGGTGGCACAGCCACGTCAGCACAAAGTAGATCGATTCCATGCGTCGCCGCCCGATGCGAAAGGGAAGGGGCTCATATGACCCGCATTTCCCCTGTGACGCAACATCGTGCAGGTCGTACAGCTCCCCGAACGCGACGCTGCACGGCTTTCTGCCGTTCTCGCGCCACAGTTCTGACGCAATATGTTTCGGCTGCAAGAAGCAACGCACCGCGAAATGCCGAAGCGCCCGGATTCCGGCTGCATCCCTTCGAGGGCCACCGTGCGGGCCAATGGAGCATTCGCGTTTGCCGAATGGCAAGGCGAGGATGTCGGGGAACATGGCGTCAGCGCCGCCGGACGGGGCACCGTCCTGGCCACTGCCGCTTGCCCGGTTCGGACAAGCGTCACGCCGTCCGGTACGCGACGCAGGGTGGGTGACGTGGACTAATGCACCTGCTGTGGCATGAAATCCAGGCTCACGTTCTTGGCTAGAAACACAATTCATGTTGACAAATCCGCATATAAAGCGGATAAACACCTATGCTTTATGATCGTCGATCCACCCTGTCCGGTTATGTGGCCGGTCTGCTCTCCACGGGTCGGACGACCTTCACCTCCGACGAGGCCGAGCAGGCGCTGGGCGTCGGGCACGGTGCGTTCCTGGATGCCGCGGAACGGTTACAGCGTCGCAAGGCGTTGTTCAATCCGCGACAGGGCTTCTATGTCGTTGTCCCGCCGCAGTTCGCGTCATGGGGAGCGCCACCGCCAGCCTGGTACATCGACACGCTCATGTACCGCGAAGGTCCGGCCTACTACGTTGGACTACTCAAGGCGGCCGAATTGCATGGAGCGACGCACCAGGCGGTCATGGAGTTTCAGATCGTCACAGAGAGGCGCCTGCCGAGGATCCGCGCCGGCCGCAGCATGATTGTCTTCTACTTCCGCAAGGATATGGAAGCGGTGACGATGGGAATCGAGGACCGCAAGACTGATACCGGCGCAATGAAGGTCTCGTCTGCCGCGCTGACCGCCCTCGACCTGCTTCGTTATCCGCAGGCGTCGGGAGGCATGGACAATGTCGCCACGGTCCTCTCCGATCTCAGACGCAAGATCGACCCGAAGCAGCTTGCCGCATTGTCAAAGGTCGTGGCGCGGCCCGTTGTGCAGCGTCTGGGGTATCTTCTGGACCATCTCGGCGATGGCGAACTGACGGGGCCGATGCAGGAGTCCCTATGGGCACGCGGGCCCCTGCCCTGGACCGAGCTCGACCGGCAGGAGGCAAAGGACCCGGATTTCACGCCTGAGTTGCTCCAGCGCGATGCCCGGTGGCGGATCGTTGCGCGCCGTTTGCCTCAGGTCGACGCATGATCCCGACGCAGAACATCGTTGCCTGGGGCAATGTGGTTCCCTGGGCCGATCAGAGACAGGTCGAACAGGACCTCATTATCGGCCGTGCTCTGGTGGAGATCTTCTCCGACGACATGCTGCACGCCGCAGTACGGGTTCGTGGCGGGACGGCGCTCAACAAGCTGCATTTCCCGAAGCCAATGCGCTATTCCGAGAATATCGACCTGGTCCGGGCTTCCGGCGGACCGATCGGTCCCACCCTTGATCGACTGCGTCTCGTTCTGGAGCCATGGTTGGGGCGAGCGCGATTCGATCAGAGTCCTGTTGCACCGAAGTTTCGCTTCCGGGTCGATGCCGAAGACAATAGTGGAGTGCCGATCCGTCTGAAGGTCGAGATCAACACCCGTGAGATCCAGGCTTTCGATAGCCCGGCGTCGTTGCCGTTGAAGATCGACAATCCATGGTTCTCGGGCGAAGCGAGCATTTCGACGTTTTCGCGTGAAGAGATGCTGGCGACCAAACTGCGTGCCTTGCTGCAGAGAGATCAAGGACGCAATCTCTATGACCTCGCGCACGCGCTGGAGGTCTTCGAGAATCTTGATATCGCCCGCATGGTCGGAATATTCGGGCGGTATCTTGATGTTTCCGGGCAGACGATTTCCCGTGCGCAGGCCCAGGAGCGGATGTTCAGCAAGCTGGCCAGTCCGCGCTTCCTGCTCGATCTGCGCCCCTTACTGCCGGCTGCTCAGGCGGAAGCTCTGACGGATGAGGCAACAGCTGGTTCATTTTGCCGTGTGTTCACGATGCTCATCGATCGACTGCCCGGCGAGCCTTGGGAGAGGACCCGGGCCATGAAGGAACGCTTCGGAATCTCCTGGTGACACGAGCGTGGTTCGCCATACTCTTCCGTTCGGACTGGTCATGACGCGTCGACTGCATTCCGGACTTTACGAAGACCTACTGACCTCCGCTCTGGAGGCGGAAGTCATTTCCCGGGAGGCGGAGGGCTGGTGGGTTGACGTCACCCCGGCTGACTCAACTGTCCGTCCCGAGATCCTGGCCCGTCATGTTTATCACCTCCTTCGCCGCGCGCTCGAAGGGATTCCGGAAAAAGACGATGCTCAGCCGGCCAACCAGGTCGCCCTGGCGAATCGACTGGTGGAGGTTCTCGTCGAGTATGGTGCAGTGGAGGATGACCGGGTAGCGGACGCTGCCCGCCTGCTCCTGGAAGCTGTCGAACATCGAGCATTGGGTGGGACACAATCGAAAGTCTCGCGTCCGACACTCTCGCTTCGTCGAACCGGCCTGCTCGTTAATGGACGACGTGATGTCCAGATTGCGAACGAAATCGCACGGGAGATTCCGAGTGCCGATCGGATCGATCTCCTGTGTGCATTCGTGCGTCACTCGGGGCTGAGGCTGTTCCGTTCCGAACTGGCAGAACGGGCACGAGAGGGCGCAGACGTGCGTGTGATCGCAAGCGTCTATACCGGGTCGACCGAACGCCGTGCGCTGGATGCCCTTGTCGATCTCGGTGCGAAAGTGAAGGTCTCCTATGAAATCGCACGGACCCGGCTTCATGCCAAGGCGTGGCTGTTCCACCGCAGCAGTGGTCTGCACACCGCCTATATCGGTTCGTCGAATCTCACCCACGCGGCTCAGGTTGACGGCCTCGAATGGAACGTGCGCGTGAGTGCGGTCGAGAATCCCGAGGTGATCGAGCGGTTCGCAGCGACCTTCGAACAGTACTGGCAAGAGCCCGAATTCGAGGACTATACACCCCAGCGCGACAGTGAGCGGCTCGACCGCGCGCTCTCGAGTCAGCGAGGCGACGCTGGAAAGAACGATGGCACCTTGCTTTCCGTGCTGGTTGATGTCGCACCGAAGCCTCACCAGGCTGTCGCGCTGGAGGCACTCGAAGCGGAGCGCTTGCGCGGATACCACCGCAACCTCGTGGTCGCGGCGACCGGCACCGGCAAGACCTGGATTGCGGCATTCGATTTCAAGCGGCTACGCGACCAAGGGGTTGGTCATTCCTTGCTCTTCGTTGCGCACCGCGATGAGATCCTCCGTCAAAGCCAGCAGGTCTTCCAGCTTGTGCTCCGGGAGTCGGGCTTTGGTGAGCGGCTGGTCGGCGGCGAGTGTCCACGCGCGGGTTGCCATGTTTTTGCTTCGGTGCAGTCTCTTGCCAACCGGATCGGTGAAATCGATCCGGACGACTTTGACGTGGTCATCGTGGACGAGTTTCATCATGCCGCAGCCGCGAGCTACGAGCGCCTGCTGTCGCGTCTGAATCCGAAAGTGCTTCTCGGACTTACGGCTACGCCCGAACGCGCCGACGGCCAGTCGGTGCTGCAGTGGTTCGACGGACGCATCGCTGTCGAGGCTCGGCTTTGGGATGCCCTCGACCAGGGACTGCTCTGTCCGTTTCATTACTTCGGGGTAAACGACACGACCGATCTTTCGGAGGTACGTTTCGAGCGCGGACGATATGTGCCTGGCGAGCTTGACAACGTGTTTACGGGCGATCACGCACGAGCGGTTCGGATCCGCCAGGCTGTCGAGGA
>JAJEHK010000218.1 GCA_022823765.1 Alphaproteobacteria bacterium | reverse complement strand
GTCCGAACGGTCCACGAGCGCTGGTTGCCGGACACCATGGCCGGCGCGGGGGAGACATCCTGATGGCCATGAGCGCTGCGGAAATCGAACACCTCATCCTCGAGGCCTTCCCCGACGCCTCGATCGAGATCGAGGATCTGCGTGGCGACGGTGACCACTATGCCGCCACCGTCATCAGCGGCGCCTTTGCCGGAAAGACACGGGTGCAGCAGCACCAGCTGGTCTACCGCGCACTCAAGGGAAAGATGTGTGGTGAGCTGCATGCCCTCGCGCTCACCACGCGCACGCCGGACTAGCGGCCCTCGCCGGTGGCCTTCGGCACGCTGATTGCCTTATGGTAGTTGCCGGGCACGGCACACGACGACGCTTCGAAGGAGACCGACACCATGGCACTGAACGAACACACAAGACAGCAGATCGACAGGGAACTCGGCGGCAACGACGTGGTTCTCTTCATGAAGGGAACGCCGGTGTTCCCGATGTGCGGCTTCTCGGCGGCCTCCGTCCAGATCCTGTCCCACCTCGGGGTGCGCTTCAAGGGAATCAACGTGCTGGAGGCGCCGGAGATCCGCGAGGGAATCAAGGCCTACAGCGACTGGCCGACCATTCCCCAGCTCTACGTCAAGGGTGAGTTCGTGGGCGGGTGCGACATCATGAAGGAGATGTACGTCAGCGGCGAACTGCAGAGCCACCTCGCCGAAATGGGAATCGAGACCGACCCCGTCTGATGACTTTCGCCGACCCGGGTGACATCACGGTCTGGCATGCCCATGTCAGCTATGACCCTGCGACCCGCGACCAGGCGCTCCTGCTGCGCGAGGCGATCGGTGAAACGTTCGATGTCCGCCTCGGACGCATGAGGGACGAGCCGGTCGGACCCCACCCCAGGCCCATGTTCATGGCGGAATTCCCTGCCGGGGAGTTCGCCCGCCTGGTCCCCTGGCTCAGCCTCAATCACCAGGGCCTCTCCATCCTCATCCACCCGGAGACCGGCAACTTCGTCGCCGATCACCGCGACAACGCCCTGTGGATCAACGAGCGCCTCGAACTCAACCTCTCCTGACACGCCGTCAGCACGCATTCCGGATGAGAATCACCCGGTGGCGCCACCTCCCGCGCATCGCAGGCCAGGCTGTTGCAAGGCGCTGACCGGTAATTTCTGCACGACGCCGCGGAACGCAACCCCGGTACGTGGCACAGGAGTCTTCACAGCCCTGGCTCGCGCCTGTCGCTTCGTGGTCCCGGGTCATGGCGTTCCGCGAATGCAGGGTTGTTCGACGCGGCCCTGGTGGATGGCAGGGATCCGGCGCCAAGATCATCATTCGACGTCGGAGAGGCCGGCCGGCTCGGTCAACCGCTTGTAGAGGCAAGCCGTCATGCTGAGCGCGACGAGCAAGCCAAGCACTTGCGAACCCGCAATCAGCAGGTCGAGGATGACTTCACCCGCAATGCCCCCCGGAACCGGGACCAGCAGGCCAAAGGACAACTCCACGATCGCAATCTCCGGCAACCAGGTCAGCACAACCGCGACTCCCAGCCGCAGGCCATGGCCCTTGCATAGTCTCCAGGATTGCAACCAACTCATGCGCTTGCCCGACGCGTAGGCCGGGAACACCAACAGGAATCGGGCGGTCGCCACGTAGAGAAGGGCGGTCGCCATGTAGAGAAGGGAGCCTACCAGAAGCCCCGGAAGGAAGGCAGCATCCTCGGGCACTGCTCCCTGGAAGCCATGTTCGAAAACAGTCATGACCGCGGCGTCTGTGAACTTTATCGTTCCGAAGAGCAGCACGGCACGCAACATGTACACGAGAGCGAGGCCGCTGACGCGCCAGTACCCGTCGTCCCCGCTCCAGGAAGGAGGCCGAGTATCCCTTTCCGGGCCGATCAAGTAGCGGCGCTGCCAGGCGAATGCCAATGCGCAGAGCCCGAATTGAGCGCCGATTGACATCAACTGGAAGTGGCCCGCGACGTCGCCAAAGACTTTCAGATCATCGATGTACCACGCTGCCGTCAGCAGCAGCGCAGGCATCAAGCCGTAGAACAGCAGGCCCCGACGGTCGGAGAATGTGGAACGAATCCCTTCCCTCAGAAGGCCTGCAATGGTTGGACGGTCTTCAGCAACGGTCATCCCACACATCCTTTGGAAGCATCCGCAAGAGCCCCACTGCAAATGGGGATCACCCCGGCGACGCCGGTTCCCGTGCATCCCGGGCCCACCTGCTGCAAGGTGCTGACCGGGAACTCCTGCGCGACGCCGCGGGACACGACCCCGGATCGCGCGCGCAGGAGCCTTCGCAACCCTTGCTCACGCCTGTCGCTTCGTTTGCTGCTCCCTTGGTTCCGGGTCATGGCGTTCCGCAAACGAAGGGTTTCTCGACACGGCCCTGGTGGATAGGACGCGGCGCCAAGGTCATCAATCGAAGTCGGAGCAGTCGGCCGGCTCGGTCAACCGCTCGTAGAGATGTGCCGTGATGCTGAGCGCGACGAGCCAGCCAAGCACTTGCGAACCCGAAATCAGCAGTGTGTGGACGACATCACCCGCAATGCTCTCAAGAACCGGGACCGGCAGAGCAAAGGACAACGCAAACACCGTCGCCAATGGCAACCAGGTCAACAGAACCGCGACCCCCAGCCGCAGGCCAAGGCCCCTGCATAACCTCCAGGATTGCAACCAGCTCATGCGCTTGCCCGACGCGTAGGCCGGGAACACCAACAGGAATCGGGCGGTCGCCACGACGAGAACGGGGACCAGCAGAAGCGCCAGAAGGACGGCAACACCCTGGGATGCCACTCCTGGGAAGCTATAGTAGAAGCCAATTCCGACCCCGACGCCGGCAATCACTATCGTTCCGACGAGCAGCAGAGCACGCAACGCGTAAACGAGCGCCAGGCCGGTAACGTGTCGGAATTCCTCGTCCGAGGGCCAGGAGGGAAGCCAGGAGTCGTTTTCCGGACCAATGAAGTGGCGGCGGTGCCAGGCGAATGCCAATGGGAAGAGCCCGGCTTCAGCGCAGATTGTCGATGAGTAGGAGTCGCCAAAGACGTTCAGTTCATCGGCATACCACGCTGCCGTCAGCAGCAGCGTAGTCACCAAACCGTAGGACAGCAGGCCCCCACGGTCGGAGAAAGTGGAACGAATTCCTTCCCTCAGAAGGCCTGCAATCGTTGGACGGTACTCAGCAACGGTCATCCCACACATCCTTCCAATCCGTCCCGGATGCCCAGCCCGACGTCTCCAACGCAGGCATGGTCTGCGTCGAGGCTCACGAAGTGGTCTCAGGAGCCCCGCTGCAGATGGGGATGATCCCACGG
>JAJEHK010000096.1 GCA_022823765.1 Alphaproteobacteria bacterium | reverse complement strand
GGAGTTCGGCGGTGACGTGAGCTGGGTGGAGGCGCGTCTGTGCAACGAGAGTACCGGCCGCTCGCGCCTGGCGATTACGCATACCGCGCTGGTGTCGGACCACTGGCACAAGTTCGGTCCCGGTGCCGTCGGCGTAGGTTGGGAGATGGGCTTGCTGGGGATGGAACTGCATCTTACACGGCCGAACGAACCCAAGTTGGACGGAGCAACGTTCCACACGACTCGTGACGGAAAGGCGCTCATCGTCGGAAGCAGTGCGGCGTGGGGCCTGGCTGCCGAGGCAGCGGGAACGGACGCCGACGTTGCGCGCGCAGCTGCGCAGCGTACGGCGGCCTTTTACACGGGCGACCCGGATAGCCATCTAGAAATCGTGTTGTAACGCGCCGGGGACACACAACCACCTCGTGCCTGGCAGCTGCCCCACTCCTGCCATTCCGGCGGATTGCAGGCCCTTGCGCCGTCAGCCTCTCGACAATGCAACTGAAACCTGATCGGAGTATGTGTTGGAGACGGCAGGGAGAAGCCCGACGTGAGCTATGTCAGTCATCTCGAGTGTTCAGCGACCGGTGAACGGCACGAGGCCGGTGAGATTCACGGCCTTTCGCGTGGCGGCTGGCCATTGCTGGTGCGTTACGATCTGGATCGTCTCGGCGATGCGATCACCCGGGAATCCATTGCCGCAGCACCCGCCGCCGGATTCTGGCGTTGGGCGCCTTTCCTTCCCGTGACGCGGGATGAGGACAGGATCTCGCTCGGTGAGGTGACGACACCGCTCATTCCCCTGGCGTGTTCTGCCGGCGAAGGGCCGACGCACGTCATGGTGAAGGACGAGGGCCGCTTGCCCACCGGCTCATTCAAGGCGAGGGGGCTGGCCCTGGCGGTGTCGATGGCACGGCAACTCGGCCTCCGCCACCTCGCCATCCCGACGAACGGCAACGCGGGGGCGGCTCTTGCCGCCTACGCCGGGCGAGCCGGGATGAAGGCCACGGTTCTTTGTCCGTCGGACACCCCCGACATCAATCTGCGCGAGATCCGCCAGCACGGCGCCGATGTCTGGAAGGTCAACGGCCTCATCAACGATTGCGGCAAGATCGTCGGCGAGGGGGCCCGAGCCACCGGCTGGTTCGATGTCTCCACACTGAAGGAGCCCTATCGCATCGAGGGCAAGAAGACGATGGGACTCGAGCTTGCCTGGCAGATGAACTGGTCCCTGCCGGATGTCATCTTCTATCCCACCGGAGGCGGCACCGGCCTCATAGGGATGTGGAAGGCTTTCCATGAGCTTCGCCAACTTGGCTGGATCACCGGCGGCCTGCCGCGCATGGTGGCCGTGCAGGCGGCGGGGTGTGCTCCCATCGTGCATGCCTTCGAGGCCGGGAGCACACACGCCGCGCCATGGCAGGACGCCCATACCGTGGCGGCGGGCATCCGGGTGCCGGCTGCCATCGGCGACTTCCTCATTCTCGACGCCGTCCGCGCGTCCGGCGGTTTCGCCATGGCGGTCGATGACGAATCGATTCTCCGGGAGCGGGACAGGGTCGCGGTCGAGGACGGTCTGCTCCTCGCACCGGAAGGGGCGGCGACGGTTGCCGCCTGGAGGCAGGCTCTGGAGAACGGGCTGGTCGGTGATGATGAGCGCGTCGTTCTCTTCAATTGCGCCAGTGGTCTCAAGTACCCGATGGCACCGGTGGTTCAGGAACTCGACATCAACCGGGAGATCGATTTCACCAGTCTCGCATGACCCCGAAAACTTCAGATGTCCTTGGACGACTCTGTCTCATCTTCCTCGGGCGCCTCTTCGGGCTCTGCGGGAACGCGTCGGATGATGATGTCGCCGTTCTCGAGAACTTCCGGCAGTTCATACTGGGGAACGGATTCGATGATGCCCTCAAGCAGCGTCAGCAGACCCCGCAGCGCCTCCGTTGCTTCTGGCACGAGATCATCGTCCGCCGTCGCCGGCGTGGCGAGGCACCACGCTGCCACCACCGCCATGAGGGTCCGCTTCATGCCCGGCATGGCTCAGTGTCTGCTGTCACGCTGCGCACGGCGCTCGGCGATGTGGCCATAGTAGCGAAGCATGATGAACCAGCTCAGGCCCACAAGACCGATGCCCATGTATCGGGTTGCCTCACTTTCGGACAGGGCGGCAGCCACCAGGCCCAGAAGCGAGAGCAGGCTGAAGAGGACGGAGATGGCAATCGTCCAGTACATGAACCTTGCTCCTGTGAAGGGAAGAGATCATCGCGCAAGATTATGTATTGCCGTCCTGCTGTCGAGCGTCTTTTCGCTGGATCGGCCGGTGGCGGCTGGCAGGCCGGTGCAGGACCGGATACAAGGTCCACCCTGAGTTCAACATGAAGGAGATGGGCAGTGAAGGTCGCTTTCTTGGGTCTGGGAGTGATGGGCTATCCCATGGCCGGGCATCTGGCGTCCCACGGTCACGATGTGACCGTCTGCAATCGCACGCCGGCCAAGGCGCAACGCTGGGTGAAAGACCATGGCGGCAGCAGCGCACCCAACCCGGCCGAAGCAGCAGCAGGCGCGGAGATTGTCTTTGCCTGTGTCGGTGACGATGACAGTGTGCGCGAGGTGATCTGCGGCGCCGATGGCGCCGCCAGCGGCATGGACGAAGGCGCGCTCTTCGTCGACCACACAACCGCTTCGGCGGATGTCGCGAGGGACATGGAGGCCGTGCTCGCCGGCCAAGGCATCGGCTTCGTCGATGCACCGGTTTCGGGCGGCCAGGCCGGGGCGGAGAACGGCCAGCTGACGATCATGGCCGGAGGCAACCCTGAGCATTTCGACCGCGCCCGTCCGGTGATGGAGTGCTACGGCAAGGCCGTGACGCTGATGGGAGGCGTCGGTGCCGGCCAGCTCTGCAAGATGGCCAACCAGATCTGCATCGCCGGTCTCGTCCAGGGTCTGGCCGAGGGCCTCAACTTCGCCCAGCGTGCCGGACTGGACGGAGAGCAGGTGATCGACGTCATCTCCAAGGGCGCCGCCGGTTCCTGGCAGATGGTCAATCGTGGCAGCACCATGTTGCGGGACGAGTACGACTTCGGCTTCGCGGTGGACTGGATGCGCAAGGACATGCGCATTGCGAAGGCCGAAGCATCGCGCAATGGCGCCTCACTGCCGGTGGCCGCTCTGGTGGACCAGTTCTACGCCGAGATCCAGCGCCTTGGTGGCAGCCGCTGGGACACGTCCAGCCTGATGCACCGCCTGAAGCGCGTCCCGTAGACCCGGTACAGCCTGGCTGATGCCACGCCGAAAGGGACTCCCGTTCCCCGGTTAGGCAAAGGAGTCCGGCAGGGAGACTTTCCGGCGGGCGATCCAGTCATCGAGTTCCTCGGCCACTGCAGGATCCATGTCCGGAGCCTCGTAGTCGGCAAGCATGTCCTTCCACAGCTGGTTGGCGCGTCTTGCGGCATCGAGCGACCCGTCGGCCTGCCACTGTTCGAAACTGTTGTTGTCAGCGATCGTCGAACGGTAGAAGGCTGACTGGAAGTTGTTCTGGGTATGATCACACCCCAGGAAATGACTGCCCGGACCGACCTCACGGATGGCGTCCATTGCCTGTCCGTTCTCTGAAAGATCGACCCCTCCGCCCAGCACCTGCATCATGCCGATCTGGTCGGCGTCCATGACGAACTTCTCGTATCCCGAAGCCAGACCACCCTCCAGCCAGCCGGCGGCATGCAGCACGAAGTTCACACCCCCCAGAAGTGTGGGAAGGAGGGTTTGAGCGCTTTCGTAGGCTGCCTGGGCGTCAGGAACCTTTGACCCGCACAGTGAGCCGCCTGACCGGAAGGGGACCCCCAGGCGCCTGGCGAGTTGTGCCGAGGCGAACAGCACGAGTGCCGGTTCCGGTGTACCGAAGGTCGGGGCTCCCGACTGCATCGAGATCGAGCTGCCGAACGTGCCGAACACCACCGGGGCACCCTTGCGCACCAGCTGGGTCGTGGCCATGCCGACGAGAGCCTCTGCCAGAATCTGCGCAACCGTCCCGGCGACTGTCACGGGACTCATGGCGCCCGACAGGATGAAGGGTGACACGACACAGGCCTGTCCCGCCCCGGCATAGACCTTGAGGGCGCCGAGCATCGTGCCGTCGAAGGTCATCGGCGAGTTGGCGTTGATGAGATTGATGATGCAGCAGTGGTTGTCGACCTTTTCGCCGCCGAGAGCGATACGCGCCAGTTCGACCGTGTCAGCTGCGCGATCGGGTGCGGTGACCGATCCCATGAAAGGCTTGTCGGAGTACGTGAGGTGGGCATGCACCATGTCGAGGTGGCGCTTGCTGACAGGGACGTCGACCGGTTCGCACACCGTTCCACCCGAGTGGTGCATGGCCGGCGTCATGTAGGCAAGCTTCACGAAGTTGCGGAAGTCCTCGATCGTGGCG
>JAJEHK010000099.1 GCA_022823765.1 Alphaproteobacteria bacterium | reverse complement strand
AGAGGTGCCGGTCACGACCTCCCGCCTCGAGCAGCAGGACCGTTGTCCGGCCATCCTCGCTCAACCGGTTGGCGAGAACGCATCCCGCCGAGCCCGCACCGACGACGATGAAGTCGAGGGTCTCCTGCATGATCCTCTCCGGGTTCGGATCATCAGGGTATGACCGGCAAGCGGCAACGGCCACCCCTGCAGTTCACGTCCGCACACAAGTCGGAACATTGCGCCTTGCGCCTGGTCGAACTGGCGGTATCAGGCGAGAGAAGTTGCATAATTTGTAAGTGTCAATTACAATACATGCATGCCATACAAGCCTCGCACACTGGAAACACTGGTTCTCGGCATCGCGGAGGCCTATCCAGTGGTAACGATCACCGGCCCCCGACAATCCGGCAAGACCACACTTTGCAGGGCGGTGTTTCCGCAGAAGCCCTACGTCAACCTGGAGCCACTCGACGTACGCGAGTATGCGTGCAGGGATCCGCGTGGATTCCTGGCAGAGTACCCCGACGGCGCCGTCATCGACGAAATCCAGCACGCCCCGGACCTGAGCAGCTACATCCAGGTCATCGTCGACGAGCGACCGGAGCCAGGACACTACATTGTCACCGGGTCACAGCACTTCGGACTCACCCGAACGATCACCCAGTCTCTGGCCGGCCGGACCGCGATTGTCCACCTGTTGCCGTTGAGTTTCGACGAGCTGATCGCCTTCGATTCTGCCGCAACCGATCTGTGGCAGGTGGTGTTCCAGGGAGGCTACCCGGCTATTCACGGTCGCCGACTGAACGCAAGACGCTGGCTGGGCGACTATCTGGCCACTTACGTTGAACGGGATCTGCGCCAGGTGTCGCAGATCGGCAACCTCGAGGCATTTGGCCGCTTCATGGCATTGGCAGCCAGCCGCACTGCACAGGAGACCAACCTTTCCGACATCGGGGGAGATACGGGTGTTTCGCACAACACCATCCGCGCCTGGATGTCTGTTCTGGAGGCAAGTTTTCTCGTGTTTCGCCTGCCGGCCTGGCACAGGAACCTGCGCAAGCAACTGGTCAAGGCGCCAAAACTCCACATCATGGACAGTGGTCTCGCATGCCGTCTTCTGGGCATCCGTTCGGCCGATGAACTGCGACACCATCCGTTGCGCGGCGCCATCTTCGAAAGCTGGGTCGCCGCCGAGATTTTCAAGCACCGGATTCATCGCGGGCAACCCGACGGCATGTTCCATTTCCGGTCCGCGCGCGGACCGGAGATCGACCTTGTCATTCAGAATGGCCTGTCCATCATTGCCTGCGAAGTGAAATCCGGAGCGACTCTGGATGAGAGCTTCTTGCGCCCTCTGCGGCGCTTCGAGGCGCTCTTGTCGGAGACTGCCGCAGCCCACCGTCCAACGAAGCGCCTGGTGTTCGGCGGCGACAGGGGACAAATCCGTGCAGGCACCGAGTGTATCGGTTGGCGGGACCTGCATCTCTCGACATGGTTGCAGTCCGGCACTCACGACAGCCCCTTCCTCGCATGACACCTCCCCGGCAACGACGGCTCCAGCAATGGCGAGATCATTGTCGAGCCGCCGACCTTGCATGCAACGAGGTGGTTGCCTATAAACCGGTGCCGCACAACGGGGGCTGGCCATGAAGGACGGTATTCATCCTGACTATCACGACATCAGGATCGTCATGACCGACGGTACGGAATTCGTGACCCGCTCCACGTGGGGCAGCGAAGGCGACACCATGACGCTGGAGATCGACCCGCTCTCCCATCCAGCCTGGACCGGGGGAAGCCAGCGTCTGGTCGATACCGGCGGACAGGTGGCACGGTTTTCCAAACGGTTCGGACACCTCAAGCTGGGCTGAACCGAGGGGATCCGCCCGGGAGGCTCTCCATGTCACGGCCCGTCATCATCACCTGCGCGATCACCGGTGGCGGTGACACCGTTTCAAGAAGCGACAAGGTCCCCGTCACGCCGGAACAGATCGCGACGGCTGCCATTGATGCCGGCAAGGCCGGCGCGGCGATCTGCCATATCCATGTCCGCGATCCCGAAACCGGCGCGCCATCGATGAGGCAGGACCTCTACGCCGAAGTCGCCGGCCGCATCCGTGATTCCGACAGCACGATCGTCATCAACCTGACGACCGGACCGGGGGCCGGGTTCACTCCTTCGGCTGACGATCCCTCTCGCGCCGCGGTGCCGGGGTCGTTCCGCACTCCCGGGGAACGGGTCCGCCACGTCGAAGAGCTGCTTCCCGAGGTGTGCAGCCTCGACGTGGCAACGATGAACTTTGGCGAGCGCGCCTTCGTCAATGTCCCGGAACACTTGCAGGAAATGGCCCGGCGCATCCGGGCGGCCGGCGTCAAGCCCGAACTCGAGGTGTTCGATGCCGGCCACCTGAGGCTCGCCAGGCGCATGGTCGACGACGGCCTCATCGATTCCCCGCCAATGTTCCAGTTGTGCATGGGCATCCCCTGGGGAGCGCCGGCAGCCGCCGAAACCGTGACCTATCTTCGCTCGATGCTGCCCGACGGCGCCCTGTGGGCCGGATTCGGCATTTCGCGACTGCAGATGCCCATGGTGGCGGAAGTGGTGAACCAGGGTGGTCACGTCCGGGTCGGTCTGGAGGACAACCTCTACCTGGAACGGGGAGTTCTGGCGACCAATGCGGAGCTCGTCGAGAAGGCGGCCGGCATCATCTCCATGCTCGGCTGCCGCGTCGCGAAATCCGATGAGGCACGATCGATGCTCGGCCTCAGGGGCACCCAGTGATCACCTGCGATCTTGCCGGTACGCGAAGTCTCGTCACCGGCGCCGCCTCCGGAATCGGTCTGGCGACCGCGACTCTCTTTGCCCGTTGCGGATCCCGGGTGGCGCTCAACGACCTTCCCGGCAACCCGCATCTCGCCAGGGAGGTGGCGCGCCTGCGGGATTCGGGACTGGATGTCATCGCCGCACCCGGTGATGTCGGGGATGAGAGCGACTGCGAGGCCATGATCTCGGACGCCATCGACGAACTCGGCGGACTCGACCACCTCGTCAACAATGCCGGCACGCCGGCAACGTCGATTCCCGTGCCACCCCGGGATCTTGATGCGATCGACGAGGACATGTGGCTGAAGGTGCTGTCGGTCAATCTCGTCGGTCCCTACCGGTGCGCCCGTGCCGCTTCCGAGTCACTGCGACAGGGTGGCGGCGCGATCGTCAACACCTGTTCGGTGGCCGGCCTCACGGGAGTCGGTTCATCGACGGCCTATGCCGCGTCGAAGGCCGGCCTCATCAACCTGACACAGGCCCTGGCCAAGGCTCTGGCGCCGGAGGTGCGGGTCAATGCCGTCGCCCCCGGCGTGGTGGACAGTCCCTGGGAATGCCGCTGGTCCGAAGAAGGCAACCAGGAACGCCTGGCGCGTGTTCCGCTGAACCGGGCCGGTGAGCCCGACGATTTCGCCGAGAGCATTCTCTTCCTCGCCCATGCCTCGTACATCACCGGCCACACGCTGGTGGTCGACGGGGGCATGACCGCCTGAGCCGAGTCGAGGCTGTCCGGCGCGGTCGCGCCTGAAAGGGTCTAGAGGTCGAGGGTCAGCACCGGCGAACGGGCGCGGCTGCAGCAGACCATGATGAACTCGCCACGCGCCTTTTCCTCGTCGTCAAGCACGAAATCCCGGTGATCGGGCTCTCCGTCGAGCAGCACCGTGGCACAGGTGCCGCAGATTCCTTCCTCGCACATGGTCTCGACATCAAGGCCGTTGGCGCGCAGCACCTCGACGATGGTCCGGTCCTCCGGCACATCGAACACGGCGCCGGTGCTGGCAATCTTCACCTTGAAGGCCGCGTTCTCGTCATGCTCGACCGATTCGTCGACAGAAAAGTACTCGAAGTGAACGGTATGACGTGGCCAGTGGGCGAGGGCCGCCTCACAGGCCTGCATGAACCCTGCAGGACCGCAATAGTAGACATGCGTTTCCGGGCGCACTTCCCTCAGGAGACCGGCAATATCAAGACCGTCAGCCGGATTGCCGTCGTCATGGTGGAAGATCACGTTGTCGGAAAAATCCGATTGTGCGATGTCGGTCCGGAAGGCCGTGCGTTCCGGCGAACGCGTGCAGTAGTGCATTTCGAAGGATGAACGGCGCCCCGCCAGATCACGGGCCATGGCCATCATCGGTGTCACACCGATACCACCGGCCAGCAGGATGTGATGGCGTGCATCGGCTGCCAGGGGAAAGTTGTTCCGCGGACCATGGATGGTCAGGTGATCCCCCGGGCGGACACGATCATGCATGCATGTGGACCCGCCCCGGCTCTCCGGCTCACGCAGGACC
The DNA here is from genome assembly GCA_022823765.1 of Alphaproteobacteria bacterium. Lineage (GTDB taxonomy): Bacteria > Pseudomonadota > Alphaproteobacteria > SP197 > SP197 > SP197. The sequence goes on along the minus strand of JAJEHK010000099.1, from coordinate 6,448 downwards.
CCAACGACATAGCGGTCCACATCCCGCGGATCACTCGAGATCGAGTACTGCCGGACGAGACCGTTGGGCAGCTCGATATCGACGTGGGCCCCGGCAGTGAACATCGGCAGCAGGCGGCCTTCAGGGTCAACCAGCTCGTATGAGCGGATGTCAATCGCTTCGTCGTTGACCCTGTTCACTTTCAGGGTCAGTACCGCACCACTCATCGGGATTGTCTCCGTTCCTCAAACGGGCTGGCACTACTATCACAGTGCCCGCCTCACTTGCCATGACATCGTGCGGCCTGTCCGCCCCTGGCCGGGAGGTCGTCAGGCAGCCAGGCGACTGGCGTACTGGGGATAGAACCTCTTTGGATTCACCGGCGCCGTCACGGAACACTGCTTGACGGCCGCCACCGCATGGACCCAGTTCAGCGGTGCCCGGCAGAACCGGTACTCCTCGAGGGCAGCCTGCTGGATCTTGTAACCATGCATTTCGGAGGCGTCCTCGCGGCACGCCAGGCGCGTCGCAAGGGTGAAGAGATCATCGGCGTCGTATCCCGCCTTGACGTAGGCGCGAGCGAGATCCACGACGTCCCGCACCGCATCCGGGGCTACCAGTTCATTGATCGGAACCTCGAGCCTCGTGACATCGTAGCCATCGATGGCGAGGATCGCTTCCTCGATCCGGTCAAGCAGGACCTTCGCAGGTTCGATGACAGCGGACTCCGTGCCCTGCCAGTCCCACGTCAGGGTGGCGTCGAGATAGCGAATCTCGTAACTCCATGCCCAACCGAGCAGCGCCAGACACTTCGAGCGGAACGAGACCTCCGGAAAACCGATCACGTAACGCCGGGCGGAAATGCCGGTGTGAATGTGGACGTCGAAGGGATTGGCGGTGTGGGAACGCAGGAAGATCCGGGCTCCACCGATGGAAAGCGCTTCGCAGGTTCCTTCCAGCGACAAACCGCCCCCCATGGCCTCGGCGACCATCCCGGGCAACTCCGCAATCGACGAAACGGCACCCACCATGTCCGCGAACTCTCCGATCGCCGCCGTCTCGGACGGGCCGGTCTTCAGGGGAACGGTATCCGGCGTGAGACCGAAGGTGTCCATCAGCGAATCGAGTTCACCGAGCCGGTGATGATAGGCAATGCCATCGTCGATAGCCTTCTGGTCGAACTCCCCGAAGCCGGAGAATGGAGCATGGCGCGCCAGGTATCTGACCACCGGGCGCAGCAGCACCGGCCCCCACTGCCAGCCGATCCGGTCAAGGGCGCGCATGGCGTAGATGAGGTAAAGGAAATAGTGATCGTCCAGCACATTGCGCTCGAGCGCGACCGGCAGCAGACAATCGAGAATCCGGCCAGGCGACGCGGTCTCGCAAGCCAGGGTCAGTGCCCGTTCGGCAAGGCGCTGCTCATGAGCCCGCACAGAGGCCGCGAGCCGTTCGAGTACTCTCTCCAGGCTGACGTCGCGATTGAGGTCATCAAACCGCACCATGGCTGTCGGCCCCATGGACGGCAGGTGGATGTGCTTGCAGGCCAGAGCCACGCTCTGGATGGCAGGCAGCTGACTGTCCTCGCCATCGAGCCGTTCCATCATCGAGAGAACGGCGTGAATGCCTGCCACGGGATGAATGGGTCCGCCATGGTGTCCGGCTGGCAGTTCGCTCGACCGCGAGACCGCAAGGGCAGCAGCGACAACGAGATCGCGCGCGTCCTCACCCTCATCGAGGCGATCGAGAGTCCTGCCCACGATGTCGCCGGGACGAGTCTCCTCGATGAAGCGCACCCGTTCCTCGACATCGGGGTCAAAGCTGACGAGGTGTACCATGTGAGGCATCCTCCCGACTGCTGGACGAAGCGGCGGCGCATTATGGACCGGAGCGCCTGTCTTGTTGATCACTTTTTTTCTGGTGCGCCAGGCGTTGACGCCGGACCGCGACCGGTGCCATGACACGTGGCGGGAGTGACGCAAGAAGGAGCGAGGCCAAGGTGACTCACCCCATGACACGAGAGGGCTTTGAACGCCTGTCACTTGAGTTGAAACGCCTCAAGAACAGCGAGCGCCACGCGATCTCCCGGGCGATCGAGGCGGCGCGTGAACACGGTGACCTCAAGGAAAATGCCGAGTATCACGCGGCCAAGGACCGTCAGGGATTCGTCGAGGCGCGCATCAGGCAGCTTGAAGGTGTCCTCGGCGAGGCGCAGATCATCAACCCGGACCGTCAGCCCCGGGACAAGGTCGCCTTCGGAGCGCGTGTCACGGTGGTCGACCTCGATACGGGAAACGAGGCGACGTACCGCATCGTCGGTGAACATGAGGCCGACACCGACAAGGGGCTGATCTCCATCAGGAGCCCGATCGCACGGGCCCTCATGGGACGGGAATCGGGGGATGACGTCGCCTTCGCGACACCCAAGGGGCAGAGGGAAATCGAGATCACGGCCATCGACTACTGACCGCGTCGAAGCACCGGTTCAGGATGCGCGATCGCGGGAACCCGACTTCGCAACGTAGGCAATGTCGCTGTGCTCCTGGCAATAGGGCTTGCCCGGGACCACGGCCTTGCCGCAGAAATAGAAATCTTCCTCATCGGGATTGCCAAACGGCCAGCGGCACAGATGGGCCGTCAACTCGATGATGTCGGTGATGCGCTGCTTTTTCTTCGAGGCGGTCCCGGTTGCCGGCTTTTTCTTCTCGCCGGCCCTGACGATCGGCGACGGCCGTGCCGGAAGCTTGAGGCGGCGCGACTTGCCGATCACCGCGTTCTTGGAAACACCGAGTTCCTTTCCAATGACCGATGCGCTGGTGCCCTTGGCCCACAGCTCTTCCAGCCGGCGGATCATTTCGTCGGTCCAGACCATCGCCTCACTCCACGACATCCTGACATGCGAAGCCGCCATCAATAGGTCAGGACGCCTCCGCGGTCCATACAGAAGTGCCGCACCGCAGACAGGCCGATCCCGACTCCGTCAACGTGATGACCGGTCTCGCATGGCAAGGCTGGCCTACTCTCCGGTTGTCGCGATCACTGGACTGGTGACCTCAAGTCACTTTCATCGCGACATGATGCAGGAAGTTGACCAGCACCGCACAGCAAGAAGTCCGGGAACAATAGATGTAGTCTGCATCAGCCAAACGTGTTACATGTAACGCGCAATAGCATGACAGGAGAAACACCGTGTCCCCCGCATCCACGAACGCGCAACGCGTGGAGAAGCACCGAGCCGCACTTAGAGCACAGGGCCTGCGGCCGATCCAGATTTGGGTTCCCGATACCCGCGCCCCGGGCTTTGCAGAAGAGTGTGCCCGTCAGGCAACTATCGTCAACGAGGCCAACCGTGCCGATCCTGAACTTATGCAATTCATGGACAGCGCCGCAGCTGACCTCGCGGAGCATCTCGACGCCCTCGAAACCGGACACCGTGAGTGAGGCGCGGCGACCTCGTTACCGTCGCCCTGCAGGGCGAACACGGCAAACCGCGCCCCGCCCTGGTGATCCAATCGGACCTTTTCGCCCGGCTGACGTCCTCAGTTACTGTGGTGTTGCTGACCTCGACAGCACTTGACGCTCCACTAATCCGTGTTCCGGTTGAGCCCTCCGAGAATAATGGCCTGCACACACGATCTTACGTCATGATCGATCAGATCTTCTCGGCAAGACCGCGCCGCATCGGCCGAGTTTTCGGACACCTTGACGACGCCGACATGATAGCCGTAAACCGCGCACTTGCCCTGTTCACGGGAATCGCCTCCTGACCCCCGGATGGGAATCCTTCCAGATCTTCGTGAGCCGCCCGAATCCTCCTCAGGGTTCCGCCAGATCAACCCTCGGCCCCTGTCCTACCGGCCACCGACGTGCATCTTGCCTTACCACCGCGTGTCAGCCTCGATCTCAGGCGCGTGTTCGGTCAACACCACGCAGTTCCTGCAGGGCCAACTCTGGAGATTGGTGACATCGTCGCAGGAAGATCGCCCTTCTGTACTTCAACCCGCCACCACTTTTCCTGCCTGATAGAGCCAGCCCGGCATGGAGCGTTCCAGTTCCCACAGTATTTTCATGGGTCGTTCTGTCTCATGACTTCGGTAATGGGCACGGCCGAGGCAGTGGTAGGGAAGGGTTTCACCCCGGCCATTCTTCTTTCGTTCGCGTACGAACAGGATGACATTCGTGCCTTGGACGGGCTGTTTGACATAGCGGCGCCCGGTCGGAGTATCGGCGGACGTCGTATTCTGCGACTCCCAGTGAAACAACGTCGGCGAGATCGGGTAGTCGGCATAGCGTGTCGTGGGAGAATAGTCCCTTTCCGACTTCTCCAGCGTGACGAACAAGAGGTCGGTCTGAGTCGCCCTGTTCCAAAGGACCCCACCCTGCGGGAACACCAGTGCGCCGCGTTTATCAGTGTGTCCGTGTGCCGCGACGATCTCGCCCAGGGTATAGGTCGCGTGACTTGCCAGTGGGACATCGCTGGCCGGATCGAGCATTTGAGAGACCGTACGAGTTCGGTCCGCGAGAACATCCAGGAGGTCGCCGATTTCGCGACACAATTCTGGAGACCCACGGACCCTTTCCAGGACCTGATCCGCTTCATTGATCGACTGGCGACGGTTGCCCAGAAGCGCGAACAACATGAGGCCCAGGCGATACTTGCGGCCCTGGAGTCCCGCAATTCCGCTGGAACGACCCCCTGACAGGAGGTCTCGCCATGTTTCGATCCGTTCGTGATCGTCTACGTGAAGCAGTCTGCCGATAGCCTTGAGGAGCGAGTCTTCTTCGACGCTCTGTTCGAAGCCCGCCCGCTGACGGAGCTCGGTAAAGCAGTGTCCAGAATTGGGTCGCGCGTAGATTTCTTCGAGTTCGACGCCGGCGTCCTTCATGAAGCCGCGAAGCCGTGTTTCAGGTCCGAGAGTACGTAGGTCATCGGCGAGACGCGCACGAGCGTTGCGTACCGCTGCTCTCAGGTTGCGCAGCACCGTCTCCTTGGCGATGCGATCCAGCTTAAGCGCACATCCCGGTGGGAGTAGCGGAAAGTCCGCCTCTACGGCGCGCTCGACCTGATCACGGGTGCCCCCAATCAGAGCCCGAAAGCGCACGTCATACCGGTATTCGCGCTGCACCTGGCCCACGAAGTCGAGGACAGTGAGGACCCGCTTTCCCTCGGCCCACCGCAGTCCTCTTCCGAGCTGCTGGAGAAACACCGTAGCGCTCTCGGTCGGCCGCAGCATGAGCACGGTGTCGACTTCGGGAAGGTCGACGCCCTCGTTGAAGAGATCGACCGCGAAGACAGCTCGAAGTTCTCCGCGCCGCAGTCTCGCGAGCGCTGAACGCCGATCATCCCACGAGGTGCCCGCATCGAGGGCCACTGCCGGATAGCCGAAACCTGAAAACTGTCTTGCCATGAAGTGAGCGTGACCGATGCCTGCGCAGAATCCCAGCGCCCGCATCTGATGCGGGTCGGTCACATATTCCTCGACAGCCTGGCGGATCCGAACCGCTCGTGCGTGATCGCCCGTAAACACGTTGTCAAGCTCGCCAGGCACATATCGTCCGCGCTCGAAACGTACCGCCGAAAGATCGGTCGTGTCGTTTACCCCGAAGTAATGAAACGGACAGAGTAGTCCCTGATCGAGGGCATCCCAAAGCCGGGACTCGTAGGCGATGCGGCCATCGAACCACTGCAGCACCGATTTGCCGTCGGCGCGCTCGGGCGTAGCTGTGAGTCCGAGGAGAAACTTCGGTTTCAGACGTGACAGCAGGCGTTCGTAGCTCGCAGCCGCCGCGTGGTGAAACTCGTCCACGACGACCACGTCAAAGTCGTCCGGATCGATTTCACCAATCCGGTTGGCAAGAGACTGCACCGAAGCAAAGACATGGTGACCCGCGCGTGGACGCTCGCCACCGACCAGCCGCTCACCAAAGCCCGACTCCCGGAGTACAAGCTGGAAGACCTGCTGGCTTTGAAGGAGGATCTCATCGCGGTGCGCAACGAAGAGCAAGGAATGACCAAGGCCTTGGTCGCGTAGCCGCTTGAAATCGAATGCCGCGATCCAGGTCTTGCCGGTGCCGGTCGCCGCGACGACGAGGTTGCGGTGGTATCCGCGCAAGCGCTCCGCTTCGAGGGCCTCCAGTGCGACTGCCTGGTGAGGTTTCGGTGCGACGTCAACCAGCAGAGAAAGCAAGGTGCCATCGTTCATTCCGGCGTCGCCGCGCTGTCTCGAGAGCGCGCGGTCGAGCCGCTCACTGTCACGCTGGGGCGCATAGGCCTCGAACTCGGGCTCCTGCCAGTACTGTTCGAAGGTCGCTGCGAACCGCTCAATCACTTCGGGATTCTCGGCCGCACTCACGCGCACGTTCCATTCGAGGCCATCGACCTGAGCCGCGTGGGTGAGGTTCGACGAACCAATGTAGGCGGTGTGCAGACCACTGCGGCGGTGGAACAGCCACGCCTTGGCATGAAGCCGGG
>JAJEHK010000117.1 GCA_022823765.1 Alphaproteobacteria bacterium | reverse complement strand
CGCTGAGGATACCCTCGCCATGGCCAGAAACCTGACGAACTGGAACCCGGAAGACGAGAGTTTCTGGGAGAGCGAGGGCAGGCGTGTGGCGACACGCAACCTGTGGATCTCGATCCCCTGCCTCCTGTGCGGGTTCGCGGTGTGGCTCTACTGGGGGATCATCACCGTCCAGATGATCAACCTGAAGTTCCCCTTCGCCCAGGCGGAGCTCTTCACCCTTGCGGCCATCGCCGGTCTGAGCGGCGCCACGCTGCGCATCCCGTCTTCCTTCTTCATCCGCATCGCCGGCGGGCGCAACACGATCTTCCTCACCACGGCACTGCTGATCATCCCGGCCGCCGGCACCGGGTTCCTTCTGCAGGATCCGTCGACGCCCCTGTGGCAGTTCCAGATCATGGCCCTGCTGTCGGGGTTCGGTGGCGGCAACTTCGCCTCGTCAATGTCGAACATCTCCTTCTTCTACCCGAAGAGGGTGCAGGGCTATTCGTTGGGAATGAACGCCGGCCTCGGCAATTTCGGCGTCACCACGATGCAGATCCTGGTGCCCCTGGTGATGACCGTGGGCGTGTTCGGCGGCTCGGCCCTCGTGCTTGCCAACAGTTCGGGCACCCTCATCGGCAAGATTCCGGCCGGCACCGAGACCTACATCCACAATGCGGGCTACATCTGGGTTGCCATCCTGGTGCCCCTGGTCATCGCCGCCTGGTTCGGCATGAACAACATCACCGCGGACCATGTCTCCCCCGGTCTCAACTCGACGACCGGCGCATTCGGCAAGATCCTCGGCATGCTGGGAATCGGTCTCGTCACCGCCGCTGCAGGATTGTGGTTGCTGCTGCCGGCCAACGCCGGCGGCTCGGGGCTGGAGCTCAGCAAGTGGCTGGTCCTTCCTCTCGTCATCGCCGGGACGGTCTTTGCCCTCAGACTGATCCCCGGCACCATCCGCCGCAGCCTCGATCAGCAGTACGCCATCTTCCGGAACCGCCACACGTGGGCGATGACGGTCATCTACACCATGACCTTCGGCTCCTTCATCGGCTATGCGGCCACCTTCGGCCTCGCCATCAAGGTTGTATTCGGCTTCCAGCACATCGAGGTCGACGGGGCGCTCACCCACACGACCGTCAATCCCAACGGGCCAAGCGCTCTCATGTACGCGTGGACCGGCCCCTTCATCGGCGCTCTCATCCGCCCCCTGGGCGGCATGATCTCGGACCGTTTCGGCGGTGCGCTGGTCACGCAGATCGTCTCCGTCGTCATGGTCGCCTGCGCGCTCGGCGTCGCCTACATCCTGTCCCTGGCCTACGTCTCACCGACGCCTGAAGACTACTTCCTGCCCTTCCTTCTTCTCTTTCTCGTCCTCTTTGCCGCCACCGGCATCGGCAACGGATCCACCTTCCGCACCATCGCCATAGTCTTCGACAAAGTGCAGGCCGGTCCTGTGCTGGGCTGGACATCGGCAGTCGCCGCCTATGGCGCCTTCATCATTCCGAAGGTGTTCGGGGAACAGATCAAGGCGACCACTCCGGAAAATGCCCTTTACGGCTTTGCCGCCTTCTACGCGTTGTGCATCATAATCAACTGGTGGTTTTACCTGCGCCCGAACGCCTACGTGAAGAACCCCTAGAGGAGGCGGACCCGATGAGCCATTTCCTGGACCGACTGACCTTCTTCACGAAGACGGTCGATACCTTCTCGGACGGGCACGGGGTGGTCACGAGCGAGGACCGAACCTGGGAGGACGCCTACCGGGCGCGCTGGAGCCACGACAAGATCGTGCGCTCGACCCACGGGGTGAACTGCACCGGGTCGTGCAGCTGGAAGATCTACGTCAAGGGCGGGATCATCACCTGGGAAACACAGCAGACCGACTATCCCCGCACCCGGCCTGACCTGCCCAACCACGAACCGCGCGGCTGTTCGCGCGGCGCCAGCTACTCCTGGTACATCTACAGCGCCAACCGGCTGAAGTATCCGCTGGTACGCAGCCGGCTGGTGCGGCACTGGCGCGAGGCGCGCAAGACCATGGATCCGGTGACTGCGTGGGCCTCGATCGCAGGGGATGCCGCAAAGCGCCGGGATTACCAGCAGGTCCGCGGTCACGGCGGATTTGTCCGCTCGAACTGGGACGAGGTCAACGAGATCATCGCCGCCGCCAACATCCATACCATCAGGACCCACGGTCCCGACCGGGTGATCGGATTCTCGCCGATTCCGGCGATGTCGATGGTTTCCTATGCCGCCGGGTCGCGTTACCTGTCGCTGATCGGCGGCGTCTGCATGAGCTTCTACGACTGGTACTGCGATCTGCCGCCATCGAGCCCGCAGACCTGGGGCGAACAGACCGACGTGCCCGAGAGCGCCGACTGGTACAACTCCACCTTCCTCATGATGTGGGGCTCGAACGTACCGCAGACGCGCACGCCCGATGCCCATTTCATGACCGAGGTCCGATACAAGGGCGCCACCACCGTGACGGTCACGCCCGACTACAGTGAGGCGTCAAAGTTCGCCGACATCTGGCTCAACCCCAAGCAGGGCACCGATGCTGCCCTCGCCCTTGCCATGGGGCACGTCATCCTGAAGGAATGGCACCTGGCGTCGAAGAGCCCCTACTTCGAGGACTACTGCCGGCGCTTCACCGACATGCCGATGCTGGTCACGCTGAGACAGTCGGATCAGGGCTGGGTGCCGGATCGCCTGTTGCGCGCCGCCGACATCGAAGGAGCCCTGGGTCAGACGAACAATCCCGAATGGAAGACCGTCGCGGTGGACGTCAGTGCGGGCGATTCCCTCGTTTGCCCGGTGGGATCCGTCGGCTACCGCTGGGGCGAGAGCGGCAAGTGGAACATCGAGGAACGCGAGGGAACCTGGGGGGAAGAGACGAGGCTGCGTCTCAGCCTCCTGGACTCCCGTGATGATGTCCTGGCGGTCGGGTTCCCCTATTTCGGCAACGCGCTCCACGACCACTTCGCAGGCACGGATCACGACGACGTGCTGTGGCGTCATGTCCCGGTCAAGACCGTCACGACCCGGGAAGGCGAGGTGCCGGTCGCCACGGTCTTCGACCTTCTCGTGGCCAACTACGGCATCGATCGCGGACTGGGGGGCGACAACGTCGCCGGCACCTTCGATGACGACGTGCCCTACACGCCGGCATGGCAGGAGCAGATCACCGGGGTGAAACGCGAGAAGGTCATCGCCGTGGCCCGGGCCTTTGCGGACAACGCCCACAAGACCGAGGGGCGTTCGATGATCATCGTCGGGGCCGCTCTCAACCACTGGTACCACATGGACATGATCTATCGCGGCATCATCAACCTCCTGGTGATGTGCGGTTGCGTCGGCAAGTCCGGTGGAGGCTGGTCGCATTATGTCGGTCAGGAAAAGCTGCGGCCCCAGACCGGATGGTTGCCGCTCGCGTTCGCGCTGGACTGGAACCGGCCGCCCCGGCACATGAACAGCACGTCCTTCTGGTATGCCCACACCGACCAGTGGCGATACGAGCAGCTGGCGGCCGGTGAACTGGTCTCGCCCCTGGCACCCGATGGCGAGTGGACCTCGCTCAGCCTCATCGACTTCAATGTCAGGTCCGAGCG
>JAJEHK010000114.1 GCA_022823765.1 Alphaproteobacteria bacterium | reverse complement strand
CGGGAACGCCTCCACAGGTAGAGTGTTGCTGCTAACACCACTATACCTCGTGGGTGCGCTCCCGATCCAGGCCGACCTTCAGAAAACCCGCCGATTCCCGGAGAAAAACACGCCGCAAGGCGCGTTTTGCAAGAGCCTCATGATTACAACCCCAAGGACCTTTGCACCTCTTCCATAAAGAACTGGCGGTACCCCCCGGGCGCACCCAGAACATTGCCTGCCTTGTCCAGGTGGAGCGAATGGATATGAACATCCAGCTCGCTTCGCTCGAAGAAGAGAATCGACACATCTTCAGGGGAGAGTTTTCCTCGCCCGTCTCGTATGTCCATGCGGATGCGATCAAGCATGTGATCGCTGTGCGTCTCCACGATGAGTTGTCTCTCGGGACCGGCAGCCTTGCAGAACAGACTTCCAAGGGCAGCCTGCGCACTTGGGTGAAGGTGGACCTCCGGCTGTTGTAGCAGAAACATCGATGGAGCATCGCGACGGAGCAACTCCGTGACGACCGGCAACACCTGGCTGACTCCATACCCCACATCGATCACGTTGCGTGATGGTCCCTTAAGTCTGTCGCCATACTTCCTGATCTGCAGTTGAAAAGGCTCACTCTCGCGCTTACCCAGCTGCCTGATTCCGATTTCATCAAACAGACCAGACGACTGTCCAAACTCCTCCAGCGCATGCTTGAGGTCAGTCCACCTCCGCTTATCCTGGAAGAACAGGTTCGCAAGGTACATGGGAACGTGGTCACCCTCAGGGTCCGACAACGCCCGCGCCGGGTCATACGTCCGGCGTGGCCTAGCTCGAACCGGGGCGCTCACATACAGAGTCCTCCTATTGCGGGCTGAATATGCGTCACGTTGAACCCGTTCGGCATCCTTGAGGTCTTGTTCGGTCACTCTTGGCGAATTGCCCAGAGGTTCAAATTCTTGTTTCTCATCCCCGCGCTTTCCAGAAAGCAACAACGTTACCGGCAGGTGCAGGGGCCACATTGTGTTCCGGGAGGGATTCACCAATGGTGATCCAGGATCGAGTCTGATCTTCCACGAGCCCCTTGAAGTGCCCATGCGCAACTCCTGAAACACACCCCGCTTGAGCCGCTCCTCAATCCAGTCATCGCCACGTGCCAGGCTTCGGCAAGCCGGGACCGGTACTGTTCCGTTCTTCTCAAATGCGAACGAGAAAACGTTCGAATTGTGCGGACAATCGGTCTTCTTTGCGGCTTTCGAGCGTGACGGGGTGGTCTCAAACCCGGCTTCGAACATTTCGGCCCGTCCACCTCCCCGACCCCGGTGGTGGGCAATCTCATCGAAGCTGCCTAGGTCATAGGGTTCCTCCTTGAAGTCAGGAATCTTGTATTGCCAAGTCAACTCCCACAATACCCGGATCATGGCCATGAAAGACGTCTTGCCTGTGCTGTTGTCACCGACGAGCAGGGTGAGCGGCGCAAGACGGGCCGTCTGGTCGTCGCGGAAACATCGGTAGTTCTTGAGCCTTACTGACTCCATAGACATCTTGTCATCCAATTGCAGGGCCGATGATAACATGATGTCCGAATCGCATCACAGGACATCGCGGCAACTTCTTGCCTCGCCGAGGGACTTTCCTGAGTCTGCCAGGGTGGAGGTGCGGGCGGAGTCGTACCGCTCTGTCAGGGGCCTTTCCCATGGTGACGTCACTCTATGACGAGGTCGCCAATTTCTGCTTCGATGAAGCCATCGGTGTCGTCGCTGTCCGCCGAGATGCCGAGACCAAGAAGGACACCGGGTGGCGAGCCAAAGGCCCGGCGAAAGTCGGTGTCGAGGTCGACCGATTCGGCGAATGTGCCGTTCCCGGTTCCCCTGAGAGGAACAAGAACGCCACGCGGCTCCAGGTAGGGGCTGACGACGATTGTGCCGGGTTCGTGGTTGCCGCCCCGGACATAGACAAGCATGCGCACCGCCTCGTGCTGGAAGACCCGGTCGGGGGAAGCGTCCTCCAGGTCGTTTGCGAACTCCCGGGGCGCAAACAGGAAGTAGAGAGCGATGTTGCGGTCGTCACCACCCTTGATCGAGAGATCCGTGGGAGCCACGCCCTGGTCCACCGTCCAGTACCAGCTCGCCTGGCGGGCATGGTGGACGTCACGCGGAGCGGGGCGCCAGAGAATGGACACGCTGTCGTCGGACAGAATCCTCAGCCGGGCGCCTTCCTGGATGTAGTCGTTGGCGGACTGAAACAGAAAGGACTCGTCCTGCCAGCTTCCGTCGAACATGACGGTGCGGGCCGAAGCCCACTCCGGCGCGAGGAGCAGGAAGGCGAAAGCAGCGATGAGCCTCATGGTCCGGCCTCACGGAAGACATAGACCGGGCTCGACCAGGCCCGGTGACCGTCCTCGGTGGTGACCCTGATCCACAGTGGATTGTCGCCCTCGTCATGGAGGGCGACCTCAAGGGTTTCGGTCATCCGCGTCATCGTCAGCTCTTCGGGCAGGCGCGTCAGGGAAACATGGCGTTCCAGTCCACCGGCATCGGCAATGAGAGGATCTTCGCCGATTTCCTGCAAGGGTACGGTGATGTCGACATGGCCGGCATCGAGTGCAAGGCGCCCGGACCAGGTCTCGAGGCCCGCATCGAACCCGACAAAGTTCCCGGTGGTGAGCACGTCGAAGACCACCTCACTGTCGCCCTGGCGATGGAGGGGACGGTCGTGGTTCCAGGCGCAGACGGTGGAGAAACTCCGGATGCCGGTGCCATCGAAACGGGCCCGGCCCCGCCATCGGGTTTGCCGGCCGCGGCCGCGATACTCGGCGCCGTGGAAGAGAACCCTCAGCCTCGTGTCTTTGGATTGAGACCGGTATCCCGGCAGGGACGCGATCATGCTGGTGCCATTGAGGACGTCGATGCGCAGGATCGGTGAGTGCGTGGCCACGTCGAGATGGAGACGGGCGGTCCTCCCGGCAGTCGAGGCAATGTCACCCATGAAGAGTGTCGTGACAGGATTCGGGTCCACAGGGCCAAGGCGGGGATCAGTGGCAAAACGGGCGGCCGGCTCATCGAATGTCACGCGCACGTTCATGTGGAGGCGGCACCCGGTGGTTCCGTAGTGATGCCTGCCGCGAAGCGACCGAAAGATCCCGTCCCGGGTCAGGTGATCAGCGAAGAAGCAGGTCAAACCACCGTAGGCGCCGAACTCCGAGGCCCCGGGATGGGACGCTCCCGGGCGGCCCTTGTGCACATCGCTGTTGCATACGAGGCCGTGACGATATCCGAGCGCAAAACTCTCGGCCATCAGCCACTCGAAGGTGCCCCAGTTCGAGTGGATTTCCACTGCCGTGCGCAGGGCTCCTCCGTCGGCCGCCGAGATATCGGCCGGACGTCCGCCAATATGGGCAAAGACCACGCAATCCTCGCCGGACAGCGCTTCGAAGAGTTCACCCGAGGTGTTGACGTCACTTGCAAGTCCGCTTCTTTCGTGAAGCAGGGCATGGGACGAGCGGCGGATGGCACGTCCCTCGTGCCTGAAGAAGACGTTGTGGTCACCTCCCATGGAGGTGTTTCCGGACCACTCGTAACCCGGAAAGGCCACGAACCGTCCGTCCTCGTTGAAGGAGGCGGCAACATCGTTGATGCGTTGCCAGAACAGGTCATTGATCTGGAAATCGTTGGCCTGGTGGCTGGTGACGTCGAGAAAGGCGCGGTCTCGGGCGAACGTGAAGTACTCCTCGATCGTGTTGATCCCGACGGATTCGCCGCTCTGCCCGTGGAGATCCCCCCAGAATGTCTCCGGAGCGTTGGCCTCCACCACGAGGGGGTTTGACGTGGCGAGCGTCCGGCCATCCATGGACAGGAGCCTCACGGCCACGTCGCCTTCGGCCGGGCAGGAAAGTCCTTCGATACGCAGGAACTCCTCGCCGGGAGGCCAGTCGATGAGGGACGGGAGGCCGGTGATGGCTCCGGCGGCCACAAGGCGGAATGTGCCCTCCACCCTGCCGGTGGGATTGCTCCATGCATCCTCCGCCCGGATCGACAGTGCAAAGCAAGAACCGGGACGCCGCCTTGTCGGCAGAACGGCATGCCAGGAAACGGCCTCGCCGGGGACCACGCTGACGAAGGGGCGATCGGATACGGGAAGGAAATGGCCCGTGGCACAGGCATCGACAAGCACGCGGAATTCGTGAGCACTCTCGGTAAAGGTCTGCATGCGCAGCCCGGGTGACCCGCCCGATCGATCGCCGAACACCACCTCGATCCTGTCGCCACAGGTCATGGAACCGTGTGTGACGATGATCCTGAGCGAGCGGTCCCAGGGTCTCTGGTGTCCGCCTGGCTCCACCCTGGTCACAAGGCGACAGCCGTTGCTCGCTCTTGCGGTGCAGTAGTTCATGGCTGCCGGATCGTCGGTCTGCCAGCGTCCTCCATCGTTCGCAAAGCGCTGGACGACCTTGATGCCGCCCGTGTCATCGAGCCCGAAGCGTCCGACCGTATAGGTGAGGACAATGGTCTGGAAGGAGCGGATCTCCACCGGCTCCCGGCATTCGAGCGATGCCGTCCCCCGGTCACCAGGATCGGCGCCCGGCTGCGCCGCGGGCCACACCTCACCCATCAACTCCATTGCGATCGGTCCGGACATGACGACCTCCTTCACGAAGGAACAAGACCGAGTGGACACCGCCCCATCCCGACAATCAAGACGGACGCGATCACGGTGCGATACTCCTCGCCCGGGTGCTATGATGGCAGTGAGATTCCAACGAGGAGGAAAGCGCCATGCCTGACAATCCGCGACAGGCGGCGGAACGGCTCTTTCGTGATGCCATCATCTGGGATGATCACGCAGGTTTTGGCCCCGACCCCGGTGTCGATCTGGGCAAGTTGCGGATATGGAAGGAAGCCGGCGTTCACTATCTCAGCGTCAATGTCGGCTACGATGTCATGGACTGGCGCGATTCGATCAAGTCGCTGGCAGCCTTCCGGCGCTGGATTCTCGCCAGCGACGGCTACGATCTCGTCTCCTCGGTCGACGGAATCCGTGCGGCAAGGAAGGCGGGCAATCTCGCGGTGAGTTTTGATCTTGAAGGGATGAATGCCCTCGACGGATCCCTGGACATGGTCGAGATGTACCATCATCTGGGCGTTCGCCAGATGCTCGTCGCCTACAACAGGAACAACCTCGCCGGCGGCGGTTGCCACGACGAGGACATCCCCCTGACAGCATTCGGCAGGGCCGTGATCGGCGAGATGAACAGGCTCGGCATGATCGTCGACTGTTCGCACACCAGTTACTCGTCCACCATGGAGGCGATGGAGATTTCCACGGCGCCATGCATCTTCTCGCACTCCAACGCCCGGGCGCTGCGTGATCACGAGCGCAATATCCGCGATGACCAGGCAAAGGCCTGCGCGGCAACAGGCGGCGTCGTGGGCATTGTCGGAATCGGCATCTTTCTCGGCGACAACGACATCCGCACGACGACCATGGCGGACCACGTCGATCACTACGTCAATCTCCTCGGGCCCGAGCATGTCGGGATCGGCCTCGACTATGCCTTCGAGAGCGACGATGACGGGGGTGAAGGCCTGGGAAGCGTCCTCGAGCGCAACACGGATTACTGGCCGAAGGCCCAGTACGACTGCCCGGACATCACCTGTGCCGCGCCGAGCCAGATCCTTGAACTGGCCGAGGAACTGTTCCGGCGCCAGTACTCCGAGCGGGATGTCCGCGCCATCATGGGCGGCAACTTCATGCGGGTCGCCGAAGCAGTCTGGAAGTAGGGAAGCCGGCAGTCAGGAGAGCCTGTTGCCGCCACGTTGACCCGGAAGCGACCGGATCAGGCGAATTCGCCACCGCCGTGATCACAACGCCAGGACGTGTGGGGTGCCGTGTCCTTCCCTGAGGCAGTCAACCGAGATCGAGTTCCTTCTTGCGCCGTTCCGCCCAGGTGCGGATGATCTGGTCGACGGCAAGGCCGATGAAAGCAACGCACAGTCCAAGCGTGAGGCCAATGCCGGTTCCGCGGGGATCGGATATGGCCCCGAGGATGAGCTGGCCGAGATCGGTCGTGCCGATGAAGGCGCCGATGATCACCATGAAGAGGCCGAAGATCACCGTCTGGTTCAATCCCAGCATGATGTGCGGGAAGGCGAGCGGGAACTCGATCTGGACCAGCCTCTGCATGCGCGAGACACCTGACATCGTGCCCGCTTCCTGAATCACCTCGGGCACGCTGCGCAGCCCTTCCACCGTGTAGCGGGTGGCCGGCACCATGGCATAGACCACTGAAGCGATGATCACCGACGTGTCAGTGATGCCGAACAGCATGATCACCGGAATGAGGTAGATGAAGGACGGAAATGTCTGCAGGAAGTCGCAGACGAGGAGCGCCACCCTCGTCGCCAGGCGATTCTGCGCGCACAGCGTGCCCACCACGAGCCCGACCACGGCTGCCACCATGACGGAGAAGGACGCCATGTAAGCCGTGATGAGAGCCCTGTCCCAGTACTCCGAGAAGGCGATGAAGAGCAGGAAAACACCGACAATGAGTGCGGACTTCACGCCGTCGAGAAGGAAGGCAGTCCCCATCATCAGGACGAAGGTGGCGATCACCGGCATGCCGAGATAGAGATCCCGCATCGGGAAGAGCACCTTGGTGATCAGGAACTCGTTGAAACCCTTCAGCGTGAAAAAGAAGGTATCCCACGTCCAGTCGACCGCCGCCTGCCAGAAGGGAGCTGTCGTGATGCCCTTGTTGTGCGGCACGATGTAGAGGTAGTTTCGGCCCTCCTCGAAGATGAACGACCCCGCCCAGGCCAGCAGACACCCGGCCACCAGAATGGCAACCAGCATGATCACCAGGCGGTGGCGCTCGAAGAAGGAAAGATCCGCAAAGTAGTCCGTCTGCTTGTGCGCCCAGGCCAGCGACATCCTGTCGAGAACCACTGCAATCAGCACGATGCACAGGCCGATTTCGATGCCGGTGCCGACCTTGAGGGAGTTCAGGGCGATCATCAGGTTCGATCCCAGGCCCTGGGCGCCGATGAAGGACGCGATCACGGTCATCGCCAGGCACTGCATCACCACCTGGTTGACACCGATGAGAACATCGCGCTTGGCGGTCGGCACGAGAACCCGGAACAGAAGCTGGAACCTGCCGCACCCGTTCATGATGCCTGCTTCGACGACTTCCGCGGGAACGTTCTTCAGACCGAGCAGCGTGAGGCGCACCATCGGCGGGGTGGCAAAGATGATGGTGGCGATGGCTGCCGCGTGATCCCCGACCCCGAAGAGGACGATGACCGGAACAAGGTAGGAATAGTGCGGCATGGTCTGGGCCACATTGAGAAGAGGATTGAGAGCCGCCTCGACGGCCCTGTTCCTGAAGGCCCAGATGCCCAGGCCCAGTCCGAGAACCACGGATACCGGTGCCGCCACCAGCACGAACGAGAGCGTCTGCATCGACGGTTCCCACTGGCCGAAAACGGAGACGTAGACCATTGAGAAGGCTGCAAGGGCCGCCAGCCCGGTGCCCTGGAGCCTGTAGCCCAGAAGAATGGCCCAGCCCGTGATCACCGTCCATGGCAGGGCGGGCCAGCGCAGCCACGGATTCTCGTTGATGAAGTTCCAGTCCGTGAAGGCGACAATGGTCTTGACACCGCCAAGCATGACCTCGCGAACAGCGTCAATGATGAGGAGAAGAGTGCTCGAGATCGCCCGAGTCACCTCGCGGAACAGGGGTTTGGTCTCGTAGTCGTCGATCGTCGGGTCGTAGACCTCGATCGGCATCCACTCGAAGAGCAGGTTCTGGACCGTGTCGTTGATGATGAACGGCAGATCCTTCAGCAGCGGCGGTAACCGCCACAGCCAGTTGGCGTCCGACGGATTAACCAGCAGGCACAGCAGCAGGAAGACGGAGAAGAGGACGCCGAACCCGATGGTCTTGCGGGATATCCGTGGTGCCGCCATGGATGCCCGGTCAATCCCTCTGGCTGGTGCCGAAGAGAACATTGATCACGTGGGAAGCGTGGAGACTGCCAACGAGCCGGTCGTCGGCATCGACCACGCCGACAGGCCGCGGCTGGTTCAGGATCGCTTCTGCGACCGTCTCGATGATCAAATCTTTGGAGACCCTGAGATCGGAGAGCTCTTCCGTCTCGTCAACCGGATTCATGACGTCCTCGATCCTCAGGACCTTTTCCCGTGGCACGTCCTGAGTGAATTTGCGGACGTACTCCGTGGCTGGCTGGAGAATGATGCTGGCCGGTGTGTCGAGTTGCTCGATGATACCTTCCTTCATGATGGCGATTCGGTCGGCCAGGCGCAGCGCCTCGTCGAAGTCATGGGTGACGAAGAGAATGGTCTTGTTGAGGACTTCCTGGAGCCTCAGGAACTCGTCCTGCATCTCCTTGCGGATAAGCGGATCAAGGGCCGAGAACGGTTCATCGAGGAACCAGATGTCGGGCTCGACAGCCAACGATCGGGCGATTCCGACCCGTTGCTGCTGTCCGCCGGAGAGTTCTCTCGGAAAGTAGTTTTCCCGTCCCTGAAGGCCGACGAGTTCCGCCATGTCCCGCGCCCTGGAGACACTCTCACGGGTCTTCATTCCCTTCATCTGGAGCGGGAAGGCGATGTTCTCCAGAACTGTCTTGTGGGGCAGGAGGCCGAAGTTCTGGAACACCATGCCCATCCTGGAGCGCCGCATGTCCAGCAATTGCCGGCCATTCATGGCCAGGAGATCCTGCCCCTCGATGAAGATCTTGCCTGCGGTCGCCTCGGTCAGCCTGGAGATGCACCGAAGCAGGGTCGACTTGCCCGAACCGGACAGTCCCATGATGACCAGGAGTTCGCCGGCGTGAACCTCGAAGGAGGCGTTGTTGACCCCGACTATGCAGCCAGCCTCCTTGGCGGCATCGGCGTCGATGAACCCTTCGGTACCGTCGAGCAGGCTTTTCGCATGACGCCCGAAGATCTTGTAGACGGACCGGCACTCGATGACCGGCTTCTCCTCGCCAGCCGTCCGTCCTCGAGAAGGCATGAACTCTCCCCCGTTTCCCGACCCGCGGGATGCGACTCCTGATTCTTTGCTGTTGGCACGGCCGGGTCAACGTCTGATGCAGTCGGGCCCTCCGTCACCGGAGGGCCCGACAGAAGCATCATGCAAGGCAGGATTACCTTGCTAAGGAGTCAAGCTCAGTTGCTTTCGCCAAGAACCGATTCGGTCCAGGGCTTCCAGACATCCTCGTTGTCGGCCAGCCACTTGGCCGCAGCATCCTCATGGGTCATCTTGTCGAGATCGACCAGAGCCGCCATGGAACCAATCTGCGGCGTGTTGAAGGTGAGTTTCGAGAACACCGTGTAGGCCTGGGGATGGGTCTTCGGGAGCTTGTAGTGTGCCCCCTTCTTCAGCCAGCCCGTGGGCGAACCGCAACCCGTCGTGCTGACGTCGCCGCCATCGACGATACGGCAACCGTCGTAGTAGGGCGGAAACTCGATAAAGGTGAACCCTTCGGCATCCGTGAAGTTCGGCGTCCAGTTGAAGATGACCGTGCCGCGTCCTTCCTTCTTGGCCGCCTCGAGTTCGGCCCACAGCGCATCCGCAGCACCCGCGAACTTGACGACCCACGTGTCGTCGAGTCCCAGACCCTTGAGCCGGTTGGGCATGATGTCGCCATGCCAGCTCTGGGGACCTTCGAGCCAGCGGCCCTTGCCGCCGGAATCCGGGGTGGCAAAGTTGGCGTAGCAGTCCTTGAGCGCCTCCCAGGACGGCAGACCGGGGCACAGGCCCTGGTCGACCACCCAGTTCGGCACACCCATTTCCTCGAGTGTCTCGGCGTCATGGGTGCCGGCATCGATCAGGCCGCCCTTTTCCATGGCGCTGTAGTAGGCGTTCTGCATGGTCGACTGCCACACCTCGTGCAGGATGTGGATGTCGCCGACACGCACCGCCTCGAAGCTCGCCTGGTTGTCGACAGGCACGTATTCAACGGTAGCGCCGATGCTCTCGAAGATGCCACCGATGACGTGGGCCATGACGATCTGGCTCGACCAGTTCTTGATCGGAATCTTGATCGGTTCGTTGCTGTCGGCACTCGCAGTGCCGGCAATCGCCAGGACAGCCGCCGACACGATCCCGGCGATTCCTCCCTTTATATTTCGACTCACAACGTTACTCCCTTTGTCTATGAACGTTGGAGAATCCATTGCAGATGCATGCGGTCGGCTTGTCAATCCCCAGACATAGGGAGCGTGGCGAGCCATGGCACTGTATTACTGTTCGTTGAGTTCCCGGGGGGCAGCCGTGGGCAGGACTTGCAGCCCGCGACGCCAGGGGGCAGCCTTGCCGTCGCGAGACAACGAATCTCCGGAGGCGCGTCATGACTCGACTTGAGGCTCGCTCGCCCGAGACCATGGGCGCGGTGGCGGCCTTCGTTCCCGAATCCCTCGGAATCGCGGGACCGGCAGCAACACAGGCCTACAGGCAGGACGGGGTGATTTGCCTGCGCTGCGCCATGGGAGAGGACTGGCTCTCCGTTATTGAGGACGCGATCGAACTGTTCCAGACCGAGCAGGCCGAGGGTGACGACCACAACGTTGTCGTCCGGCGCGAAGGCGACGACGGCGCCTTCCAGTACTCCTCGATGATGTGGAAGCACAACCCGCTGTTTCGCAAGGTGATCTTCGAATCACACGCGGCCGATCTCTTCGGCAGCGTGCTCGGAACGCGCCAGCTCAACTTCTTCTACGACTTCCTCCTCATCAAGCACCCGGGCTGCCGCAGCGCCTCGACGCCCTGGCATCAGGACATGTCCTACTACGCACTTCACGGCACGCAGATCATCAACTGCTGGATCGCGCTCGACGACATTCCCGTCGAGACCGCCCTGCGCTTCATCCGGGGTTCACACAGGTCGGGCGAAGTCTTCCGGTCTGTCCACTTTGATCCTGACATGACCTATGGCGGCCCGATGGAGGAGCGCCCCCTGCCGCCCGACTTCGACCGGGACTGCGAGGCCGACATCGTGACCGTCGCCATGAACAGGGGCGACGCGCTGGTTTGGAACGCCCGGACGTTCCATTCCGCGCCGGGCAATCATCTCGCCCGCCGCCGCGCGGCGCTCTCGCTCAACTTTGCAGGCGACGACGTGACCTACTTTGACATGCCGGGCGAATCGGATCCTCCGGACCGGGGCGAGAACCTGGTCGAGGGAGGGCCCATCACCTGTGCGACCTTCCCCGTATTGCGCCCCGGGTAGGTCAATTCGCGGCTGCCGGCCATCAGCACGGTCTGCCGTGCGCAACGAAGACGATCCGAACCATGCTCTTACCCGTAGTAGCCGGCACGAACGGTCGCGCCGATGAAGTTGCAGATCAGCCGTTCGGCATGGGTCATGGTGATGTTGCCGACATCGCGACCGGGTGCAATCTCCACCAGGTCCATGCCCAGCACGCGTCCCTTGCCTGCGAGGCCGTGGATCAGCTTGCGGGTCTGCATCCAGTCGAGTCCGCCGGGCGTCTGGGCCATCACGGCCGGCATGATGGTGGGATCGAGTCCGTCGGCATCAACCGTGAGGTAATAGGGTCCGCCATCTGGGATGCGGTCAAGCACGGCCTCCATGCCGATGTCGTGCATCTCGTAGGCAGTGATGATATCAGCGCCGTAAGCGCGGGCGGCTTCGACTTCACCGCGGCGAGCGCTCCCGATCCCGCGGATGCCGATCTGCGTGATGTGGCCGAACCACGCCATCTCGGAGGCGCGCCGGATCGGGCTTGAGTAGCCTTCCGGCTCGCCGTTGACGTTGTCACGCCAGTCGAGATGGGCATCGACGTGGACCAGCGTGATTTCCTCTTCCCGTTCCAGGGCCCGCATGACCGGAATCGGGATGCCGTGATCGCCGCCGAGTGTGACCAGCACCGCCCCTGACGCGAGAATCTTGCGGGCGGCTGCCTCGGCACGCCGGTAGTGCTCGGCATGATCACCCATGTCGGCGGTCACGTTGCCGCAATCGACCACCCGGACGGGCCGGTCGTCGAGCAGGGGTCCACCGAGATCCCAGTCGAAGTGGTTGCGCGTGTAGTCGCTCATGTGGGAGCACTGGCGTATGGCGTCGGGCGCGCGACTCTGGTCGTTCGCCATTTCGTCGGGTCTGTAGGGCATGCCGTAGGGAATGCCGAGGATGGCGATGTCCGCTTCGAGACGGTTGAGATCAAGCGCCAGCGGAAAATCCAGAAAGGTCGCCGGCGGCATGCCGGGCGGTGCGGTCAGGTCATGGCTCATGGCACTCTCTCCTCGAACGTGGCCCGATGGTAGTGCAGGTACCCCGGCGTCGGCCACCGCGACTGTTGCTCCGGCAGCCTGATTGCTGCAGCGTGCCACGTCAGCGCTATGCCGATGACCATGGCGCGGATGTCGGGGCTTCCCCTCCGTCGATTGGCTCACGTGCTGAACTGGGGGTCGGCCCGCTCCCGGAACTGCCACTCGGCATCGAGATGACTCGAGCGATGATAGGGTCGGACGGCTGTTGTCCGGTGTCGGAATCTGAATTCTTGTCGTCAGGCAGGATCAACAGTTCAGTGCTCCGGTTGGCGTCCGGACCATGCACCGCGCGAGGCCGGGTTCACACGGCAGCGGGTCCACTGTCTTGACGGGGCGCGAGTGCGGACTCCAAGCTCCGGGAGACCTTGGGAGACATCGTCATGACGGACGGACTGGCGACGGTACGCGCGGCGCTCCGGCGTGCACTGGCGAGCAGCCACCACGAGGCCCGGGCCATGCCGGCGGCGTTCTACACCGATCCGGACCTTGCGGCCCTTGAGGTGGAACATCTGTTCAGGAAGGAGTGGCACTGCGTCGGTCGCGTTGAGGAGGTCGCCGAGCCGGGCCGGGTCATGCCCTACCGCCTGGCGAACGAGCCCCTCGTTATCGTGCACGGCCGCGACGTGGCGATCCGGGCGCTGTCGAATGTCTGCCGTCACCGCGGTACCCTGATCGTCCGCAAGAAGGGCCAGGGTCACCGGCTTGTATGCCCCTACCACCATTGGTCCTACGAGCTCGACGGCCGTCTCGCCGCTGCGCCGATGATCCCGGAACGG
>JAJEHK010000029.1 GCA_022823765.1 Alphaproteobacteria bacterium | reverse complement strand
CGCCCTGTGCGCAGTCGAGCACGATCTGGGCTCGTTGCACGAGCCCATGAGGCATGGAGCGGGAGCGGGCGATGCCGAGCAGTTGGTTTTTCTGTTCGTCGGAAAGGACAACGGGGACAACAGGACGACCGCGAGGCATGGACGTACTCCTGACAGTGGACACACCCATTATTATATAATTTAATTATGGGACACAACACTAGATTGGCCCTTACTAATCGATCTAGTTTGAAGGCTGTAAGCGACCTAGCGATTTTCACCGTCAGGATGAACACGTGTACCGAAGCCATTCAGAATGCCACCAGAGACTAGTCGCTTAACAAGCTGATGGTTCAAAGATCACAAGTTCAAGTCAAGTTGGCGCATACGTCTGGCTGGCGGGAGGGAAGCGGCCGGATCAGGTGGAGAGGCCGAGGTCGCGCTTTTTGCTGGCGGCCCAAGCCTGGATGATGCGGTCGGCGATCATGGCCATGAGGGCCATGGAACCGCCGGCGATGACGCCCTGGCCGAAGCGGGCGTTGGTGAGACTGTCGTAGACCCACTGGCCGAGGCCCTTAGTGCCGACGAGGGCGGCGATGACGAGCATGGCGAGGGCGAACATCACCACCTGGTTGAGGCCCACCATGATCTCAGGAATCGCGAGGGGGAGCTTCACCTTCCAGAGGATCTGCCGCTCGGTGCAGCCCATCATGCGGGCGGCCTCGATCGCCACCGGATCGACGTGGCGGATGCCGTGTTCGGTGTAGCGGATCGCCGGCACGATGGCGTACATGATGATGGCGAGGAGCGCCGAGAAATCGCCCACCAGGAAGACCATCACCACGGGGATGAGGAAGACGAAGAGCGGCATGGTCTGGAGCGTATCGTTGATCGGCCTCAGGACGGCTGAGACACGGTCGTTCTGCGCCGCCCAGATGCCGAGGGCCCCGCCGGCGACGAAGCAGATGATGACCGAGGTGGCGGTGAGATAGAAGGACAGCATGGCCCTTGGCCAGGCGCCGCTCACCAGCATGAAGAGCATGCCGAGGAAGGAGAAAAGGGCCACCTTCCAGCCCCCGACCTGGAAGGCGATGAGGGTGACGGCGGCGATGAAGACGGGCCACGGCGTTCCGGAGGCACCGTAGTAGAAGAGGATGCCGAGAAGGGCGACGGCGACGACGGCGCGCCAGCCGCCCAGCCGTGCGGCGAGAGAGCCGATGGCGATGAGGATCATCCAGTAGATGACGGAGGCAAGTGCCGTCATCTCGAAGCCCCACGAGGTGGGCCGCGCAATTCTCTCGAGACCCGCCTTCATGGGCAGCATGAAGAAGTAGAGCGTGTAGGTCTTGATCGCGTCCGTGGTGTCGAAGAAGTTGCGGGTGAACCAGGAGACCGCCGTGTTGAGGCCCTCGGCGGGATAGATGATCCACGCATCGGGATAGGCGTTGAAGACCGGCACCGCCCAGGCAAGGAGCGAGCCGGCGACAATCGCCGTCGCCATGGAGACGAGCATGGGATGGCGCGCAAAGTAGTTGCCCGAACGGTGCACGTGGATCTCACCGGAGCGTTCGGCAAAACCGCGGCTGATGCGGTCCATCATCATGGCGATCAGCACGATGACGAGGCCGGCAAGCAGGCTCTGGCCGGTCTGGGCCTTGCGCATCGTCGAGAGCACTTCCCAGCCGATGTCGGCGAAACCGCCGATGATGGCGGCGATGATCACCATGGCGAGGGCCGCCATGATGGTCTGGTTGACGCCGATCATGATCGTGTGCATGGCTGCCGGAATGCGCACCATGAAGAGCAGCTGGAAACCGTTGCAGCCGGACATCTGGCCGCTCTCGATGACATTGTCGGGAACCCTCTGGAGACCCAGCATGAGATTGCGGACCATGGGCGGGCTGGCGTAGATGGCAGAGGCCACCATGCCGACCACCGGCCCGATGCCGAAGAGGATCAGGATGGGAATGAGGTAGGCGAAGGTCGGCACCGTCTGCATGACATCGAGCGTCGGCTCGATGACGCGCCGGGCCCAGCGAAACTGGAAGCCGAGCAGTCCCATGACGAGCCCGATCATGATCGAAAGCGGCACGGACATGCAGACCAGCGCCAGGGTCGACATGCTCTCGTCCCAGTATCCGACGACCACCATGTAGAAGAGGGAGGCGATGCAGAAGAGGGCGAGACGCCAGCCCTTGGCGGCGTAGGCGATGATCGCCACGATGGCGATCGTGACCGGCCACGGCGACGTCTGCAGCACGAACTGGATGCCCTTCATCGGCCATTCGAGGGCATCGGAAAGCAGGCGGAAGATCGGCTTGAAGTAGGCCGTGAACCAGTCCATCAGGTATTCAAGGCCGGCCTCGATGGGGAGAATCCAGTCCTTCGGGTACTTGACGAGCCACTTGGCGTCGTCTCGCAGCACCAGGCAGAGAATCGCCAGGACACCGAACACCATCCAGACCAGGAGCTTCGGCGAGATCCGGCGCACGCTCATCAGCGCACCCGTTTCCCGTGCCGCCGCGCTCACGCCGCATCTCCCGTGGCATGGCTGTCTGCAAGGGCGCTCAGAACCTTCTGGGCCGTGATGCTGCCGACGATGGCGCCCTCCCCGCTCTTGACGGCAATGACATCCGCGCCGCCGGCAAAGCGAGGCATGATCTCTTCGAGCGTGGCATGCTCGTCCACCACGTCATCGGTCTGGGGAACGTCGCTGGTGGCAATGTCGCCGGCGGTGATCACCTTCACCCGCGGCACATCCTGGGTGAACTCGCTGACGTAGTCGTCAGCCGGCTGCATCACCACCTCTGCGGGCGTGCCGATCTGCACGATCCGGCCATCCTTCATGATGGCGATCCGGTCCGCCAGGCGCAGGGCCTCGAGGAAATCGTGGGTGATGAAGACGATGGTCTTGTGGAGCAGTTGCTGGAGACGCAGGAACTCGTCCTGCATCTGCCGGCGGATCAGCGGATCGAGTGCGGAAAAGGGCTCGTCCAGGAACCACAGCTCCGGTTCGACGCAGAGACTCCGTGCGATCCCGACACGCTGCTGCTGACCACCCGAGAGCTGGCGCGGATAGCTCGTCTCGCGCCCCGACAGCCCGACGAGATCGATCATCTCCATCGCCCGGGCGCGTCTTTCTTCCTTGGAGATGCCCTGGATCTGCAGGGGAAACGCGACGTTCTCGAGCACCGAGAGGTGCGGCAGGAGACCGAAGTTCTGGAACACCATGCCCATCTTGTGGCGGCGGATGTCGATCAGCTTGTCCCTGGAGACCTGCAGAAGGTCCTCGCCATCGAGAATCACCTCTCCTGCGGTCGGCTCGACCAGCCGGGAAAGGCAGCGGACGATGGTCGACTTGCCCGAACCGGAAAGCCCCATGATGACGAAGATCTCGCCGATGTGGACATCGAAGCTGACATCGCAGGCGGCACCGATGTGGCCGGATTGGTTGATGGTGTCGACCAGGCCTGCGGTATCGGCCACATCGCCGTTGCCAGCGGTGAAGAATCTGTCGGCCTCGGGACCGTACACCTTCCAGACATGCCTGCAGGTCAGCTTGACTTCCTGGTCATCGGTTCCCGTCATGATCTCCTCAAATGGGCCATGCCTCGATACCGGACTGTCCCACCTTCTCCCCAAGACCCGACAATCTATCGCCTCGGACCGCAAAACGCCATGATCGGAGCCGTCGGTCTCGACCGTTCCGGCGAAGAGGTGCAATATGGTGGCACAAACTTCTTGGGAGTCCGAACTCCAGGCCATGCTCAGGACCGAGGACATCGAGGGCCTTCGTCGCCCGACAGGCGAGGCCCGTGGCTTGCCGGGACGCGTCTACACCTGCGAGGACTTCGCCCGCCAGGAACACGCCCGTCTCTTCGCGCGGACCTGGACCTTTGCCGGGTATGCCCACGAGGTGCCGGAGACCGGATCCGTCATGCCAAGGACACTGGCCGGCGTCCCGCTCCTCTTTACGCGCACCCGCTCGGGCGAGGTTCGGTGCTTCCACAACATCTGTACCCACCGGGGATCTCTCCTCGTCGACGAGGCGGCGGGCGGCCTTGCCACCCTGCGCTGCCGCTATCACGGCTGGACCTTCGATCTCGACGGAGAGCTGCGCCTGACACCCCACTGGGGCGGTCACAACCAGGCGCAGGCTGAAGGGTTCGACAAGTCCTGCCATGGTTTGAAGCCCGTCCGCATGGCGCGCTGGCTCGACTGGATCTTCGTCAACGTCGATGGCGAGGCGGAGCCCTTTGACGACTACGCCGCCCCCTTCATGGCCCATCTTTCCGAGTACGACCTCGACGATGCCACCTGGGCGCTCACCCTCCACTACGACATCGCCGGCAACTGGAAGCTGGTGGCCGAGAACTACCTCGAGACGCTCCATCTCAATTTCGTGCACACCCTGCTCGCCGAGGCAGCCCCCTTCGAAGAGCACGAGGTCATCACCGAAGGCGCCTGTCTCGGCACCATCATCGACGTCGGTTTGCCCGCCACCTGGACCGGGGACGCTGCACTGCCGCGCTGGCCGGGTATCGATGGCGCCAACAGGACGGCCAAGAACCTGGCGCTCTTTCCCAACTTCAAGTTCGTGGTCGGTCCCGACCATGCCTGCACCATGGTGGAGTTCCCCGATGGCGCCGGCCATTCCCACCAGCGCTGGGACTTCTATTTCCACGGCGACGGCGCCACGGCGACGGCCTATGACGATGCGAGGAAGGCAATCATCGACTTCTTCGACACCACCAACGTCGAGGACTTCAACGCCGTGGAGGCGGTGCACAGGGGACACATGTCCCCGGCCATGCAGGGTGCACGCTTCAACGGCATCTGGGAGGGAGGCGTGCACCACTTCCAGAAACTCGTTGCCCACTACATGAGCTAGCCATGAACACTGACGTCTTCGTCACCTGCGCCGTGACCGGCGCCGGCGACACCACGGACAAGAGCCACCTCGTGCCGGTGACGCCCGAGGCCATCGCCGATGCGGCCATCGAGGCCGCCCGTGCCGGCGCCGCCATCGCCCACATTCACGTGCGTGACGTGGAGACCGGCAAGGGCAACCGGGACAGGGATGCCTTCCGCGAGGTCGTGGCAAGGGTGCGCGACAGCGAGTGCGACGTCATTCTCAACCTGACCACGGGCATGGGTGGCGACTACGTCCCCGACGCCGACGATCCGGGGCGCGCGTCGCCCGGAAGCGACATGACTTCGCCCGAGGAGCGGGTGCTCCACGTCGAGGAGCTGCTTCCGGAGATCTGCAGCCTCGACGTCGCCACCATGAACTTCACCGACGGCGCCTTCATCAACGTCCCCGATCACCTGAGGGTCATGGGCGAGCGCATCGCCAAGGCTGGCGTCAAACCGGAACTCGAGTGCTTCGACCTGGGTCACGTCAGGCTGGCCAACCAGCTCATCTCCGAGGGGGTCATCGAGGAGCCGCCGCTCTTCCAGATCTGCCTGGGCGTTCCCTGGGGGGCTCCGGCGGACCCCGAATCGCTGATCGCCATGCGCAACCTGCTTCCCGCCAATGCCCACTGGTCGGCCTTCGGCATCAGCCGCATGCAGATTCCCATGGCGGCGCAGGCCGTGATCTCGGGCGGCAACGTGCGCGTCGGCCTCGAGGACAATCTCTACCTCTCGCGAGGCGTGCTTGCGACCAACGGCCAGCTCGTGGAGCGTGCCGTCGAAGTCGTCGAACGCCTCGGCGCGCGGATCATGAGCCCCGCCGAGACGCGCCAGAAACTGGGTTTGACGAAGCAGTTCTAACGGCAGGTGGCGGACCATGGTCGAGAAGATCGTCAGGACCGATGAGGAGTGGCGGGCCCAACTGACCGACGAGCAGTTCAGGGTGACGAGGCGCGCCGGAACGGAAAGACCGTTCACCGGGGCCTATCACGGAACCGGCGAACCGGGTCTCTATCGGTGTATCTGCTGCGATGCGGCGCTCTTCGATTCTGCGACCAAGTTCGAGTCCGGCACGGGGTGGCCGAGCTTCTGGGCTCCGATCGACGACGAGGCGGTCGAGCTCAAGTCCGACAGGAGCATCTTCTTCATGCCCCGCACCGAGGTGGTCTGCGCCCGCTGCGACGCCCATCTCGGCCATGTCTTCCCGGACGGACCGCCGCCGACCCACCAGCGCTACTGCATGAATTCGGCCGCCCTCAGCCACGAGAAGGCGAACGACGGCGGAACGTGAAGCCCGGACCGCTCAATCTCATCACCGATGTCGATGGCATCCTCGTCGGTCAGGCGGAGGATCACCATGTCAGGACCGGCGTCACCGCCATCGTCCCTTCGGAACGCGTCACGGCCGCCGCCGACGTGAGGGGCGGCGCCCCGGGCACTCGCGAGACCGGCACGCTCCATGTCGCCAGCCTCGTTGACGCCGTGGATGCGGTCGTGCTCTCCGGCGGCTCGGTCTTCGGTCTCGATGCGGCAGGCGGCGCCGTGGCGCGCCTCGCCGAAGAGGGACGGGGTTTTCCGACCTCCGCCGGCAGGGTTCCGGTGGTGCCGGCGGCCATCCTCTTCGACCTCGCGAACGGTGGCGACAAGGCGTGGGGCAAGCATTCTCCCTACCCTGACCTGGGATACCGGGCGGTCCAGGCGGCAGGACACCGTTTCGATCTCGGCAACACCGGCGCCGGCCTCGGCGCCACCGCCGGACGCCTGAAGGGCGGAACAGGCAGCGCCTCGGCGGTGACCGACGACGGTCTCCAGGTGGGAGCCATCGTCGCGGTCAATGCTGTCGGATCGACGGTGA
Organism: Alphaproteobacteria bacterium; assembly: GCA_022823765.1. Lineage (GTDB taxonomy): Bacteria > Pseudomonadota > Alphaproteobacteria > SP197 > SP197 > SP197. The sequence continues at coordinate 176 of JAJEHK010000029.1, read as the reverse complement.
TCCCCGGCACCTCGACGCTCTGGGCGGCCTTCCTTGAACAGGATGGCGAGATGGGAATGCCGCCGCGCTCGCTCCCTGCAGGTGCTGTGGACCTCGAAGACGAGTTCAGGGGCTTTGCCGGCGAGAACACCACCATCGGCGTCGTTGCGACCAATGCGACCCTCGACAAGGGGGCG
>JAJEHK010000004.1 GCA_022823765.1 Alphaproteobacteria bacterium | reverse complement strand
CTCATCACCAACAAGGCGTGTTTCGGGTGCACCATCGCCTGCGGCAGGATCGCTCATATCGATCCGGAGCACTTCACCATCGTCAACCGGCCTGAGTACCGGCATGCCTCGGGTGGCCTGGAGTACGAGACGGCCTATGCCTTCGGCCCGGTGGTCGGCGTGGACGACCTCGATTCACTCACCTTCGCCAACTACATGATGAACGAGCACGGCATGGACCCGATCTCGTTCGGGGTGACCCTGGCGGCGGCGATGGAACTCTTCGAGATGGGAGTTCTCACAAAGGACGATACCGACGGTATCGACCTCAGCTTCGGCAGTTCCGAGGGGCTGGCCGTCATGGCGGAAAAGACCGGCAAGGGCGAAGGTTTCGGCAAGGAACTGGCCCTGGGGTCCAAGCGGTTGTGCGAGAAGTACGGTCACCCGGAGCTCTTCATGGGCGTGAAGGGCCAGGAGTTCGCCGGCTACGACAGCAGGGCCCTGCAGGGCATGGGGCTGGGCTACGCCACCTCCAACCGCGGTGCCTGTCATCTCAAGCACGATGTCTTCGGCCCCGACATGGAAGACATTTCCGGCAACGGCAAGGCGGCTCCGGTCAAGGAGAGTCAGGACATGGTCTCGATGATCGATTCCACCGGTCTCTGCCTCTTCACCACCGCCGGCTGGGGACCGGAGGACTTCGTCGCCCAGCTTGACGCGGCACTTCCGGGGGATTGGACCCTGGAGCGGTGTATCGAATCGGGTGAAAGGACATGGACTCTCGAGCGCATGTTCAACATGGCCGCCGGATTGACGGCTGCCGATGACACCCTGCCACCGCGCATGCTGAACGAGCCGGTTCCATCGGGAAGCGCCAAGGGCAAGGTCAGCGAGCTCTCGAAGATGCTGCCCGAGTACTACAGCCTGCGCGGCTGGACGGAGAACGGTCAGCCGACCAACGAGACCCTGGCGCGCCTTGGTCTTTGACCCGGTCAGCTTCAAGGGGCGGTAGGCGCCGGAAGCGTGTATCAGGGATTCCGGCCTCATGGCCGGAATCCCGTCCTTCGTGGAGGGGACAACCATGAACCATGTCATTGTTGGCGCCGGCCCCGCCGGCGTGATCGCGTCGGAAACTCTGGCCCGCATGGGGCACGGCGGCCGCGTCACGGTGTTGTCGGACGAACCGGAGCCGCCCTACTCCAGGATGGCGATTCCCTATCTCCTGGCCGAAGACATCGACGAGGAAGGGACGTGCCTGCGCCATACGGACGGTCACTACGACGGTCTCGGCATCAGCGTGAAGCACGACTCCGTAACGGCCATCGACACGGCAGCCAAATCCCTCTCCCTTGCCAGCGGTGGCAGCCTCGCCTTTGACAGGCTGCTTCTCGCCACCGGCGCGAGCCCCATCCGGCCGCCCATTCCGGGCATGGACCTGGAGAAGGTGATGTCCTGCTGGACCCTGGCCGATGCCCGCCGGATCATGGAGCACACGAAACCCGGCGACAATGTCGTGCTGATGGGGGCGGGTTTCATCGGTTGCATCATTCTCGAGGCCCTGGTGGCGCGCCAGGTCAATCTCACCGTCATCGAGATGGCTGATCGCATGGTCGCCCGCATGATGGACCGGACCGGAGGTGACATGATCGCCGCGTGGTGCCGCGAGAAGGGTGTCGACGTTCACGTGTCGACCCGGGTGAACGGTGTCTCCCGGAACAGCGACGGCTCGCTCAGCCTTGATCTCGAAGGCAAGGCGCCGCTCAACGCGGATCTTGTGGTGTGCGCCACGGGCGTTGCATCGAACACCGCCTTCCTGGAGGGCAGCGGAATCGAGACCGACATCGGCGTCGTGGTCGACGAACACCTGGAGACCAGCGTTCCCGGCATCTACGCCGCGGGAGACGTTGCGGCGGGATTCGACTTCATGACCGGCGGTCATGATGTCCATGCCATCCAGCCCACGGCAAGCGAACACGGGCGCATTGCGGCGCTGAACATGGCCGGCAACAGAACGGCCTATCGAGGCAGCCTGGTCATGAACACGCTCAACACGCTCGGCCTCATCTCCACATCCTACGGTCTGTGGGACGGCGTCGAGGGTGGCGATGTCGCGACGGCCGTCGATGCCCGGGCCTACAGGTACCTGAGGCTGAATTTCCGTGATGACGTCCTGGTGGGATGCCTGGCGCTGGGCCTCACACAGCACGTCGGTGTGTTGCGTGGTCTCATCCAGACGAAGACGCCGCTCGGAAAGTGGAAGGATGTCCTGATGGCTGATCCCCACCAGATCATGTCGGCCTATCTTGCCACGGCCCAGGACGCGTCACGCCGCGCTGCATGAAGATTCTCGTGAGAACCGCGGGCCTGCTCGGCAAGTACCTGCCGCCCGGGCCCGCGAAGAACCGCGCGGAGATCGATGTGCCGCGGGGTTCCACCATCACCGATGTCATGAAGAGGCTGGGATTTCCCGACGGGAGCTACCTGGTGACGCTGAACGGCATGGCCGTGCCGACGGCCGAGCGCGCCACGCGGCAACTCGGTGACGGTGACAATCTGGCGCTCATGCCGCCGCTCAAGGGAGGCTGATACCGGTCAGTGAACCTTGTGGCCGAGATCGATCTTTCGCGGGGTATGTTCGCTGGCGTCCATGTCATAGCCCCGGCGGATCCGGACATTGCGCAGAATCGTCTCGAGGAGACGCACGGCCTGGGCCTCATTGTGTGACGGATCCTCACAGGACCGCCGCAGCCAGTCGACCATGTCCCGCTCGTTCTCGGCGAGCTCGTCAGCGACATCCTCCACTTCATCGAGCAGCCGCTGCACTTCCAGATACTGCACAAGATCCGTCAAGGGGTAGCCTCCCGATCCGGCACTCCCAAGACTGACCCCTCCATCTCCGCCTGTCCAGTTCCGGTCCCGCTGCGTGCCGGTCTCGAGAGGCGATCGCTGTCGGCGGTCCACCAGAGAAACACATGCGTGTCCAGCAGTACCTACACCTCTACCGGCCTTCCCATGCGACCAGTTCTTCCTCCGGCAGCGGGTCGAAGAAGCTGTCGGGAACCTGGATCTTTCCCTTGAGAACATCGGGGTGGCGCTGGGTCCTGGCCTTGCACGCAAGCAGGCGCGCAACCGGTTCGCCGCCGCGCGCGATGACGACATCCTCGCCCGCTTCCACCCGCGCCAGCAGTTTGGAAAGCTCGGTTTTGGCCTGACGGACGTTGACGACATACATGGCGTTTCCACCCCGGTCCGGTGAGTTCCTGCTCACTTTACGGCCAGACGCGCCACGGCCCAAGATCGCCCGTTGACAGGATGGAGCCTCCGTTCCCACAAGACGGGTATCAGGTGCCGGCGCAACCCTGGTTTTCGAGGCATGCAACCGGTCGGGGGAAGCTCAGGCATGTGTGCGCGAGCGCGAGCGGCGTGATATGGTCCGGGCCGGTGTCGTTCATGGGAGAGATCGGGTGTCTCGCAGGAAATTGGCTCTCGTCGGGGCCGGCCAGATCGGTGGCACACTGGCCCACCTTGCCGGGCTGAAGGAGCTCGGCGATGTCGTCCTCGTCGATATCGTCGAAGGCGTGCCCCAGGGAAAGGCGCTCGATATCGCGCAGTCGGGCACGATCGAGGGATTCGATGCCTCGATCAGCGGTGACAACGGCTATGCCGCCATCGAGGGCGCCAATGTCGTCATCGTGACGGCGGGTGTCGCACGCAAGCCCGGCATGAGCCGTGACGATCTCATCGGCATCAATGCGGGGGTCATCTCAAAGGTGGGTGAGGGGATCGCCCGCCATGCTCCCGACGCCTTCGTCATCTGCATTACCAATCCCCTCGACGTGATGGTATGGCACCTGCAGCGTGAATCGGGACTCCCTGCCAACCGTGTTGTCGGCATGGCGGGCGTTCTCGATTCGGCGCGATTCCGGGCGTTCCTGGCAGAGGAGATGGAAGTCTCGGTCGAAGACGTCAGCGCCCTCGTCCTCGGCGGCCACGGTGACACCATGGTGCCCCTGGTGAGGTATGCGACCGTTGCCGGTATCCCGCTGCCCGACCTTGTCGCCATGGGCTGGCTGTCCCAGGAGAGGCTCGATGCCATCGTTCAGCGCACCCGTGACGGTGGCGCCGAGATCATCCGCCACCTGAAGACCGGGTCTGCCTTTTATGCTCCGGCGTCTTCGGCCATCGCCATGGCCGAATCCTATCTGAAGGACAAGAAGCGCGTTCTTCCCGCAGCGGCGCGCCTCGACGGCGAGTACGGAGTCGACGGTCTCTACGTCGGTGTTCCGGTGGTCATCGGCAAGGGCGGAGTCGAACGCATTGTCGAAATCCGTCTCGATGACGCCGAACAGGAGATGTTCGATCATTCGGTGGCGGCGGTGAGGACACTGATGGAAGCGCTTGAATCCGTCGTGTCGGCGGCCGGGGAGCCGTGACGGCGGCATGGAGCAAGGTGCGGCCATGGGCCTTGCGGGGACTGGTCGCAGCCCTTCAGGTCCTGGCGCCGGGAGGTGTTCAGGCTGAGGAACGGGGGACCGCTCGCGACGCCCAGGAACTCGTTCGGCGCGCCATCGAACTCTATGACACCATCGGTCTCAGAGCCTTCTACGTGATCTCCAGGGATCCCTCCTACATTCACCACGACCTTTATGTCTTTGTCCTGGACAGGATCGGATCGGTCGCCGCGAACGGCCTCGATCCCCGCCTCGTGGGCATGAATGCTCTCAATGCCCGTGACCCCGATGGTGTGAGATATGTTCGCGAAATGCTGCAGCGGGCGACGCCCGATGGCGTGTGGATCGATTACATATCCTTCGACCCGTTCGCCGGGAAACCCGCACCGAAGTCGTCCTGGATAGTACGTCACGACGGCTTCGTTTTCGGTTGCGGAATCTACGCTGGTGACATCAGCGTATGAGCCTCCAACCGGTGACAGCGGTTGTCATTTTCCGGGTGGCGAGTAGAGTGAGGCCGGAGGGTCCATGAACCGGATAGTGACGTGAATCTTCACGAATACCAGGCCAAGGCCCTGCTGTCCGCCAGAGGCGTTCCCGTACCCCGTGGCCAGGTTGCCGCGAGCGCAGACGAAGCGATTGCCGCGGCACGCGAACTCGGCGGAAATCTGTGGGTGGTCAAGGCCCAGGTGCATGCCGGTGGCCGCGGCAAGGCCGGCGGAATCCGTGTCTGCCGCAGCCTGGACGAGGTGGGAGAGGCCGCAGGCACCATGATCGGCAGCCGCCTCGTCACCCACCAGACAGGCCCGGAGGGCAACCCGGTCAACCTCGTTTACATCGAGGAAGGCCTCTCGATCGCTGCCGAACTCTACCTTGCTCTACTCGTCGATCGCGCCACGGCCTCCGTGGCCATCATCGCCTCGCTCGATGGCGGCATGGATATCGAGGAGGTCGCCGCCAGAACGCCTGAACGGATTGTCACCCTCGCCATTGATCCCGCCAGCGGGCTGCAGCCCTTTCATGGCCGCCGCCTCGCCGCCGCCCTGGGTCTTGGTGGCGATGCAGCAAAGCAGGCATCCGCCCTGCTCCGCTCGATGGCGGAGGTGTTCCAGGAGTCGGATGCCAGTCTTCTCGAGATCAATCCTCTCGTCGTCACCGCCTCGAACGACCTCGTCGTTCTCGACTGCAAGGTCAACATCGACGACAACGCCCTCTTCCGGCATCCAGATCTCGTCGCCATGCGCGATCCCGACCAGGAGGACCCGGCCGAGCGGGAGGCCAACGCCATCGGCCTCAACTACGTCAAGCTCGATGGCACCATCGGTTGCATGGTGAACGGCGCCGGCCTTGCCATGGCAACGATGGACATCTGCAAGCTCGCCGGCGGCGAGCCGGCCAATTTCCTTGATGTCGGTGGTGGCGCCACGAGGGACCAGGTGGCGGCTGCCTTCAGGGTCATCGTCTCGGACGCCAACGTTCGTGCCATCCTTGTCAACATCTTCGGCGGCATCATGCGTTGCGACGTGATCGCGCAAGGTGTGGTCGATGCGGCACGCGAACTCGATCTCGAAGTGCCCGTCATTGTCCGCCTCGAGGGGACAAACGTAGATGAGGGAAAGGCGATCCTCCAGCAGTCGGGGATGGCGATCATTCCGGCCGACGACCTTGGCGACGCTGCAGCCAGAGCCGTGGCCGCCATCGGCGGGGGCGGATGATGGCCGTTCTTGTCGATCATACGACCAGGGTTCTCGTCCAGGGATTTACCGGCAAGACGGCAACGTTCCATTCGGAACAGGCAATCGCCTACGGCACCACCGTCATCGGTGGCGTCACGCCCGGGAGGGGCGGAGCACGCCACCTGGATCGTCCGGTATTCGACACCGTGGCAGACTGTGTGGATGCGACAGGAGCGAACGCGTCGGTGATCTACGTCCCGCCGCCCTTCGCTGCCGACGCCATCCTCGAGGCCGTCGATGCTGGCGTACCCCTCATTGTAACCATCACGGAAGGCATTCCGGTGCTCGACATGGTGAGGGTCCATCGTGTCCTCGAAGGCTCGTCATCCCGCCTCATCGGGCCCAACTGTCCGGGCGTCATCACGCCCGGGGAATGCAAGATCGGCATCATGCCCGGGCACATACACAGGAGGGGCCGGGTCGGCATCGTGTCGCGTTCGGGCACGCTCACCTATGAAGGCGTCCACCAGACCACCATGGCAGGGCTGGGCCAGACCACCTGCATCGGCATTGGTGGCGATCCCGTCAACGGGACGAACTTCATCGACTGTCTCGAGATGTTTCTGGGTGACGACGAGACCGAAGGCATTATCATGATCGGCGAGATCGGCGGGTCGGCCGAGGAAGAGGCGGCTGACTTCATCTCACACGAGAAACGTCGCAAGCCGGTGACCGGGTTCATCGCCGGCATGACGGCTCCGCCCGGACGCCGCATGGGTCATGCCGGAGCGATCATCTCCGGTGGAAAGGGTGGTGCGGCCGACAAGGTCGAGGCCATGAGGCTTGCGGGATTTCACATCGCCGACTCACCAGCGAGCCTGGGAACGACCATGCTCGCCGCGATGAAGGACTGAAGGAGGCTGCCCCGCGATCGGGCAGCGTGACACCATGGACGAACATACGGACGACCTCTCCTACCTCTACGGACACAACACGAACTACATCGAGGAACTCTACGCACAGTATGCCACCGACCGGTCCCTGGTCAGTGAGGCCTGGCGGGAGATCTTCGATGATCTGGCGAGCGACGAGGCGGCCACGCGTTCGGAACTGTCGATTACCCGCGGCAACCATGGTGTGGCCGATCACCACAACGGCGGGCAGGAGTCGCCTGCTGCGGTTCCATTGCCGGCCGGGGCACCGCCACCGCCGGGAAGCCGGGAATCGGTGGCCGAGTTCGCTCTCGCCCGCGACAGCATCCGCATTCTAATGATGATCCGCGCCTATCGCGTGCGCGGGCACCTGGCGGCCGACCTCGATCCCCTCGGACTCGACAGCGACCGCTATCATCCCGAACTCGACCCCCGTACCTACGGGTTCATCGAGCAGGACTACGGTCGCGAGTTCTTTGTCGACGGTGTTCTCGGCCTGCAGCGGGCGACCCTTGAACAAATCCTTGATGTCGTGCGCCGGACGTATTGCGGCACCATCGGCGTGGAGTTCATGCACGTTCAGAGTGCGGAGGAAAAGTCCTGGATCCAGCGCAAGTTCGAGGGGTCGCGCAGCGATGCCGAGCTCGATTCGGAGGAGAAGAAGAGGGTGCTCTCGGAGATCACCCGGGCCGAGGGTTTCGAGAAGTTCCTCAACATCAAGTACCCGGGAGCCAAGAGGTTTTCCCTTGAGGGCTCCGAGAGCACCATCGCCGCCATGGAGACCATCATCCGCGGCGCTGCCCACCTCGGCGTCGAGGAGATCGTTCTCGGCATGCCTCACCGCGGTCGCCTCAACGTGCTCACCAATGTCATGGGGAAACCGTACGCCCAGGTTTTTTCGGAGTTTCACGGGGAGGCCGGGCACCCCGACGCCGTGCAGGGCGCCGGTGATGTCAAGTACCACCTCGGCACCTCCTCCGACCGGCAGGTCGCCGACGGCCGCGTCATTCACCTTTCGCTGACAGCCAATCCCTCCCACCTCGAGGCGGTCTGTCCCGTGGTGCAGGGGCGGGTGCGCGCCAAGCAGTCCCTCGCCGATGACGACGACCGCAAGAAGGTCATGGGCCTGCTTCTGCACGGAGATGCGGCCTTCGCCGGCCAGGGCCTGGTCGCAGAGACGCTGGGCATGTCGGAACTGCGTGGGCACAAGACGGGCGGCACCATCCATCTCATCGTCAACAACCAGATCGGATTCACGACGAGCCCGAAGTTCTCGCGGTCGTCGCCCTATCCGAGCGACGTGGCCAAGATGGTGATGGCGCCGATCTTCCACGTGAACGGTGACGATCCCGAGGCGGTCGTCCACGTCGCCAAGCTGGCGGTCAAGTACCGTCAGGAGTTCGGCCGCGACATTGTCGTCGACATCTTCTGCTACCGCCGGCATGGTCACAACGAGGGGGACGAACCGGCGTTCACGCAACCGTTGATGTACGGACAGATTGCCAGGCAGGCGACCACACGCGAACTCTACGCCGAGAGGCTTGTGTCCGAAGGGGCCATCGTACCGGCCGAGTCCGAGGCGATCAGCCGCAGCTACTACCAGGTTCTGGACGATGCCCTGGAGGCTGCGGCGGGGTTCCGCACCAACAAGGTCGACTGGCTCGAAGGAGTCTGGTCGGGGATCGAGATCGCCGACAGGGATGGCGCACGGCGTGGCAAGACAGCTGTGGCCGTGGATGACCTGCGCGATATCGGGCGGGACATCTGCACGTTCCCC
>JAJEHK010000155.1 GCA_022823765.1 Alphaproteobacteria bacterium | reverse complement strand
GGCAGGAACAGATGCGGATCTATTGTGGTCCCATCGTCATAACCTCCTCTGGTCGCCGGACATCGCACCACGATGCCCGTTGCCTTCATGTCTCCACGGGGTCGGCAATGTTGATCCCGTGGCTTTCTCGGTGTGCACGTGATCAGAAATAGATGTCAATTCGTACGTCACAAGCAATCTTAACGCATCCCCGACCGACGGGGAACTGAATTCGAACGTCCCATGCAATCGGCTCATCCCCGACCCTCCGGGGAAGTGAACAAGATGCCCTCGCTCTCGTTGTAGATCAACCCGCTGCAAATCGCCCCGCCGTCTCCTACCGGACAGACCGCAACGGACTTGCGACGCCATTCCGGCCAGGCGCCGGTCACCGTCGCGATCGCCGCGTCGTTCTGATCGGGCAAGGCCAGCCCCCTCAGTCTGTGAGCTGAAACGGACACCTCGGACAACGCCCACAACTCCACCTCGTCGGCTCCGTCTTGCAGGGCCCATGGAACCAGCGCTTCGTTCTTCCACCGGGCCAGCGCCAATACCCTCTGCTCGACGCCCAGCCGAGTCGGAAAGTGTCGATCGTCCGCGTCCGCCGCACCGTCACGATAATGCCTGTCGAGGTCGATCCGGTTTTGCCAGGCGAGATTTTGGCGCGCATAGGCTTCACCCTGACGTTCCAGCTCGGCGCGTTCGATCGCCGGCGGGAGCGCATCAAGATCTTCGCTCGTCGCGGATTCGATCAGACCGCGCACACTCGCAGGCCCGCCGATGCAGCCGGCGGCGAAGAGCGCTCGTGCAGTTCGCCATTGTTGATCGAGCGGATAGACCCACGCCCCGGCATTCAGGACTTCGCGCAACCAATCTTCTTCCGCCGAATCACCTGCAGCAGGCGACAACACGTGAAGAATGGCCGAAGGCGCGCGTCGCTTCGATCTCGGCCGCCGGTCCAGGTGCCGCCACAGGCGTCCCGCTCGCTGAATGAGCGCCGCCATCGGCGCAAGGTCCGACACCATCGTGTCGAAATCGAGATCGAGCGAGGATTCCACGACCTGGGTTGCCACCAGTACCCGTCCCGCGCCTCCCCTGCGATCCTTGCCAAAGCGCTTGAGCGCCGTCTCTTGATGACTCAACCGGTCGGCAAGGGCGAAACGCGCGTGCAAAAGGTCGGCTTCGACACTGGCCTGTCGCAGTGCACGGAGCCCGTCTATGGCGTCATCCACGGCATTGCGTACCCAGACACAGGCTGCACCTTGCCGGGCGGATTCGACCAGGACCGATACGGCCTCGTCCTCGGATGCCAGACGTTGCACGACAACTGGCCCTCGCAACTCGGGAAGTGCCCGCACGGGTTGCGGTGCCTGCCCTGCCACGGTGAGCGCCGGATACGCCTGGCTGTCGGGTGCCGCTTCGCCCCACGCCTCGATCAAACGGCTCCGCAGTGCTGTCGGGAGTGTCGCCGTCAAGAGGATCGCCGAGCCACCCAACTGCCGGTGTACTCGCAACAGTGTCGCCAGAAGTTCCACGACATAGGGCTCACCGACTTCGTGGACCTCGTCGACAATCAGGATCTTCGAGGACAGACCAAACAATCGCAATGCGGCGTGACGCGCTTTCAACACCGCCAGAAGTGCCTGGTCGATAGTCCCGACTCCGACGGTCGCGAGAAGGGCACGACGCCGGTTGTCGGCCAGCCACTCGGAACACGCGGGCTCATCCTCGCGCTGCGCACCGTGGGCAACGAACTCTCGAAATTCCCGGGACAGTGCTGCCCTGCCATGGGCGAGTGTCAGCGACGGCGACTTTGCGAACATGCGCCCGATCACGTCGCGCAAACGGACAAACATCGCGTCGGCTGTCGCCATCGTAGGCAGGGCCACGTAAAGACCATGGCCCTTTCCGGCCCGCAGCATCCGTTGCGCCAGGACAAGGGCGGCCTCGGTCTTGCCGGACCCGGTTCCGTCCTCGATGATCGCAAGAATGGGCCCCTGAGGAAGCGGAACCTCGCGGGCCGCTTCCTGCATCGGTCGCGACGGCCAGTCAAACAGACGCCTGTCGGACGGCGATGCGGGTTCCAGCCCGGCTTCATGCACTGCGGTTGCCGCCTTCCCGCGGGCCCGCTCAAGATAATCCGGCAGTTCGATGCAGTCTGTGCATGGCGGAAACCAGTCGGCATTCGAACCGACCCAGTCTGCTGCCGTAACGAACCCCGGCAGCCACCAAGTAAGGGCCCGGATGCTGTCATCATCACGATGAGCAAACGATGCCTCCGGCCATAGGGCCGCAAAGGCGTCAATCAGGACGCCGGCATCGGAAACTGCCTCGTCACCGGCAGCGCGGAGCATGCGCGACCAGCCTACCTGGTCCTTGTCTGGTGGCCGACCATGATGGCCGGCTGTCGCGGCATAGAGGGCCCATCTCTGTCGACGGCCGTGACCCAGCTGCGCCAATCGCCTGTCGTGATGAATCAGCAGTGCCTCGGTCACTTCCCAATGGCGACCGCTCCGCTGGCTCCGGTTGGCAACCAGCATCGACCGAAAGGCGGCATTGATCTTGCCGAGATCATGCAACGCCGCGAGCAAGACCAATGCCTGACGCTCAGAGTCGGGTAGACAGAACGGCGCAATCAAACGTTCAGCGACCGCCGCAACGTCGAGCATGTGATAGGCGGCAGGATGACATAGATCATGGCCTGGCGGCGGGCTCTTGCCCGGCCAGTCAGAGACGATCTTGTGCGGAGCCGCGGTTATGCTCCCAACTCCTGGATGAGAGCGAACCATGTGCTACACGACAAAGTGTGGGGCTGATGGCTGTTCACCATAGGGTCGTTCGGTTCGGAGCTGCCCAGATCAAAGGTCAGACGGTGCGATCCCGACGGATCCGGACCGCTTTCCCGACTGCATCGAGTACGAGGCCGCCGCCCGTCGCCTGAAGGTCGGCGACGGTTTCATCGACAACGTGCCGCCGTCGGTGTGGGAGTACGAGGTGTCAGGCAAACGGATTCTCGTCCAGTGGTTCGACTACCGCCGCTTCGACCGTTCCCGGCCGATCATCGGCGACCGGCGTCGACCGTCCGAACTGGACAGGATCCAGCCCGAAGATTGACCCGTCGAGTACACCACGGAACTTGATGAATGTGAACCACGTCCTCGGTCGTCTGGTTGCACTCGAACCGCGTCAGGCGAATCTCCTCAGCCGCATTCGCGATCGTCCGCTGATGAGCGTCGACGACCTGCGCGCCGGTGAGGACTTCGATGCCTCCGATGCCGCCAGCCGGATGCAAAACCGATAGAAGCATCGCTCAGGGGCCACCCGGTATGCCTCCCGCAACAGTTCGCCAGCCTTCCGCCTTTGACTGTCTGGCAGCAGCCCGAAGGGCTTTTGGGCTGCCGCGCCGAAGACGAACAGCGTCCACGCCCCGGCCACCTGGTACCACCGCCTGCAAACTTCGTAGGGTCGGGAACGGAGACTGCCATCACCCGTTCGCGTGAAGGCATGGATGAGGTCCCAATCGGTGCCTGGCGTGAACGAGATACGTTCGAGATGCGACCTGACCACGGACAGCACCACGATCTGCGGCCGCAATTCCTCCAGAAGCATGTGCCACAGCGGACCGTCATCGGACTCCAGTGCTGCACGATCAATCCTGTCCAGTCGGCTCCATGTCGGGTCCGTCGCCACGGGCGAGCAGATGTCCGTGTGGAGCGCAGTCGAGGCTTCGTACGCATAGTAGCTTGCACCCATGCCGTTGAGCAGCCTTTCGAAGGAGACGAACCACCCGCGATACGGCGCGGTGCGAAAGTAGGCTGACATGGCATCGAGGTAGCGGGACGGATCCCGGTCGCGATTGCTTCCTGCAAGGGGAAAGCGCCGGAATGGCGTACCAGTCGGAAACTCGTGCCGCGACGGGTTCAATCCGAACGTCACCACGCGCAGAGGCGAAGCGCGATATGCGTCAAGGTCGCCGAAGAACAAGATCGGTGCAGCCGTAGTGACGCGGCAAGAACGTCCGGCGGCACTGTCGAATGTCCCCCAGGCGAGCGCCACCTGCTCAGAGAGACGTTGCATCGTCATGGGCGCCCTTCACGCCACATTCAGGATCGACATGCCTGAAAATGGGATGCTTCGTTTGCCATGAATGTTTCGCGCTGGGGGCGTGCGCACGTCTCCCGTGGCGCCTTCGCGGCGCTGTGATCATCTGTTGTCTTTTGCCGTTGCGGCCTGCGTTGGTGATCCGGCCCTTGCCATAGCATCGTGCGTGGCTCCGAAGATGAAGTCTGTCGCCACGCGCAGGGTGCTGGACGATCAGGACACCGACAGCGTGTATCGCCAGTTGCCCCTGTCCGAAACGGTACCGTCCGGAACGAACCGGGAGCCAGGATCCGCAGCACCCGTGCCAACCGCACCGATGCCCTCATCGACCAGGCCGGCAACTTGCTCCATGACTCCTTCGAACATGGCGGGCACGTCGCCCTGGGGCATCAGTCCGGTGACATAGGCAGCGCTCGGCTCGCCCGTCAGGACATTCCAGACAACCCCGGTTCCATCATCGGGCTGCCAGATGCCGGCGCCGCACGGATCTTCGCACACTGCGCACGGATTGCATGGATCCTCCTCGCACTCGGCCG
>JAJEHK010000168.1 GCA_022823765.1 Alphaproteobacteria bacterium | reverse complement strand
GGTGATCGTGAACCTGAATACATACCCGGATACTCTCTCTTGAGTAACTAAGCTGCTACCGTTGCGCCGTTGGGTACTTCTTCTACGACGGCCTGGACGAGCCGAGAGTCCGGGCCTTTCGGTTGAGGTTGGCAAAGGTGCGATCAATGCGGCGCTTCTCATAGGCGTCCATGCCCTTTTCGACGTATTCCTCGCCGCGTGTGACCATCAGGTAGATGAGGCAGGCAAGCTCGCGCGCGGTTGCGGTGATGGCGACGGCCCTGTCCTTGCGGGCAAGACGGGCGCGATGTCTGGCGCCGATGAAGGTCTGGCTCCTTCGTGCTTCCAAGGCGGCCATCCGCAGGGCCTGCCTACCGGGTTGACCACCTTGGGTGCCCGGCCCGGCAATGGCTTGCCGCCGCTGATCCTGGTCCCCCGGCGCCACCCCCAGCCAGGAGCAGAACTGCTTGGCGGAAGGGAAGGCGGAGAAGTCCGGACCGATCTCCGAGGCGATGGTCAGGACGGTTCCGGTGCCGACGGCCGGGATCGCAGTGAGGTCGACGCCCATCATCCGGTGCAGCGCCATGGTCAAGGGCCTGTCGCCGGCTGCGGACTTCCTGCCTCCGGTTCGCGACATCGTGTTCCAGCCTTCGCCGGACGATCCGTCGCCAGAACCTTCGTCCCCGGACGGCCTGTCACCTGTGGAATCGCGAGAGATGATCCGGCGCACCTGGAGGCGAGCGCCTGGACGGACAAGGGAGCGGAGGCGCTCGGCCTCCTCGGCCCGGTGGACCCCGTCACCTTCCAGGCGATCCTGGAAGGCAGGGTGCGGAGCAACTCCATGGAGCCGGAGTTGCGCGACGGCGACCGGATCGTGGTCGACGTCTCACGCCGGCTCCCGGCCACGGGCGAGACGTTCGTGCTGTGGGACGGCATCGGTCTGGTGGTGAAGCACGTCGAGGTCGTGCGTGGCGACGCGGTCGACGACGACCCGCCCCGGATCAGGCTGATCTCCGCCAATCCGGACTAAGCTTCATACTCGTGCCTTGCCCAGGACGCGCACATCGTCGGAAAGGTGCTGTGGGTCATAAGGCGCACCTAGAGGCCCGGCGGGTCGTCGATCCAGAGGGTAAGGAGCCAGTTGACTGGTCCTGCAAGAGAGGTAATACTACAGAAGCACTTCAATAATACCGGGAGGCACAAATGAGCACAGTTTCCCTGAAGGTGTCCGATCCATTGGCTGCCCAACTGACGGATACCGCCCGGCGGAGGGGCATCAGCAAGTCCGCGTTGATTCGTGACGCGCTGCAATTGTACCTGCAGTCCGGCCATGAGGCGCGACCGGGTTCCGCTCTGTCCGAGGTCGTTGATCTGGCAGGCATACTATCCGGACCCGAGGACTTGTCCGTCAACAGGAATTATCTGCGGAACTTCGGTCGTTGAAGTTCATTCTCGACACCGGCCCACTGGTCGCGTTGCTGAATCGACGCGACCAGCACCATCGCTGGGCATGGGATCAGTGGGAGCGGATGGAGGCGCCTCTATTCACCTGTGAGCCCGTCATCGCGGAAGCCTGCTTCCTCGTCCAGGGACTCGAAGGGGGATCGGCAGCAGTGCTTGACTTTGTCCGGCGCGGTGTTCTGGACCTGTCTTTCCGTGTGGTCGAAGAGTCAGCGGTCATCATCGGTTTGATGAGAAAATACCGCGACGTTCCCATGTCGCTCGCCGACGGTTGTCTCGTTCGGATGGCTGAGCGCCACACCGACGGTGTAGTCGTCACCCTGGACAACGATTTCAAGGTTTATCGGAAGAACGGGCGTCAACTCATTCCGACTGTGACGCCCGACTGAAGAAGCACAACCGCGTGGGAACATGCAGCCCACGGTCACCTCATGGAGGATTCGTCAATAGGCGTATCGCGTGCCCTGCGAGGAGATGGCGGCGATGCAATTCTGCGGATTGTGCAGGGTTGAGAACCAAGAGTATCGTCGAAATGCCTAGTCTCGTGGTGGCCGATCGAGCCAGCCAACATGCTAATGGAGCGGGTTATCGTGGATGGGGCCAAGTCAGCCGCGCCTGTGGATTGAGCTTCCGGACTTGTCTCGAACTCTTTTCGTCGCCGTGTGTCAATGGCAAGCGAAAACTGCACACTTCCGAGAAGGGCGCCGGTACGGGTGTGACGCTCTTCGGTTGGTTTCGTTGGGGCGAGAGGGGTTGGACGGAGGAAGCGTAGCGACCGGAGTCCAACCCCTCTCGCGCGCCGGATCGGCAGGCCTTGGCGTTCACGGCGCAACCCCCTGGCCGGTCTGCTCGGACTCGGGCCGCACCAGGTTCCGATGCTCTCGCATCCTGTAGCTGTTGCCGCAGATGTTGACAATGTGGCAGTGGTGCAGCAGCCGGTCGATGAGGGCCGCGGCCATGACCTCGTCGCCGAGGACACTGCCCCATTCCTCGAAGCCCTTATTGGAGGTGAGCACGGTGGAGGCGCGCTCGTGGCGTGCGTTGATGAGCTGGAAGAAGAGCACGGCGCCGTCCTGGGTGACCGGCAGGTAGCCGAGATCTCGTCCACCACGAGCAGAGCGGGATGGGTGAGGACACACAGCCGGCGGGCCAAACTCGCCGGCCGCCTTGGCCTCCATGAGGGACTCGATCAGTCCAGCGAGGGTTCCGTAGTAGACGCGCCGGCCGGCCTGGGCGGACGTTGAGCCGGATCGAACGGGCCAAGTCGCGGCGCGATCCGCCGCCGAGCACGAAGGGCGACCAGTTGCCTTCGTTGTCGGTCCAGCGCAGCGTCCCCGCCCCGCCAAGGGTGAAAGCCCCAGGGAAGCTGCGCCATGGCCCCCAGCCGCATCCAGCGCCATGAATGGCGCTCGCGCTCAGTCCTCCGGTTGCCCCGGCCCAAAGCCGTGTCGATGCGCACCGTCGGAGACGCCACCCAGCCAATCCCCGCCGTGATGTCGGTCGTCGGCCCGTCGAGATCGGAATCCTCGTCGTGGCGCCGCTCGTGCCGGGAGACGCCGAGGC
>JAJEHK010000021.1 GCA_022823765.1 Alphaproteobacteria bacterium | reverse complement strand
TTCCGCCGTCGATGTGGACGAAACCGCGGCCGCCCGACGGGTAGGCCCGAACCCCGAGAGAGGGGACGAGTGTGTCGCGGAGCGTGTACTCGCGGAATTGCGGCTTGAGGTTCCGCACGAGGGTATCGGTCAGTTTCTTCCTGCCGTTCATGCTTCGGCCCTCCCGATAACGGCGCCCACGGTCTCGGCGGCTTCGGCCACCATGCCGTCGGCGAAGTGGGTGTACTTGTGGGTGGTGGCGGGATCGTTGTGACCAAGCAATCGGCCAATGGTGAGGATGTTCTCTCCATGCATGACGGCAAGAGAGGCGTACGTGTGACGCAGGTCATGGAGGCGCACATCCTCGATGCCTGCCTCCGCGCGGATGGACGTCCAGAACCTGATCGCCGCACTGCTGGAGACGGGAGCCCTGGCGTGCCCTGACGGAAACACCCAGGGCGACTGCCGGGGAAGTCCGTTCAGGATCGTCCGGGCGGGAGACGACAGCCAGACCATGCGCGGTCCGGTCTTGGAATCCCTGAGGTGGAGATGACCCTCGCGGTAGTCCCTCCACCGCAGCGACAGAATCTCGCCGTTGCGGCACCCGGTCAGGATCAGGAGCCGGATGATCGCCACATGGGCCGGGAAGCGCGCTTCATGGCCTTGCAGCACGCGCCCGAGACGACGGACCTCGTCTGCGGAACAGAAGCGCTCCCGTCCCTGCCGTCGATAGCGCCTGATGTCCCTGCAGGGATTGCTTCCTTCAGGCCGGTATCCGTAGTCCTCCGCACGGGCCATGATGACCGAGAGGACCGGGGCCGACCGGTCGGCGGCGACCGGCGTCGGATGCAGGGAGGCGAACCACTCCTGCACGTCGCCACGGGTGATCTCCGCGATCTGCCGTCCACGAAACCAGGGAAGGATCTGATTGCGGTAGTAGTTCCGGTTGACCTTGAGCGTCCTCGGCTTCCATGTTCGCCCGTACCGGCGAAAGACCTCCTCGGCGACCGTCTCGAACAGGGTCTCGTCCGATGAGGCGGGAGCGCCGCTTTTGATTGAGGCAAGCATCGCCTGCGCCCGCCGCCGGGCTTCAACAAGACTGACTTCGTCGGCATCGCCGACGACTTTCCAGATCCTCTGTCCGTCATGCTGGGCATGAATGAAGTAGCGTGTGCGTCCCGATGGGTAGACACGCACGCCGAATCCCTTGAGATTGGCGTCACGGATGTCGTGAGCGGTCTTGCGGGGCCGAAGGGACTTGATGCGCCCCTCGGTGAGATGTGTTGCAGCCATGGCGTCTCCCTCGTGTGCGAGTTGCAATGGCGGGAAATTCCGCTAGCGAAATCACCCGAAGTTGCACAATTGAGAGAGAAAATACGGCGTTGGTTCAGTTGTTTAGCACCGCAGGTGCGTCTGACGGTGTTTCACCACCTCTGTCGAACTACAGCCACGGCGTCGTGGTTCCGGGTGGCATGAAGCAGCTGCATATCTCGGGGCAGATTGGAATCACGCCGGAAGGCACCATTCCCGACGATGTCGGTGAACAGGCCGACTGGTGCTTTGCGAATGTCCTGGCGATCCTCGCGGCGGAAGGCATGGCGGCGGACAATCTCGTGTCACTGACGACCTACGTCGTCGGCGAGGACAATCTTGCGGCCGTGCGCCAGGCGCGCCAGCAGGCTCTGGGAGAGGCTGCACCGGCCTCGACACTGATCTTCGTCTCGGCCCTTGCCACGCCGGTGCTCAAGGTCGAGGTCCAGGCGATCGCCGCCTCGGTGGTCTGACGATAGGGACCGCCTATCCGGCCTGGGTGCCGCCGACGGTCAGGCCTTCGATCAGCATTGTCGGCTGACCGACTCCGACCGGCACGCTCTGGCCGTTCTTGCCGCATGTCCCCACGCCCGGGTCGAGCTGCATGTCGTTGCCGACCGCCTTGACGTGCTTCAAGGCCGACGGTCCGTCGCCGATCAGTGTGGCGCCCTTGACCGAAGGGCCCACCTTGCCGTTCTCGATGAGGTAGGCCTCCGAAGCGGTGAAGACGAAGGTGCCGTTGACGATGTCCACCTGGCCGCCGGAAAAATTGACCGCATAGAGGCCGTTGGGAACCGACTCGATGATCTCTCCCGGGTCGCTGGAGCCTGACAGCATGCAGGTGTTGGTCATCCTCGGCATGGGCTGGTGGGCATGGCTCTCGCGGCGTCCGTTGCCGGTCTTCGCCGTCCCCATCAGGTGGGCGTTCATGCGATCCGTCATGTAGTTCTTCAGGATTCCGTCCTCGATCAGCACCGTCCGCTCGGTCGGCGTGCCCTCGTCATCGATGGTGAGCGAGCCCCGCCTTCCGGCGATTGTCCCGTCGTCGATCACCGTGACTCCCGGGGCAGCCACCCGCTCGCCCATGAGACCGGAGAATGCCGACGTCTTCTTGCGGTTGAAGTCGCCCTCGAGGCCGTGACCGACGGCCTCGTGCAGCATGACGGCCGGCCAGCCCGGGCCGAGGACGACAGGCATCTCGCCAGCCGGGGCATCGACGGACTCGAGGTTGACGAGGGCAATGCGCAGGGCCTCGTCGGCATGGTCCTTCCACTGCTCCTGGCCGATGAATTCGGCATAGGGCAGGCGGCCGCCGGTGCCGTGGGAGCCGGCTTCCATGCGGTCGCCCGACTGCACGACGCAACTGATCCTGACCGAAACGAGGGGGCGGACATCCGTCACCATGCTGCCGTCGGCGCGCAGGATGGAGACCACCTGCCAGCTCGCCAGCAGGGCTGCCGTCACCTGGTGGACCCTCTCGTCCCTCGAGCGGAGCCAGGCATCGATGTCCTCGAGCAGCGCCACCTTGTCGGCGAAGGACATTTCCGAGACGGGGTTGTCCTCCCCGTAGAGATGACGGTTGGTGCGCGCCGGCGCCAGGGCGATGTCGGCGTCGCGCCCATCGATCTGGCGCACGGTCTGGGCGGCACGCTTGAGGGCGGCCTCGGAGAGTTCCGAGGTGTGGGCATAGGCGGTCACATCGTCGACGATGCGCCTCAATCCCATGCCCTGGACGACGTCATAGCCGGCCTGTCTGAGGCGCCCGTCATCGAAGACAAGGGTCTCGGACTGGCCAAACTCCATGAAGAGTTCGCCGTCATCGGCGCCTTGGAGGGCATCGCCCACGATTCCGGTGACCCGGTTTCTTTCCATGCCGCTTCGCTGGAAGAAGAGGTCATCGGCTGACACGTTCATTCCTGGGAGCCTCCACCCGCTGCGTTTCCTTATAGCGACTGCACCCCGATTCCGCCAACGGCGTTTGCGGGGAAGGATGCGGCTTGTGCTCCGCAGAGGCCCGTCACGACGGGCCTTGCAGGCGGGCGGGTGAGCATCGAAATCAGGGGCATTGACCGCTGTTCGGGCGGGTGCCGCCGGAGAGGGAGATTCGGGTCCTCTAGGCTTGTGAAGCGGATTGCGGGTCGTGTATGGTCCGCCTCGCCCGAACCGGTGGACCGGAGCGGTCCGCCTGCGGGGTGAATGTCTGGAGGAGAGACACATTGACACCGTTCCTCATGGTGGCGGTCCTGGTGGTCGCCGTTCATGCAGCGCCGGCCCTGGCCCAGGAAACAGTGGGCATTTCGGAGGACTGGCAGTGGGGGTTCCAGCCGGCGGTATCGCCGAGCATGGACGATATCCACTGGTTCTACGACGTCTTCCTGTTTCCGGTGATGATGGTCATCTCGATCTTCGTGCTGCTGCTCATGGCCTACATCATCGTGCGCTATCGCCGCGCCGCCAATCCGCAGCCCTCCGGCACCACCCACAACAGTCTCCTCGAGGTAATCTGGACCGGGATTCCGGCTCTCATCCTGATCGTGATTGCCATCCCTTCCCTGCGCATTCTCTATGACCAGGAGACCCTGCCGGTAGCGGAACCCGACCTCACCATCAAGATCACGGGCCACCAGTGGTACTGGTCCTACGAGTACCCGGATTTCGATGGTCTGGAGTTCGATGCCTACATCCTGGGTGATGACGAACTCGCGGAAGGCCAGCCACGGCTGCTTGCCACCGACGCGACTGTGGTGGTGCCGGTCGACAAGTACATCAGGCTGCAGATCACGTCCGACGACGTCATCCATGCCTGGGCCCTTCCGGCGGCCGGGGTCAAGATGGACGCCGTTCCGGGGCGTCTCAACGAGATCTGGATGAAGATCGACCAGCCGGGCATGTACTACGGACAGTGTTCGGAGCTGTGCGGTCTCAACCACGGCTACATGCCGATCATGGTCGAGGCCGTCTCCGACGCCGAGTTCGGGACATGGGCGAACGAGCAGCTGGCGAGTCGCGGGGCGGCTGATGACGCGGTCGTGACTGTCGCGCAGAACTGAACATTCCGATGAGGCGAAGCCCTGCAAGGACACCGATGAGATGAGTGAAGCCCACGCGATCGAAGACGACCACGCGCACCAGCCCACGGGGTTCCTGCGCTACCTCTACTCCACGAACCACAAGGACATCGGGACGATGTACATCGTCTACGGGTTCGTGTTCGGCCTGATCGGCTTCCTGATGTCGATGCTCATTCGCATCGAACTCGCCCATCCCGGCGACGGCATCCTGGGTGGCGACTATCACCTCTACAACGTGCTCATCACGAGTCACGGCCTGATCATGATCTTCTTCATGATCATGCCGGTGTTCATTGGCGGGTTCGGCAACTGGATGGTGCCGCTGATGATCGGCGCCCCCGACATGGCGTTCCCGCGCATGAACAACATCAGTTTCTGGCTGCTCATCCCGTCAGGAATTCTGCTCGTGGGGTCGGTGTTCATCGGTGGGGGCACCGGCGTCGGCTGGACGATCTATGCGCCGCTGTCGACCTACGGCAACCAGGGGAACCTGGCGATCGACTGCCTCATCCTGGCGATCCACCTTGCCGGTGCGTCGTCAATACTGGGGGCGATCAACTTCATCACCACCATCTTCAACATGCGCGCACCGGGCATGACGCTTCACCGCATGCCGCTTTTCGTGTGGGCGGTGCTGGTGACCGCCTTCCTGCTCGTGCTGTCGCTGCCGGTGCTCGCCGGCGCCATCACATGCTGCTGACGGACCGCAATTTCGGCACCGGCTTCTTCGATCCTGCCCTGGGTGGCGATCCCATCCTCTACCAGCACCTGTTCTGGTTCTTCGGTCACCCGGAGGTCTACATCCTCATCCTGCCGGGCTTCGGCATCGTCAGCCACATCATCTCGACCTTCTCGCGCAAGCCCATCTTCGGCTACCTCGGCATGGCCTACGCCATGGTCGCCATCGGTTTCGTCGGATTCATCGTCTGGGCCCATCACATGTACACGGTGGGCATGGGGGTGGACACCAAGGCCTATTTCATCATCGCGACGATGATCATCGCGGTGCCCACGGGCATCAAGATCTTCAGCTGGCTCGCCACCATGTGGGGCGGTTCCATCGAGTTCAAGACACCGATGCTGTGGGCGCTGGGCTTCATCTTCCTGTTCACGGTGGGCGGCGTGACCGGCGTCCTGCTGGCCAACGCCGGTGTCGATACGGCCATGCACGACACATACTTCGTGGTGGCGCACTTCCACTACGTGCTGTCGCTTGGCGCCGTCTTCGCCC
Source organism: Alphaproteobacteria bacterium (assembly GCA_022823765.1). Lineage (GTDB taxonomy): Bacteria > Pseudomonadota > Alphaproteobacteria > SP197 > SP197 > SP197. Next base: position 497 of record JAJEHK010000021.1, on the reverse strand, counting down.
TCTTCGGCGGCTTCTACTACTGGATCGGCAAAATGACCGGCTACCAGTATCCCGAATGGGCCGGCCAGCTGCACTTCTGGATCACCCTGATCGGCGTCAACATCACCTTCTTCCCGCAGCACTTCCTCGGAATGGCAGGCATGCCACGGAGAATTCCGGACTTTCCGGATGCCTATGCCGGATGGAATCTGGTGTCCTCCATCGGGTCCTACATCACGGCTGCCGGCATGCTGGTGTTCCTCTACGTGCTCTACTGCGTCTTCGTGGCCAACCGCGTGCGCTGTCCCGCCAACCCCTGGGGCGAAGGGGCCACGACACTGGAGTGGACGGTGTCCTCGCCGCCACCCTTCCATACGTTCGAGGATCCTCCCTACATGGGTGCCCCGGCCAGGGCGGGCCACTGACGAAGGGGGCTGGCCCTGACCACGGATATCCAGGCCGCGCACCCGGCTGACACGCTCGCCGCGTCTCCGGGCGATTATCTGGCACTCCTCAAG
>JAJEHK010000343.1 GCA_022823765.1 Alphaproteobacteria bacterium | reverse complement strand
CTTCGAACCACTCGACGTGGCTGTCACCCTCGAAGGCGAGAATATGGGTGGCGAGACGGTCAAGGAACCAGCGGTCGTGACTGATGATCACGATGCATCCGGCAAAGCCCATCAATGCCTCCTCGAGGGCCCGCAGCGTATCGACATCGAGATCGTTGGACGGTTCGTCGAGAAAGAGCACATTGGCTCCGGATTTCAGCATGGTGGCGAGATGCACACGATTGCGCTCTCCTCCCGACAGCTCGCCGACCTTCTTCTGCTGATCGGGACCGCGAAATCCGAACGCTCCGACATAGGCGCGACTCGACACTTCCCGGGCGCCCATCGGAAGCGTCTCGGCGCCGCCCGTGATCTGCTCCCAGACTGTCGCTGCAGGATCGAGGTCGTCACGACTCTGGTCGACATAGCCGGTGACCACTGTGTCGCCAACAGCGATGGTTCCGCCGTCTGGCTCCTCGCGATCGGTCAGCATTTTCACGAGTGTCGACTTGCCGGCGCCGTTGGCGCCGATAATGCCGACGATCCCGGCCTGGGGCAGTGTGAAATCGAGACCGTCCATGAGCAGCCGGTCCCCGAAGGCCTTCGATAGTGTCTCGACACGAATCACCAGGTCACCGAGGCGTGGTCCCGGTGGGATGGCGATTCGACCCCTTGCCGGTCCTTCTGCCCTGTTCCGGCTCTCGGCAAGAAGCTCCTCATAGGCACCGAGACGCGCCCTCCCCTTCGTGCGCCTCGCTCCCGGTGACGAGCGAACCCACTCCAGCTCACGTTCGAGCGCCTTTCGGCGCGCCTCCTCTTCCCTTCCCTGCCTTCGCAGCCGTTCCTGCTTGCTCTCCAGCCAACCCGAGTAGTTCCCCTCGAAGGGAATGCCCTCACCGCGATCGAGTTCAAGAATCCACCCGGCCACGTTTTCAAGGAAATAGCGATCGTGCGTCACCGCCACGACGGTTCCCTCGTATGCTGCGAGATGGCGTTCCAGCCATGCCACGCATTCGGCATCGAGATGGTTGGTCGGTTCGTCAAGGAGAAGAAGATCGGGCTTTTGCAAGAGCAGGCGGCACAGCGCTACCCGCCGCTTCTCGCCCCCTGAAAGATGTCCGACATCGGCGTCTCCCGGCGGCAGGCGCAGTGCATTCATGGCGATCTCGAGAGTGCGTTCGAGGCCCCAGCCACCCGCAGCATCGATCTGTTGCTGTATGTTGCCCTGTTCCTCGATCAATTCATCCATCTCATGGTCATCAAGGGGTTCGGCGAAGCGTGCCGAGACCTCGTTGAAGCGCTCCAGCAGGGCTTTCGTCTCCGCCATTGCTTCCATGACATTGCCCATGACGTCCTTTGAAGGATCGAGTTCCGGTTCCTGGGGCAGATATCCGACCGTTGCCTGGGCAGCCGCCCAGGCTTCGCCGTCGAAGTCTCGTTCGACGCCAGCCATGACTCTCAGCAGCGTGGATTTTCCGGCGCCGTTGGGCCCGAGCACGCCGATCTTGGCGCCGGGCAGGAATGACAGCCAGATGTTGCGCAGAACGGTTCTGCCGCCGGGCCAGGTCTTGGTGAGGCCCTTCATGACGTAGACATACTGGTAGGACACGGGTGGAGTGACCCTCTTCGCCGAACACTGCGTCATGTTAGCGACGGCACGGACATCGGCAAGGCGCGACAACGGTGCTGCGGGGCCGTAAGGTTGTAGTGTGAAGACCCTTTGCCGCTCCTGCGGCCATCGGCCGCAATCCGGTTTCGAGACCTGTGATGCCTGCGGGTCGCGACGTATCGTGTGCCATCCGGAACTTGACGACCTCGCCATCGCCCATCTCGATTGCGACGCCTTCTATGCAACCATCGAGAAACGGGACCGGCCGGAGCTTGCGAATGTGCCGGTGATCGTTGGCGGCCGCCATCGCGGGGTCGTAGCTGCTTGCTGCTACATTGCCCGATCCTTCGGTGTGCGCTCGGCCATGCCGATGTTCCGCGCCCTCAAACTGTGTCCCGAAGCCCATGTTATCCCTCCTGACATGGGAAAGTACGTCGCCACGGGCAAAGAGGTTCGCACCATGATGCAGAACGTGACACCGCTGGTTGAGACACTCTCCATCGACGAGGCGTTCATGGATCTATCCGGAACCAGTGCCCTGCATGGTGGCTCTCCGGCCCGGACCCTGGCACGCCTTGCCAACCATATCGTCGAGAATCTGGGGATCACGGTTTCCATCGGGCTGAGCTACAACAAGTTTCTCTCCAAGATTGCTTCCGATCTCGACAAACCTTGCGGGTTCGCGGTCATTGGCCGCAACGAGGCACAGCGCTTTCTCGCCGACAAACCGGTCAGTCTGCTCTGGGGCGTTGGCGAAGCAACCCGTCGTCGTCTGGCCCGCGACGGCATCACCCTGATCGGCGATCTCGCCCGTATCGATGAAGCCGAACTGGTCTCACGCTACGGCAAGATTGGCCACCGCTTCTTTCAATTCAGCCGGGGCGAGGATGATCGTGCGGTGGAGCCGGAAGGTGAAACCCGGAGCATCTCCTCCGAAACCACACTTCATGACGATACCGCGGACTTTTCGAAACTGCGCAAGGTGCTCTGGCGACTCTCGGAGAGCGTGTCCGAACGCATGAAAGAGGCCGGATTGGCCGCAAGGGGGGTGACACTCAAGCTGAAGACCGCCAACTTCCGAATCATCACCCGCAATCGCCATCTCCAGCACCCGACCCGGTCGGCAGAAGAGATCTTTCTTGTCGGTGAAGGGTTGCTGGCCCGCGAAACCGATGGCCGCACCTTCCGTCTGATCGGCATTGGCGTTCACGATTTCGTCGATTCCGGCGATGCCGAGTTCGGCGACCTCTTTGATCATGCCAGAAAGCAGTCCAATACCAGGGTCGACGAAGCGCTTGATGCCGTACGCCAGCGATTCGGAAAGGAATCCCTCGTCAGGGGCCGTGCCCTGGGAGACCCTTCGGAGCGGTAAGCAGTCAGGACTCCAGGCGTGGCGCCTGGAGTCCTGACGCAAGATGGAGTGATGGTATCAGGCTGCCTTGCGCGGATTCTCGATCTGGCGCGGGTCTTGACCCGTCGAAATCCTGATCGTCCGCGGCTTCAGCGCCTCCGGCACTTCTCGTACGAGGTCGATGTGAAGCAGCCCGTTCTCCATGGCCGCTCCCGACACATGGACATGGTCTGCCAGCTGGAAGGCGCGCTTGAAGCTTCGGCCAGCGATTCCGCGGTAAAGATAGGTGAGCTCCTTGTCACCATCGGCATTGACCGAACCGGACACCGTCACGGTCCCGTCCTTGACCTCGATCGTGAGATCATCCTCACCGAAACCGGCGACGGCCATGGTGATGCGGTAGTCGTTGTCGCCCTTTTTCTCGATGTTGTAGGGCGGGTACCCGTCTTCGCCCGTACGGGAGCTGGCTTCGAGCAGATTCATCATGCGGTCGAAGCCGACAGTCGAACGAAACAGGGGAGAAAAATCGAAGCGTGTCATTGTACATATCCTCCAGTTGAGCGGTATGTGTGATCGGTCCCCCCGAAGGCAGGACCCCGTTGCTCCCGTCTGATCTTCCATATGAGGCAAGGGACGGTTGCACCCAGTGATATGGGATGAATAAAGGGCCTTTCAAGGCGTCATCGGCGGACTGCCGACACCACGCGAATCAGGGTTCAGGATGGTGTCGTGGCAGTCGCCGGCCAGACCGTCAATACTCTGGAAGATGTGGTCGAAGGGACCATTTCCCGGGGATGTCCATGATCCGGGCCGGGCTGCGTTTCCGAAATTCCCCGAGGCATGAAGAGGCGTGACATCCGCAGCATGGAGCCTGTGAATGCAGGTGACTCCCAGACATTTGCCAAAGGAACGCAAGACGGAAGGCTGTCTGCATTGCAGGCGGTCTGCTACCAATGTGAGTGAACAGTGCGGAAAATGGCAGGCATGCCGGAAACCTTCGATCTGCTTGCCCTGGGAGGCGATGGCATCGGTCCGGAAGTGACCGGGTGCGCACTCAAGGTCGTCGAGAAGGCCTGCGACAGCGACATTCGCGTCGACATCACCGAGGACCTTCTGCACGGCGCCTGTTACGAGAAAACAGGGACCTTCCTCAAGCAAACGACTCTCGACCATGCCAAAAGGGCTGACGCCGTTCTCGTCGGCGCCACGGGCGGTCCCCAGTGGGACAATGTCCGCCCTGCCGGCGAGGCGGCCATGTCGGATGGCCTCATGCAGTTGCGCATGGAACTCGACGCCTATGCCGGCCTGCGTCCGGCGCGCGCGGTTGCCTGCCTCGAACCCCTGACTCCCTACCGGCCGGGGCTGACGGGCGGGGCCGATGTGCTGGTGCTGCGGGAAATGACCGGTGGAAACTTCTTTGCGGCAGAGAGGGGAGTCGACCGGTCACCGCTGGCGCCCCGGAGGGGATACGATCTCGGAGTCTATGACGAACACCAGGTGTCCCGCCTTGCCCATGTCGGCTTCCGTCTCGCCAGAAGACGGCGCCGGCATCTTGTTTCGGCCGACAAGTCCAACGTCATGGAAATGCACGTCCTGTGGCGCGAGGTCGTCTCGGAAGTCGCCCTGGATTATCCGGAAATTACCCTGGAACACCTCTATGCCGACAACGCCAGTTACCAGCTCGCGCGGGATCCGCGACGGTTTGACGTCATCATGGCCGACAACCTCTTCGGTGACATGCTGAGTGATCAGGCCGGCGTCATTGTCGCCAGTCTCGGCATGCTGCCTTCCGCCTGTCTGACCGGCCTTCCCGAAGACGCCACGCGAATTAGCGGTATCTTCGAGCCAGTTCACGGGTCGGCACCCGACATTACCGGCAAGGGAATAGCCAATCCCGTCGGCGCCATACTTTCGGCCGCCATGATGTTTGACTACGCCTTTGGCCGTGCGGACATCGCCAGGAACATCGAAAGCGCCGTGACGGCAGTTCTCGAACAGGGGGCCCGAACACCGGATCTTGGAGGCAGACTCACAAGCGCAGCCATGACCGATGCCATTCTCGCACAACTCTATGTCTGAAGGAGAAGCAGCACATGACGAACCGGATGACATGTGGTGAAGCGACGATCCGCCTCCTGGGACGTTACGGTGTCCGGGAGGTCTTCGGCATCCCCGGCGTCCATACCCTCGACTTCTGCCGAGGCCTCGACACAGGCGAGGTCCGGCACATCCAGTCCCGCAACGAACAGGGGGCCGGGTTCATGGCAGAGGGTTATGCCAGAGCCACCGGCAAGCCCGGTGTCGCGCTCGTCATTTCCGGGCCTGGCGTGACGAATGCCGCCACCGCCGTCGGCCAGGCCTGGGCCGATTCACTGCCTCTTCTCCTGCTCTCGGCGGAGACGTCCAGCGAGACCATCGGAAAGGGTTGGGGCGTGCTTCATGAAATCACCGAACAAAAGGACGTCACGAGACCCCTGACAGCGCTCAGTGCCACGGCGCACCGGCCGCAGGATGTTCCCGAACTGATGGCCCAGGCTTTTTCCATCTTCGCCGGCGAGAGACCCCGGCCGGTCCACTTGTCGATCCCGATTGACGTCCTTGCTCAGGAAATCGGAGATGACTGGCAGCCGGTGCCCCTGCCCTCAAGGCCCGGTCCGGCGGCAGGCCTGGTGGACGAGGCAGCAACAATGCTGCGCGCCTCTTCTCAGCCCGTCATCATGGTCGGGGGTGGTGCGGCAGAAGCAGGATCCGGCCTCATCCGTGTCGCCGACTCTCTCGGCGCCGCCGTCATCTCCAGCACCGCCGGCAAGGGCATCGTTCCGGATGACCACCCCTTGAGTCTCTCCGGCAGCACGGTCCGAGAGGAAGTCCGCCGCTTTCTCCGCCAGGCTGACACCATCCTCGCTGTTGGCACGGAACTCTCCGAGACCGACAGCTTTGTCGAACGTCTTGACATCGGAGGCCGCCTCATCAGGATCGACATTGATCCAGGCAAGATGAATGATCTCTATCCTGCTGATCTTGCCATCATTTCCGACGCGGCTCCTGTGATCGATCGGCTGGCATCCCTGCTCGAGGACCACGATGGCACCGCATTGCGCCGGCGTACCGAGATCGCGGTCAGGAATGTTCGATCCGACGTGATGGCCAACCTTACAGCTTCCGAACGGCAACACGTCAGACTCCTGGAATGCCTGCGGTCCGCTACACCGCGCGAAACGGTGTTTGCCGGCGATGCATGCCAACTGGTCTACACCGGGGCGTTCGCCTTTCCGGTCTACATGCCCCGCCAGTGGTTCTATCCTGCCGGCTACTGTGCTCTGGGCTGTGCTCTCCCCAATGCCATCGGCGCCATGCGCGCGCCCGGCGAGCGTCCGGTCGTTGCCATTGCCGGTGATGGCGGGTTCATGTTCACCATGCCCGAGCTCATGGTTGCCAGTGACCTTGGCCTTGCGCTACCCGTGATCATTTGGGAGAACGGCGGTCTCAAGCAGATTCAGGATGATCTCGACAGCCGAGGCATCCACCGGGTGGGGGTGGAGGGAAGCAATCCGGACTTTCTGATGCTTGCCCGCGCCTGTCGTGCCCATGGCGTACGACCGGACGGTCTCGATGACTTCGCAGATGCCGTCATCCAGGCTCTCGGGGCATCAAGGCCGACCATCATTGCTGTCGAGGAGGGATCCTCCTGGCTCCTGGCGGACGACATCTGAGAGATTCACGAAATGACCATCGCATTCCGGCCGGCGACTGAACTTGCCGGCATGATCAGCCGCCGGGAAATCGGCGCAGTGGAACTCCTGGAACTCTATCTGGGTCGCATCGATGCCCTTGATACGACCATCAACTCCGTGATCTGGCAGGATCGCGAGGGAGCGCTGGAATCAGCGAGGGCTGCGGATTCACGAACCATCGAAGGAGGCGACCTGCCGCCACTGCACGGTGTGCCCATGACGATCAAGGAGAGCTTTGATGTCGCCGGCGCCCCGACCACGTGGGGGGACCCGGCGTTCAGGAACAACATCGCCAAGGATGACTGCGTCGCCGTGGAACGTCTGAAACGTGCCGGCGCAACGCTCTTCGGCAAGACGAACGTCCCGCTCAATCTTGCGGACTGGCAGAGTTTCAACGACATCTACGGAATCACCTCGAACCCCTGGGATACCGGACGGACACCGGGAGGTTCCTCCGGAGGTTCCGCCGCCGCCCTGGCTGCCGGACTGACAGGTATCGAAACCGGTAGCGATATCGGAGCGTCGATACGCAATCCCGCCCACTACTGCGGTGTGTTCGGTCACAAGCCGAGTTTCGGAATTTGCCCTCCCCGGGGCCAGGCCCTTCCCGGAATCCTGACCGGCGCCGACATGGCCGTCATCGGACCGCTGGCGCGTTCAGCGAGCGATCTCGAACTGGCACTGAAGGTCATGGCCGGACCGGATATCCTCGATGCTGCCGGCTGGCGACTCGAACTCCCCGCCCCCCGCACCCGCAATCTCGGAGAATTGCGCATTGCCGTGATGCTCGAAAGCGGATTGTCGGAGGTAGACGACGCCTACCTTGTCATGCTGCAGGACCTGGTCGACGGCATCGCCCGCAAGGGAGCCACGGTCAGTGATACGGCGCGGCCCGATACCGACATGCACGAAGCCCACGAGATCTACATTCAACTGCTGCGCGCCGCCACCAGCGCCCGGATGCCTCAGGCGAAGCTGGAGGAATTCCAGACGGCACGGGCCCGGCTCGACCCTGGTGACGCCAGCTACTTTGCCCTGATGGCCCGCGGCAACACCATGACCCATCGCGAGTGGCTGGCGCTCAATGAACGGCGTGAACACATCCGCTGGGCCTGGCACCGTTTCTTCGAGAACTGGGACGTTCTGCTCTCGCCTGTCGCCGCTTCCACGGCCTTCCTCCATGATCACGCCGGCGAACGGCATGACCGCACGATCACTGTGAACGGCCACGAGGTCCCCACAACCGACCAGATGTTCTGGGCCGGATTTGGTCTCATGGCCCTGCTGCCGGGAACCGTTGCCCCGGCCGGCATCAGCCGCGGCGGCCTGCCGGGCGGCATCCAGGTCACAGGACCATGGCTGGGAGATCTCACGACCATCGAAGTGGCCGGCATGATCGAACGTGAATTCGGTGGCTTCGAGCCACCACCGGACTTCTCAAGTTCGGGGACATGACGAGGCTCGTTCCCCGGCGCCGGCCACACTTCACGATGGGGAACGAATGCTCTTCGATGTCAACGCATTGACCCGGGTCGATAGGGACTTCTGCCCGTCCCCGGCAACGCAGTCCGTCTCACCGTCGTCGTCGGCACTGTCAAAGAATGAAGGATCCCGTTGAATATGCCACCATGGGCACCTGGATCCACACTTCAGAAAACGGATGAGATTGGAGAAGGATCCTGTCAGAACAATATCGCATTCTCGTTCTTGCTGAAGATCCCCAGATTGTGATCGCCGAGCTTGACCGGCGGTTTCCCGGGCTTGAGGTCGCGGCAACCGACAACTACGACGGTTTGGCCGATGCGGCCAGCATCGATGCGCATGTCGCCTATACGGAACGCTTCGATCCGAAGAGATTTCCACGCGAAGCCCTCTTCGGTCAGCCGTCGCTGCAGTTCGTTCACGCATCGGGCGCCGGCATTAACCACCTCGTGCCCTGGGATCCGGACAAGATCAATGTCTGCAATGCCGCCGGAGTCCAGGATGAAGGCATGGCGCAATTCGCCATCGCCAGACTGATCGCGATGACGTGTCACTTCTTCCGCTATCACGATCAGCAGCAGGAGCGCGTGTGGCGGACGCACGACCCTCTGCACTCCACGGGCGGCACGCTGACCGTGGTGGGACTGGGGAGAATCGGCGGGGCCTGCGCGCGAGTCGCCAGGGCGTTCGGCATGACGGTCTTCGGTGTGCGCAGCCGTCCTGATGCATGTCCCGGGGTGGAGAAGGTCGTCGGTCCCGATGACATGCACGAGGTTCTCTCACGATCGGATTACGTGATCATCGTGACACCTCTGACCGAAGAGACGCGAGGCCTGATCGGCAGCGATGCCATTGCCTCCATGAAACCCGGGGTCTTGCTTCACAACATGTCGCGGGGTGGTGTCATCGATGAAACCGCGCTCATCAGCGCGCTTGAGTCGGGTCATGTCCGGGCCGCCTCCCTGGACGTCTTCGAATCCGAACCCTTGCCTCCAGGCCATCCACTCTGGGGAATGGAAAACGTCCATATCACGCCTCATTGCGGCATCGTGCTGACCTGGGACGATTATATTGCAGGGGCCATCAAGGTCTTTCTGGACAATCTGGAGCGTTTCATGCGTGGTGAAGCGCTTGTCAATGTCACCGATCCGGTCCGCGGATACTGATCCGGATTCTGTCGAGGGGAGCCTGTGGTGGTGCAACGGGAACTCGAAAACAGGG
>JAJEHK010000227.1 GCA_022823765.1 Alphaproteobacteria bacterium | reverse complement strand
ATGGTGAGGAACACGGCGGCGCCAAGCCGTTCGGCGAGAGCCCGCAGGGGTTCGCCGTGGTCGATCGTTCCGCCGCCGGCGATGATGACCGGTTGCCGGGCGCCCGCGGCGATGGCGGCGGCCTTCTCGACCGCGGCAGGGTTGGGGGCGAGGGGACCGGTGATGGGCGAAGTCCTGACGGCGAATTCCGCCGTTTCGGCGATCTTGTCGATGGGAAGCTCGATGTAGCAGGGCCGGGGTCGGCCGGAAGCGAAGGTGGAGAAGGCGCGATGCACGGCGCCCGGGATCTGGCGGCCGTCGAGAATGGTCTGTGCATTGGCAGTGAGTGGCCGGATGGTTGCCAATTGATCTGAAATCTCGTGGAGGCGGCCGCGGCCGGCTCCAAGGTCGGCAGATCCGTTGGTGCTGGCAATCACGAGCATGGGCTGGCTGTCGGCGTAGGCGTTGCCCACGGCGGTGGCGATGTTGGTCACCCCGGGACCGGTGATGACGCAACAAAGCGCCGGCTTGCCGGAAATCCTGGCATGGCCGTCAGCCATGAAACCGCCGCCCTGTTCGTGTCGGAACAGCACATGATGCATGCCGGAATCGACGATACCTCGATAGTACTCGAGCGTATGGACCCCCGGCATGCCGAAGACCGTCTCGATCCCGTAGGCCCGTACCAGCTGCATGAGTGCCTGGCCCCGGGAAAGGTTGCCGCCTGCCATGGTCGATCTCCTTGAAGCGCACGAAACGGCGATGGTAGCCTCCCGCACATCGCTCGGGAACGGGAAACCGCCATGGCCTCCAATCCTCTTCGCTGCCGCCAGCCGGAAGGCAACACCCCACAGCTCACCGACTGGGGATGCAATTCCGAATACGGAATCCTCACCGACGTTCTGCTCGGACCGGCCGACAACTTCCACTGGCTCCCGACGAGCTCCATTTCCAGGGCCACTCTCAAGCGCGGAGATCAGTTCGATTCGCAACTGGCCATGAGACAGCACCGCGAGATGGTCGATGCCTACGAAGAAGCGGGCGTGAGGGTGCACTGGCTGGAGTCCGACGGTGATCTTCCCTACCAGGTGTTCGCGAGGGATTCCTCCTTCATGACGCCCTATGGCGCCGTGGTGACCCAGATGGCCCAGTGGTGGCGGCGTGGCGAGTACGGACCGGTCATCCGCTTCTACGTCGACAACGGCATTCCGATCTTCGACATGGTCACGGCGGGGTCCTTCGAGGGAGGCGATTTCGACATCATCGAGCCGGGTTGTGTCCTCATCGGCTGGTGCGGCGAACGCACCCAGGAACAGTCGGCACACCAGGTGAGACAGTGGTTCGAGAAGGAGGGCTGGGAAGTCCGCGTGACACCGATCGCCGAACACTACGTCCACATCGATCTCATGGTCTGCATGCTGGCCGAGAAACTCTGCGCGGTCTGTCTCGACACGACCGAACCGGCCACCGTGGACTGGCTGAAGGCGAAGGGGATTGAGATCGTGCCGGTGAACTACCCCGACACCATGGCGCTTGCCTGCAACGTGGTCTCACTGGGCAATGACCGGGTCATCGCGCCAGCCCATGCCAGGGATCTCGTGGCCCGTCTGAAGGCCCTCGGCTTTACCGTCTATGATCCCGACGTGGACTGTTTCACCCGCGGCGGTGGTGGAGTTCACTGCATGGCGCAGTCGCTGCGCCGCGAGCCGGTTTGAGGGGAGGTCGTCCATGTCGCGACCGGTCATGATCGTCACCGGCGGCAGTCGCGGAATCGGTGCGGAGATCGCCCGCCTGGCCGGCAGGCGGGGCTATGACGTGGCGGTGAACTTCTCCGCCTCCCGGGCCCGCGCCGAAGAGGTGGCAGAGTCGATCCGCGCCGAAGGCGGACGCGCGGCGGCCATCGGTGCCGATGTGTCCCGGCCTGAAGACATCGAGTCCCTCTTCGAGGAGACCGACCGCCTGCTCGGTGCGCCGGCGGTGCTGGTCAACAACGCCGGAATTTCCGTCGAGACGCCGGTGGCTGATCACGAGATCGACACGGTCCGGCGGATCATCGACACCAACCTTCTCGGGCCGGCGCTGACCAGCCGCCAGGCGATCCGCCGCATGTCGACGAAGAGAGGCGGCAGCGGTGGCGTCATTGTCAACGTGTCATCAATTTCCGGAGTCTATGGTGGACTGCCGGGTGACGTCGTCTATGCGGCGACCAAAGGTGGACTCGATTCCTTCACCCTGGGCCTTGCCAAGGAAGTGGCGGGGGAGGGCATTCGCGTATGCTGTGTGCGTCCTGGCCTCATCAAGACCGAAATCTGGGATGACGGCATGGGGCAGGACGAGGTGACCGAACTCGGCAAGCGTGCCGTTCCGATCGGCCGCATCGGCGAGGTCGGTGACATCTCCACGGCGGTCCTGTGATGTGTTCTGACGAGGCAGCATACGTCACGGGCGCCATTCTCAATGTCAGCGGCGGTCGCGAGACGTTCGTGCGAGGCGGCTGATCAGGGTCTCCGGCCTATCTTCCGGTGAACCGGGGCTTGCGCTTTTCCGCAAAGGCGCGCGGGCCTTCCTTCGCATCGTCGCTGGCGAGCATGCGCGAGTAAATTGGCAGGCCGCCACCGCGCAGCGTGTGGAAGCAGTCGGGGATCGACATGTGCATGGTGTGGCGTATCGCCTCCTTGGTGGCCTGCAGCGCCAGCGGTCCGCCCTCGGCGAGATGATCCGCGGTTTCGCGGGCACGGGCCATCAGTCCTTCGGGTTCCACGATCTCGTTCAGAAGACCCCATTTCAGCGCCTCTTCGGCGGCCATGCGGCGCCCGCTCAGCAGGATGTCCATGGCGACCGAGTGGGGCAGGCGGCGGGGCAGGATCTGGATCGCGCCGGCATCGGCGATGAAACCCATGTGCACGTCGGGGATGAAGAAGGTGGCATGGGGAACCGCGTACTGGATGTCGCTGGCCAGGGCGATTTCCCAGCCGCCGCCGACGGCATATCCATTGATGGCGGCGATGACCGGCTTGTAGAGGTTCCACATCTCCGTGATGCCGGCAAAGCCACCGTCGACCTCATCATTCTCGCCGGTTTCGCCGGTATCGAAGTCGCGGGCTGCCTCCTTGAGATCCCATCCCGGAGAAAAGAACTTGTCCCCCGCACCGGTGACGATACCCACCAGGAGATCGGGATCATCGCGCAACGTCGAGAAGGCCCGGGAGAGGCCTGCCGTCACCTTGCGGCCGATGGCATTGGCCGGCGGGTTGTCGATGGTGATTTCGAGGACCTTGCCCCGGCGTTCGCAGTGGACCACGTCGCTCATGGTTCAATTCTCCGTTCCGGTCATTCTCATCATGCAGTCGGCAACCACCACGCCACTGCCCCTGGGCATGACGAGAAGCGGGTTGACGTCAAGTTCCACGAGGCTCGCGTGGTGCGCTGCAGCAAAGGCGGCCACGGTCATGACGACATCAATGAGGGCCTCCACATCACCGGATGGCGCTCCCCTGTAGCCGTCGAGCAGGCGTGAGACCTTCAGGGATCCGATGGCTCGCTCAACGTCCTCGCGTTCGAGAGGGAGAAGCAGGACGACGGAATCATCAAAGAGTTCGACGAAGGTGCCGCCGGCGCCAACGACCATCACCTGCCCGAAAGTATCGTCCCGTGTTACGCCGATGATCATTTCGGCCACGTGGCCGGTCACCATGGCTTCAACCAGAAGGTCTTCGACGCCGGTGCTCCGGGCGATGGCCGTGGCGGCCCGGGCGACCTCGCTGTGATCGGCAAGGTTGAGGGCGACGCCACCAGCCTCGGTCTTGTGGGAGATGTTGGCCGACAGTGTTTTCACGACCACCGGAAGACCGATGCGTTCGGCGACCGATGCGGCGGTTGCCGGGCAGGCGCGCTCACCGGCAGGGATCGTCAGTCCGGCGGCGGCGAGAAGCCGCTTGCCTTCCCGTTCGTCAATGGCTCGTTCCGTTCCGGCAAGGGGAACCGGCCCGGCAAGAGTACGATCGTTGTGCGTGGTGCGGGTCAGGAATGAGCGACGCCGGGTGCCATAGAGACAGGTCCGCGCCAGGGAGAGCGTGCCCGCCCTGATACCCTGAGTCATGGCAATGCCGGCGTCGTGAAACTGCTTGCGATGCCTGATGGAAGTATTGTCGGGAAGTGACGATGTGATGACGCCGGGAACGCCGTGACGGAGCAGTGATGTGTGGAACGCGCGCATGGCCGCCGCCGCCCCGTCGTCCTGCGAGCGCGTGTCAGCCAACTGTTCCGTGTCGGCGATCGCGTCGACCACCAGAAGTCCGGCGTCGACCCCCTGGCGGAGCAGCACGGGAAAGATGGCCTCCAGGACGTCCTGGCGACCCCAGTTGGAGGTGTTGTAGTCGAGTGGATTGGCGATCGACGTGAAGGCCTGCATGTGGCGTGCGATGTCGTCGTGCTGGCGCTGATCGAGTTCTGGCAACTCGATGCCAAGAGGTTCCACGATATCGGCGACACACCCCGAATCGCCCCCTGAACACGTCATAACCGCAAGCCGGAGCCCTTGGGGAACACCCGTCACCGACACCACTTTCGCGGTTTCCAGCAGGTCTTCCGGGGTCTCCACGCGGATGATGTTGAGCCGCTCGAAGAGCGCCTGATAGAACCTGTCATCACCGACAAGGGACGCGGTGTGGCTCATGGCCATGGAAGCGCCCTTCCTGGAGATGCCGGACTTGAGCACGATGATGGGCTTGCCGGCCTTGAGGGCGCGCAGCGCGGCCCGGCTGAAGGCTGCAGCGTCGGGCAGCGTTTCCATGAAGAGAGCGAACGAGGTGACGGCGGGATCGTCGACGAGAACCTCGATGTAGTCGGCGAAGTCGAGGACGGCCTGGTTGCCGCAGGAAATGACGTGGGAGAGCGGGGTGCCGCGCCGGCCGTTGGCGACGTTGATGCAGATGTTGCCGCTCTGTCCGATGAAGGCGCACCCCTTCGCGGTTCTCTCCCCCAAGGTGGGCGTCGCCATCGCAAGGGCGCCGTTGACGTAGTTGTTGAAGCCATAGCAGTTGGGTCCGATGACGGCGAGATTGCCTGCCCGTTGCCGAAGTTCCTGCTCCAGGGCGATGCCATCCCCTCCGACTTCCGCATAGCCCGCCGCATAGCAGACAGCGCCTCCTGCCCCCATGTCGTCGAGCTGCGCAATCAGCTCATTGGTCATCTCCCGGTTGACCGCCAGGAAGACGACATCGGGTGGTGCGTCGAGTTCGTCGATGGACCCCAGGCACGGTTCGCTGGCGATCGTCTGCCGCCGCGGATTGACGACGCGGACATCCCCGGCAAACCCCAGGTTCCGGGTCGCGGCAATGGTCGGCTCGAGGAAGGAACCGCCGATGAAGCAGATGCTGGCCGGATATAGGGCGCGCCGCAGGTTGGCGTGACGGGCCGTGCGGGACATGTCAGGCAGACTCGCGTGAGAACGGTTCGGATGGCATCGGGAACGGGTGATTCCTTGCGGAGGGGCGCCAGCCAAGAATGACGGCAAGACGCGAGCTGAGGCAATGCCCGTGATCAGGGAATCGGCCTACCATTTGGACATGCGTCCCAGGTCGCGGTCCATGTGATCGCGCAGGGCCGAATCGGTCAGCACCTGGGAGGTTCTCAGGACCGTCACGAAGTCGCGCTGTTCGTCCATCGGCACCGGTGCACGCCGCGTCATGCGGTAGAGAGCGAAGCCGCCGAGCAGCGACATGGCAGTCGCCGGAAACCAGAAGTAGCCCGCCGGCCCGGCAAGCTGCATCATCGCGCCGGCGACAGTCGGCCCGATGATGCCGCCGATCCCGGCGGCGAGCAGCAGCCCGCTGGAGGCCGCCACCATCTGATCCGGCCTGAGGTGATCGTTCGTGTGTGCGATCGAGAGCGAATAGAGCGGGGACAGGAAACACCCGACGACCGCCACGGCAATGATCTGGACCAAAGGCTCGGGACCGGCAAAGAGAGCCGCAAGGGTGGCGGCGCCGCCGCATGTGAAAGCCACGATCGTCAGGATCTTCCGGCGATCGAAACGGTCGCTCAGCCGGCCGATCGGCCAGATCAGGATCATACCGCCGACGATGGTGGCCGCCATGAAGAGGGAGACATGGGTGACATCCATGCCCAGGCCTGCGCCGTAGAGCGACGCCAGCCAGACGAGTGCTCCCTGGGTAGCGCCGTTGGTGAAGCAGCCGGCGACCCCGAGTGGCGATGATCTCACCAGTTCGACGACACCGAGTCTGGCCGGATTCTCGAAGTGTGGCGCGGGGTATGTCGTGAGCGACACCGGCAACACGGCCAGGGAGACGAGAATGGAGGCGGTCATGAAGAGGACAGGACCGGTGGGATCCGCAACGTTGAGGAGCAGGGGGCCAATCGCCATCGAGCCGGACATGGCAATCATGTAGACAGCAAGCAGTTGGCCACGTGTCTCGTTTGTCGACCGGTCGTTGAGCCAGCTCTCGGCGATGATGAAGAGGCCGATGGTGCAGAAGCCGGTGAGAATTCGCAGCACGGCCCACACGGCGGCATCGACAAGAACCGCGTGACCCAGGGCCGAAATTGAGGCCAGCGACGCCAGGGCGGTGAACACGCGGATGTGACCCACGCGCTCGACAAGACGCGGCACCGCGAGGGCGCCGAAGACGAACCCGAAGTAGTAGCTCGACATGATGATGCCGGTTACCAGGTCCGGAAAGCCGGCCGACGGCGCCCGCAGGCCAAGAAGAGAGCCCTGGAGGGCGTTTCCGGCCATCAGCAGGGAGATGCTGACGATGACCGCCCAGACACCGAAGATCGCTGCAATCACGGCGACAATCCCCGCGCAGATGAAGGTGCCGCCTATGCCCTATCGGAGCGCATGAATCCAGCCCGAAAACGCCGGTTTCCCATACCAATGCCGCCGGCACCCGGCATGAGTCGGCGCCGCGTCCGTCACAAGAGGAAATAGCGCCTGGAGAGGGCGACGTGACGGATGGGAGGCACGTCGAGGAGATCACCGTCGGCATGGACTTCGAAGGTATCCGGATCGACCCTGATGTGCGGCAGGGCATCGTTGCGAACCATGTCCTTCTTGGAAAGATGCCGCGTTCCCGTTGCCGGCAGCAGTCTTCGATCGAGGCCGAGTCTGGCGTCGAGGCCGTCGTCGATGGCGAGGGGATGGACGAAGAGGAAGGATACCCGGTCGGGAGCGCCGCCGCATGCGGGCCACGCCTCGCGATAGACGAGGGGTTCACTCATGGACACCGATGCCGCAGCCGTGCCGAACGGACTCCACACCTCGGCGCCGGCCTTGAAGACCTGCTGTGCCTTGACTCCGAAGAATTCCGGACGCCACAGGACGATATCGGCGATCTTGCCGACCTCGATGCTGCCGACGTCCCTGGCGATGCCGAAGGTGATGGCAGGATTGATGGTCACCTTGGCGAGATAACGCAGGATCCGGGCATTGTCCGCGTTGTCGAAGGGCTCATCGCCGAGCGGTCCCCGGTGATCCTTCATTGCCGAGGCGAGGCGCCACATGCCGGCGATGACATCCATCACGCGTCCCATCCCCTCGGCGTCGGAGCCGGCCATGGAGATGGCGCCGAGGTCATGCAGCACGTCCTCGGCGGCCATGGACTGGGGGCGCAGCCGGCTCTCGGCGAAGGCGACATCCTCCGGCACGTCCCCTCTCAGGGTGTGGCACAGCATCATCATGTCCATGTGCTCGCCCAGGGCATTGAGGGTGAAGGGATTGGTGGGCGAGGTGGAGGACGGCAGGCAATAGCGTTCCCCGTTGCAGCGGATGATGTCGGGCGCGTGCCCGCCACCGGCGCCCTCGGTGTGGTACATGTGAATGGTGCGTCCGGCGATGGCCTCCATCGTGGTCTCGTAGAACCCCGATTCGTTCATCGAGTCGGTGTGCAGCTGAACCTGGAAATCCAGGCGGTCGGCAACGTCGAGGCAGGTGTCGATGAGAGCCGGCATGGCCCCGAGATCCTCGTGGATCTTCACGCCAATGACCCCTGACGCCAGCTGTTCCTCGATGGCGCCCGGCCGGCTGGCGCCGCCACGGCTGAAGAGACCGAAGTTCATCGGATAACGCCGGGTCGCCTGCAGCATGATGGCGTTCGCCCAGTCGCCGCCACTGTCGATGGCCCAGCACCCCGCAAATCCACCGCCGATCATCGTCGTGAGACCGGCAGAAAGCGCGTGCCACACCTCGGCCGGCTGCAGGTAGTGGGCGTGGACGTCGATCCCTCCCGGCGTGGCGATCAGTCCCTGACCGTTGATGTGCTTGGTTCCCGGACCGATCACCATGCCGGGTGAGACGCCGGCCATGAAGGCGGGATTGCCGGCCTTGCCGATGGCATTGATGCGCCCGTCACGCACCCCGATATCCGCCTTGTAGATGCCTCCGACAGGGCACATGACCACGACATTGCAGAAGACGGCCTCGAGAGCTCCTTCGTCGAGTCTGAGGCCGCCGTGGATACCGGCGTCACCACGCAGGGTCTTGCCGAGGCCCGTGAGCGCCTCCTCGCCATGGGTGGCATGGTCGTGTTCGATGCGAGCAACAAGGCTGGTGTCGCCAAGACGGATACGGTCTCCCGTGGTCGGTCCGAAGAGGGCTGCGTAGCGTTCCCTGGTCATCGTCACCATGATCAGGCCCCCCGGAATCCGCGTTCGCGAGCCCGGGCAAGGGCCCGTTCCCTCACGTCCGGATCGTTGATGTTGCCTTCGGTGAGTCGATTGAACCCCTGGATGTCTCCGCTTCCCGCGATGGCAGTCAATGTCACCCGTCGATGTTCACCCGGATCGAACCGTGCGCTCGCTCCGGCCGGGAGATCGAGACGCTTGCCGAAGGCCGCGCCGCGATCGAACTCGAGGTCGCGGTTGGCCTCGAAGAAGTGATAGTGGCTGGCCACGTGGACCGGTCGGTCGCCATGGTTGAGAACGGTGAGTTCGGTCTTCGCGCTGCCATCGTTGAGGGTGATGTCACCATCGCCAACAAGCAATTCGCCGGGACTGCAGGCAGGATCCGAGGGCTCACTTCCCGGGCGTACCGGCTGCCAGACGGTCACCGTCTTCAGACCGTCGTCGAACTGGGCATCAACGTTGACGAGATCGATCATCTCTGCCACGCCGGGGAGCACGTCATCAGTCGTCAGGAGTGTCGCGGCGACACTGCGCACCTCGGCCAGAGTGTGCCCGTCACGTGCTGCCTCCATGATCTCGTCGGAGATCAGCGCCACCGCCTCTGGCTGATTGAGCCTGAGACCACGGGCCCTTCGCTTGCGTGCGAGCTCCGCTGCCGTGAAGAGGGTCAACCGGTCGATTTCCGCAGGCGTGAGCATCATGAGTGCGTCTCCGGTGTTGCGATGTCAGCAGGTGGCGCCATCGTCTCTCCCGCTCAAGGGTCGAAAGCGCGGTGAATCACGCGGTCGCCGGGTTCGAGGCCCAGCCGCCGGGAGGTGCCGGCGAGCACTTCGAGGACCCCGGCCGCCGGCACTCCGGAGGGGATGGACGTCTCATCGAGCGGCCGGGCATCGGCGGCGATGGACACGATGACCCCGTGGCGATCAAGAAAGATGATGTCGAGGGGAAGATAGGTGTTCTTCATCCAGAAACTGCGCGGCGCTTCCCTGCCGAAAAGAAAGAGCATGCCCTCGTCATCGGCCATGGTCTTGCGGAACATGAGGCCGCGGGAACGCTGCGCCGGTGAGACGGCGAGGTCCACGCGGAATGTCCACGAGCGGTTGTCCTCGGTGACGACCTCCAGGATGTCCCTGGAAAACGTGATGTCGTTCTCTGCGGCCGCCGGAAGGGCGATCACCACCAGCAGGACGTGGAACAGCCGGGGACACAAGCCTTGTCCCCGGTTCGCTCTTGGGCATACTCGGGCGAGCCACGTGAATGGAGAAGGTGCTGTGGGTCGCATGATCAGCCTCGCGGTCGTGCTCTTGGGTGTATGGTTCATCCTCAGTGGTTCCACCGACCCGTTTCTTCTCGCATCGGGTGTTGTGAGCGTGCTGCTTGTCGTGATCATCGCCCATCGCATGGGAATGATCGACGAGGAAGGGTTTCCGATCCAGCTTCTTGGTGGACTGATCCTCTACCTGCCCTGGCTCGTTTGTCAGATTGCCCTCGCCAACCTTGCCGTGGCACGTACCATCCTTGCCCCGGTGATGAGAATCGACGCCGGTTCGGCCTGGGTGCCGGCCAGCCAGAAGACACCGATAGGTCTCGTCGTGTTCGCCAATTCGATCACCCTGACACCCGGCACGGTTTCCCTGTCGGTTCTCGAGGATCGTATTCACGTGCACGCCCTTTCCAGGAAGGGACTCGAGGACCTGCGCCAGGGCGATATGGACCGCCGGGTGTGTGCCGTCGAGGGCCGGCGCTGATGTTCATGGCGGTGACGGCCCTGCTGGTGGCGGCCATGGCCATGACCCTGGTGCGTGTCGTGCGGGGGCCCACGCCCTACGACCGCATTCTCGCAGTCAATGTTCACGGCACGATGACGGTCTTGCTGATCGCGGTGACGGGCTACCTGACAGACCGGCCGGATTTTCTCGACCTCTCCATTGCCTATGCCCTGCTTAACTTCGTCGGCACCCTCGCGGCGTTGAAGTACTTCAGGTTCGGCCACCTTGGAGATGAACCTTGAGCGTCCTGCTTGACGTTGTGAGCTGGGTCGCCCTGGTCGCCGGCGGTCTGTTGATGGTGACGAGCGCGCTCGGCATGGTGCGTCTGCCGGACCTCTTCACGAGACTCCATGCCGGCAGTCTGGCCGATACCGGGGGCGTGGGCCTGATCCTGCTGGGGCTCGTCCTGCAGACCGAACCGGGGCTGAACACGCTGAAACTGCTGCTGATCGGTTTCGTGCTGTTCCTGACGACACCGGCCGCCAGCCATGCCGTGGGACATGCGGCGCTCCTCGGGGGTCTCTCTCCCGACCCTGAGGACACAGACGACAGCCAGAGCGCGGGTTCGTGACGGACGAATTCTCCATCTTCGGGCTTGTCCTGCTGCTGATCGTCCTGGCGCTCGCCGTGGTCAGGCTGACCAGTCTGCTCGCGGTCGCCATTCTGGCAGGCGCCATGAGTTTCATTCTGGCAGCAGTCTACACTCTGCTCGATGCCGTCGACGTGGCGTTCACGGAAGCTGTAGTGGGCGCAGGCATCTCCCTTGCCCTGATGCTGGCAGCGATCTCGCTGACGACGCGCGAGGAAGCGCCGTGGCGGCGACGGCCCGCTGAACGGATCCTGGCGCTCCTGGTGAGCCTCGTCTCCGGTGCGGGTCTTCTCTATGCCACTCTCGACATGCCGCTCCTCGGGGACCCGACAGCCCCGGCCACCCTTCATGTCGCTGCCCGCTACATCGCCGAAAGTCCGGCGAGCACCGGGGTTCCCAACATGGTGACGGCAATCCTCGCCAGTTACCGGGGCTTCGATACCCTGGGGGAGGTCGCGGTGATCTTCACCGCCGGGGTCGGCGTCATCGCTCTGCTGCGGCACTGGCGCGAGGACAGGGCATGAACGAGTTCATTCTTGTTCGCGTGGTCGTCAAGATCATGGTGCCGTTCATCCTCCTGTTTGCACTCTACGTGCAGATGCACGGTGACTACGGCCCTGGGGGCGGTTTCCAGGCTGGCGTCGTCTTTGCCACGGGCATCATCGTCTACACCATCGTCTTCGGAATCAGGAGGGCCGTGGAGGCAGTGCCCATGTCGGCCGTCATGGGCATGGTGTGTTGCGGCCTGATCCTCTATGCGGGCACCGGATTTGCGACAATGGCGCTGGGTGGCGAGTACCTCAACTACAGTGTTCTCGACAGTGCCGATCCAGCGCATGGCCAGCATGTCGGAATCATCATCATCGAGCTTGGCGTCGGAATCACCGTCGCCGGTGTGTTGACCGCCGTCTTTCTCGTCTTTGCCGAACGCAGGGCACGGCGATGAACGCGGTCGAATTCGTCATGGGACATGCCCTGCAGTGGGGTTCGGTCGCACTGTTGATGATCGGACTTTACATCGTCATGACCCGCGGCAACCTCATCAAGAAAGTGGCCGGTCTCAACATCTTCCAGGGAGGTGTCTTCCTGTTCTACATCTCCATCGCCAATGTCCGGGACGGCACGGCGCCAATCGTCCATGAGGACGCGGTGCTCTACTCCAACCCGCTGCCCCATGTCCTCATCCTGACAGCCATCGTGGTTGCGGTAGCCACCACGTCACTGGCGCTCGCCCTGATCGTGCGTATCCGTGAATCCTACGGTTCCATCGAAGAAGACGAGATGGCCGAGGCGGACATGGGCTGACCACATGGGTCTGCTCCAGCAGCTTCCCGCACTCCAGGTTGCCGTGCCGCTCATCGGTGCGCCGTTCTGTGCGCTCATGGTCAGGCCCCGCCTGGCCTGGATGTTCGCTGTCGCGGTGGCATGGATCACCTTCGCCATCTCCATCGCGCTTCTGGAACAGGTTCTCGATGCCGGTCCCATCCACTACACCATGGGCGGTTGGCCCGAGATCCTCGGTATCGCCTATGTGATCGATCCCCTCAACGCACTGATCATGGTCCTGGTGTCCGGCATGGCCGCCATCATCATGCCGGCAACCCGGATTGGCATCGATGTCGAGGTGGTGCACAGGGCTCGCCATCTGTTCCACACGGTGGCACTGCTCGCCCTTGCCGGAATGCTCGGCATCGCCATTACCGGCGATATTTTCAATCTATACGTCTTCCTCGAGATTTCATCCCTGGCGAGCTACGCGCTGGTGGCCATGGGCGTCGACCGGCGGGCGACGCGGGCGGCGTTCCACTATCTCGTCCAGGGAACCATTGGCGCCACCTTCATTCTCGTCGGCATCGGGCTTGCCTACATGATGACCGGCACCCTCAACATGGCGGATATGGCCGCCCGCCTTCCGGGCGTCAGCCACACGGCGCCGATCCAGGCGGCGCTGGCCTTCATTCTCATCGGCACGGCCATCAAGGCAGCCATCTTCCCGGTCCACTCCTGGATGCCCAATGCCTATACCTATGCGCCGTCGCTGGTGTCCGCCTTCTTCGGCGCCACGGCGACGAAGATCGGCGCCTACATGCTGCTGCGCTTCGTCTACAGCGTCTTCGGTGCGGACTACGCCTTCGGTGACATGAAGATCGGGTGGGTGCTCATACCGCTGGGGCTGACAGGCGCTGTCGCCGGTTCCGTCGTCGCGATATGGCAACACGATCTCAGGCGCATGCTTGCGTATTCGAGTGTCGCCCAGGTGGGCTACATCGCCGCCGCCATCGGCTTTGCCAATCGTGATGGCCTCATTGCCGCCATTGTCCATGTCTTCAACCACGGACTCATGAAGGGTGCGCTCTTCCTCGTCATGGCCTGCGTCATCATGAGACGGGGCAAGGCCGACATGGAGAGTTTCAGGGGCCTGGGACGGCGCATGCCGCTGACCATGGGGTGCTTCGTCGTAGCCGGGCTTTCGATGATCGGTGTTCCGGCAACCGTCGGTTTCGTCTCCAAGTGGTATCTTGTGAGCAGCGCCCTTGACGCGGGATTGTGGCCGCTGGCGCTTGTCATCGTGGCCGCTTCCCTGATTGCGATCATCTACATCTGGCGTGTGGTCGATGTCGCCTATTTCACGGACCCGCCACCGGGAGCGAGAGACGAGGCGCCGGCCATGCTGGTGATTCCAGCCGTGGTGCTGTGTGCACTTTGCATCGTTCTTGGCGTCTGGACCGACCTCACGGTCGGCGTGGCAGACACTGCGGCGCGACTCCTGGGAGGAGCGCCGTGACCGGACTGGTTCTGCTGTTCGCCGTTGCCGTACCGCTCGTCACTGCCGGAGCGGTCCTGGCGACGACGAGTTGGCCCAACGTCAGGGAAGCGGTGAGTCTCGCCGGTGGCACGATCCTGTTCATCACTCTGGCCGTCATTGCGGGGAGCAGCGGCACGATACCCGAACTGGTTGTCGCAGAACCGGTCGCCGGCCTTGCCCTCAAGTTCGCCCTGGAGCCGCTGGGCATCGCCTTCGCGCTCATGGCAAGCGGCCTGTGGGTGGTGACGACGATCTATTCGATCGGCTACATGCGAGGTCACCACGAGGCGCACCAGACCCGGTTCTTCGCCTTCTTCGCCATCGCCATCGCATCGGCGATCGGCGTTGCCCTTGCCGGCAATCTCTTCACCCTCTTCCTGTTCTACGAAGCATTGACACTGTCGACCTTTCCGCTGGTCAGCCATGCCGGAACGGCGCTGGC
>JAJEHK010000084.1 GCA_022823765.1 Alphaproteobacteria bacterium | reverse complement strand
ATCTGGGGTGATCTGCCGGGCTGGACCGTGGTCATCGGCGCCGCGGTCCTGGTGATGAGCGGCCTCTACGTGTTGTGGCGCGAGGCCCAGGTCCAGAAAGCAGGGCCTGTCATGAAATCCGCCAAGGGACTAGGTTCTGCGGACAGGCAAGATGGAAGGGCGTCATGACAAGGAGTGTTCACACGCGGATCGACGGTCATGTCCTGGAGATCACCCTCGACAAACCGAAGGCCAACGCCATCGGGGCGGCGACCAGCAGGGAAATGAACGATGCCTTCGAGATGTTCCACGAGGACGAGAACCTGCGCGTCGCCATCCTGACCGGGGCAGGCGATCGGTTCTTCTGCACCGGGTGGGACCTCAACGAAGGCGCCGAGGACGAACCCGACAGGAACTACGGACGCTGGGGTTTCGGAGGGCTGTCACGCAATTTCGATCTCGAGAAACCCGTCATCATGGCCATCAACGGCTACTGTGTGGCCGGGGGATTCGAACTCGCGCTTGCCGGTGACATCCTGGTGGCATCCCGGAATGCCGTCTTCTTCCTCTCGGAGGTCAATGTAGGGCTGACCACCGGCGCACCGAGCGTTTCGCGTCTGCTCTCCAGGCTGCCGCGCAGTGTCGCCCTCGAGATGCTCTACACCGGAAGGCGGATGGACGCCCAGGAGGCCTTCGACCTGCGCCTGGTGAGCCGGATGACCCCGGAGGGCGGGGCCATGGATGCGGCGCGCGACATCGCCCGCGACATCGCCGCCGCCGCACCGCTGTCGGTGCGCGCCGAAAAGCAGATGGTCAACATGGCCGGCGATCTTCCGCCGCAGGAAGCGGTACGCCTCGACTCGCAAGGCTGCTTCACGATGATTTCCCGGGTTCTGGAATCGGAGGATTCGAAGGAAGGGGCACGCGCCTTCGTCGAAAAGCGGCCGCCCGTGTGGAAGGGTCGTTGAGGCGGGATTTGCCGCCGGCCTCAAGGCGGACTAAACAGGGGGCGGTTCAGGGGAGGAAGAAGATGCTCGTCGTCGTGTCGCCTGCCAAGGCCCTCAACTTCGAAGACCCCGATCCAGGGATCGCCTGGACGAAGCCATTGATGATGGCCCAGACCCGCGAACTGATGAAGACTACGCGCACGCTCAGCGCCGTCGACCTTGCGGGCCTCATGGGACTCTCGGAGAAACTCGCCGATCTCAACCGTGACCGTTACCGCGCTTTCCGTCTCGAGCACACGCCGGAGAATGCGAAACAGGCTGTTCTCGCCTTCGCCGGCGACACCTACCGCGGGCTCGACGCCGCCAGTCTGTCACCCGAGGACCTCGACCACGCGCAGACGCATCTGCGCATCATTTCGGGCCTCTACGGCGTGCTGCGGCCGCTTGACCTCATCCAGCCCTATCGCCTGGAAATGGGAACACGGCTCACCACGCCCCGGGGTCACAGTCTCTACGATTTCTGGGGCGACAGGATTGCCCGCGCCCTCAACCGCGACCTCAAGCAGCTGGATTCGCGGGTTGTCCTCAATGCGGCCTCGAAGGAGTACTTCAACGCCATCGCACCGGATCGGCTCAAGGCGTCCGTCATCACGCCCGTGTTCAAGGAGATGAGGAACGGTGTGGCGCGCACCCTGGGGTTCACCGCCAAGGTGTCGCGCGGCATGATGGCGCGCTACGTCATCCGCAACCGAATCGACAGCGTCGAGGACCTCAAGTCCTTCGACGCCGACGGCTACCGTTTCGATCCCGGTTCGTCGACGCCCTCAACCTTCGTCTTCATCCGGAAACCCCGGTTGCACTGACAGCGTCACTCCCCCGGATCGCCCATCAGTTTCGTGGCGACAGCGAGGAGGCCCGGCCAGTTCTCGGCCCAGCAGCATCCGTGATCGTATCCGGGTACCTCAATCACACGGCCATGCGACGTTGCAGACATCCGGGTGAGGTAGCTTTCGATGACGTCCCTCCCCACGGTCGTGTCGCGTTCCCCGAGAAAGTGGACTTGGGGTATGTGCCGGACAATGGCCGCCACGTCGGCTGCATTGAGGGAACCGGTGAGTGTGGACACACCCTGTGAGGCCGTCCAACGCCTGTGATCGAGATTGCCGGCGATGGTGATGATGCCGGCGACGTCGTTCCGTCGTGCCGCGGTCAGGACGGCAAGCTGTGCGCCTCCCGAGAATCCGACCAGGCGAAGCCTTCTCGCACCGGCCCGTTGCTTGAGGGTGTCAAGGGCAGCATTGATGGCTTCGACGACGTCCTCCCCGTAGCGCGCCAGGGACCAGTACCGTCGATGGCAACCCGCGAGTTCGGCGGTATCGAGGTAGTGGCAGGGACGCGCCAGATACGCCGCATCGCCGGGGTCCCTCACCGCCATCTTCAGAACCCTGCCGTTGCGCGGCGTGGGATCGGCCGCCAGTTCCGTGCGCGAGATCCACGACCGGCCATCTCCCTCGATGTAGACCGTCAGGTCACCTGTGCCGCGCCACACGGACGGTGCGTATGAGAGGAGGCTGAAGCGCCCCGCTTCCAGCCAGGAGCCGGCCCACCCGTGGAGACGCGCCAGTGAATCGGCCGATGCCTTCATGGCCGACTCGCCTGCCGCCGCACCTCCGCAGGCAAGGAGGGAAAGGACGACCGGTATAGCGAGAACCGCTGCCCTCATGCGCCCAGCGGTGGCACCACTCCCGTGGTCTCGACAATCAGCCGGTAATGTTCGGTGCGGCGGTGGGCGGCAAAGTTGAAGACATTGGCCTTGATGTAGGCGCCCGCGTCGAGATCACAGTCGGCCACGATCAGTTCGTCATCGAGAGTGCTGGCCTGGGCGGCGACTTCACCATTGGGCGTGACGATGGCGCTCGAACCCATCATGTGGACTCCATCCTCGAGGCCGGCCTTCGCCACGCCGACCACCCATGTGCCGTTCTGGTAGGCGCCGGCCTGCATGGTCAGGAGATTGTGATGGATGCGCAGGTGTGGCGGCTCGAAGGTCTGGCCATTGAGTGTCGGCGTGTTGTAGCCGATGAGGACCAGTTCGACTCCCTGAAGGCCCAGAACCCGGAAGGCCTCCGGCCAGCGCCGGTCGTTGCAGATCAGCATGCCGATCCGCCCGCCCATGGTGTCCCAAACCCCGAATCCGAGGTTGCCGACATCAAAGTAGCGCTTTTCCAGATGCTGGAACTGGCGCGCAGGATCGTTCTCCGCATGGCCTGGAAGGTGGATCTTGCGGTACCTGGCGACAATCCTGCCGTCCGGATCCACCAGGATTGCCGTATTGAAGCGACCATCCTCCGCGATCTCCGCATAGCCCAGGTGAAAGCCTACTCCGAGTTCGCGCGCCGTCTCGAAGAGCGGCAGGGTGTCGGGCCCCGGCATGGACGCCTCGTAGAACTCCGCCAGTTCCTCCTCGTCCTCGATCAGCCAGCGCGGAAAAAACGTCGTCAGCGCCAGTTCCGGAAAGACCACAAGCCGGCACCCTCGCGCATGGGCCTGGCGCATGAGATCCACCATGCGCGACACGGTCCTCGATCGGGGATCCGAGCGTGGCACCGGTCCCATCTGGGCGCCGCCGACTGTCATGATTCGCGTGCTCAAGTCCTCCTCCTTCCTGCCGGATTCAGGGTCCCGTTGTCGCAAGGGCGTTGAGCGCCAGCGCTGTCGCTGCCCGCGTCGGCTCGATGACCGGCAGGCCAAGCCTCGCCTCGAGTCGGGCGTGGTAGCGGGCCATCCCGGCACAGCCCATGATGACGACGCTGGCGCCGTGATCATCCTTCAGTGACAGGCCGGCCCGGACCATGCGTTCGAGCACCAGGTCCTCTTGCGAGAGTTCCGTCACGGCAAGGTCGATGGCGATATCGCCCGCCAGATGATCGGAAAGCCCCAGGGAGGCGACATGGCGCCGGTGCCGGGGAAGGGCCACCGGCAGGATCGAAATGATGCCGAACCGTTCACCTGTGGCCAGGGCCGCCGCATAGGCCGAACCACCGATGCCGAAGACCGGTCGTCGACGCACCTCGCGAGCGGCATGGAGGCCCGGATCGCTGAAGCAGGCAATGACGTAGGCGTCGGCCTCTTCATCTTCGACAATTCGCACGACGAGGCCCGAGACCTCGGCGATATGGCGGTCGGTCTCGACGCCGGGCGGGCCATCGTCGAGGGTGACGCAGTCGATGACGGGGCCGCCTTCGAAACGGAAGCGATCGAGAGCCTGTGACATCGCCGCGGTGACGTCGCGGCTGCAGTTGGGATTGATGACGAGAACGCGCCGTTCCATGGCTTCAGACCGGCCTCATGAACCTGCCGTCTCCGGGACGGGAAAGGACGTTCCGGCCATCGAAAACCCTGTGGCCACGCAACCAGGCCTCACAGACCCGGCCCGAAAGCTCCATGCCGTGATAGGGTGTCCAGGGAGCCAGCTCGCAGTGAAGCGTGGCGTCATCGTGGCGGTGAGCGCCTCGTTCGACGACGGCAAAGTCGGCATCGGCCCCTTCACGGATGGCGCCCTTGGCCGGCCAGAGGCCGAAGTGCCGCGCCGGCCCCTCGCACAGCATGGCGGCAACAAGGTCCGGGCCGTGGCCACGTTTTTCCGCCTCGCTCAACATGACGACAAGGAGGCACTCGACCCCGGGAGCACCCGGCGCCGCAGCGAAGATGTCGTCATCGGACTTGCGCGCGAGAGGCCATGAACAGTGGTCGGAGGAGACGAAGGCAGCGTCGCCTGCCGCCACGCGCATCCAGATTGCCTCCTTCTCGTCGGGCCTGATGGGCGGGTTGACCTTGCCCCTGGCGCCCATGGCGAGCATGTCCGCCTCGGTGAACGCCAGATAGTGGATGCAGGTCTCCGCCGTCGCCTGGTAGCCCTGATCCCTGTAAAGGCGCGCCATGTCGAACCCCCGGGCCAGCGAGGAGTGCACGATGTGGGCCCGGGCCCCGGTCGCGGCCCCGAGTTCCAGAATGACGGCGTTGGCGAGAAGCTCGGCGAGTGGCGGCCGGCTCGGATGATGGCAACCGGCGTCCCGGCGACGCTCGTCCCGGAACACGCCGATGGCGTGATCGACCACCTCCTGGTCTTCGTTGTGGACCGCCACCGTGAGGCCGGTGTCGGCAATGGCCGCGAAGGCCCGCGCCATCTGGTCGTGGGGAATCCGTGGAAACCGGTGAGGATTGGACTCATAAGTCGACATCTTGAAGGCGCACACGCCGCCCTCGGCCAGGCGCGCGATCTCGGCGGTCTCGACCACCTTCTTCACGGATCCGTAGAGCGCAACGTCGACATGGGCCACGCGGTTGGCGGTGGCAATCTTGGCGTCGAGGAGATCGCGGCTCCATACCGGATCGGGCT
>JAJEHK010000135.1 GCA_022823765.1 Alphaproteobacteria bacterium | reverse complement strand
CGGCGAAAACACGTTCATGCCGGATACCGACGATCCACAGCTCCCGGGCAAGGTCGGCCTGCAGGTGGTCGGCGGGATCGTCGAGCATCTGGCCGCACTGACCGCCATCGGCGCCTCGACGGTGAACTCCTACCGCCGGCTCTGGGATACCGGATTTTGGGCGCCGGTCTTCGCCGACTGGGGCTACCAGAACCGCACCACCGGCTTGCGCGTGTCGGCACCGGGCCGTTTCGAATACCGGTCGGTGGATTCGATGGTGAACCCGTACCTGATGGCCGGAGCCATTCTCAAGGCGGCCGACGACGGCATCCGGAACGACATCGATCCCGGTTCGCCGGAAGATCGCAACATCTACGAGGCGATGGAGGCGGGCAAACAGGTCAGGCGGCTGCCCATGACGCTCGGCGCCGCGCTCGATGCGCTGGCCGGCGACGACGTCATCAAGTCCTCCATGCCCGGCGAGATGTACCGCCTGTACGACGAGTACAAGCGGGACGAGTGGGAGCGGTTCCTGCATACGACCACCGAGTGGGACATCGACACCTATCTGGACTGCCTGCCGTAGAGGACAGCCCGGCGAGGGCGAAGGCGCCGACTCCGGGATCCTGTTCCCTGACTAGGAGTGATCAGCCATGTGTGGCATTTCCGGACTGATATATCGCGACGGCGCCCGCAAGATCGGCGGAGAGATGACCGCCATGTTGCAGGCGCTCCGGCACCGTGGCCCGGATTCCACCGGTTTCGCCATGTACGGCGCGCCCGGGCCGAATGAGTACGTCATGCGCTACAAGGTTGCGGAGAAGGAGGATCTGGACGGCGGAACCCGGATCCATCGGGCGATCAAGGAGCGCAAGGCAGCGGTCGGCGCGGTGCTTGAGGAACTCGGCGTCAACGTTCTCGAGCTCGACGAGCCGACGGAGTACGCCCTTCGTTCCCGGATTGCATTCGACGGCGACCTGAAGCGTCTTGCTGATCAGGTCGAGGAGGTCGAGGGCGGCGAAATCCTCTCCATCGGCAATGCCCTGGAACTGATCAAGGATCTCGGTGACGCGACGGCGGTGTCCGAGGTCTACGGTCTCGGGACGTTCGAGGGGACGCACGGCATTGGCCACACGCGGATGGCCACCGAATCCGATGTGGACATCCGCTCGGCCCACCCCTACTGGGCCTATCCCTACAACGACATCGCCGTTGTCCACAACGGCCAGATCACGAACTACTGGTTGATGCGTCGGCAGCTTGAGCGGGAAGGACAGCGCTTCGTCAGCCACTGCGATTCCGAGTTGCTGGCAGTCTACACGGCGGTGAATCTCGAAAAGGGAATGACGCTGGAGGAGTCGCTCCGCCGGTCCATCGACGAGATCGACGGCGTGTTCACCTACCTGATCACGACCGGGAACGAACTGGGCATGGCCAAGGACACCATGGCCGCGAAACCGATGGTCCTCTACGAGGCGAACGACATGGTCGCGCTGGCGTCCGAGGAAGTGGCCATCCGGGCCATCCTCCCGCACGAAATCGAGACATCCGATCCCTACGACGAGGAGGTTCGGGTATGGCAGGCATGAGCGAGTCCACCTCCACCCAGATGGGCATGCACACCGAACCTCTTACCGGGCGGGACATCAAGACCAAGTTCACGCTCGAGAACGAGGGCGGCTTTGCCTACCACTTCGCCCGGGATGTCGACTTCAACCGGCGCGCGGAGATCGATTGCGCCGAACTGGAGCCAACGGAGATCAACCGGCAGATCCGGGACCTGATGGACTCCGGTCACGGCAGCATCGTGATCCGGAATCCCGGCGCCAAGCACTCGTTGGTCGTGGGCATCCTGAACCGGATGAACATCATCGTCGAGGGGAGTCTGGGCTATTTCGGCTGTGGACTGCTGGACGGCCCGACCGTCCGGATTTCCGGCCGCGTCGGCTGGTCGTTTGGCGAAAACATGATGGCCGGCGTCTGTGTCGTCGAAGAGAATGCGGGCTCCACGTTCGGCGCTGCGCTGCGCGGCGGCGACCTGGTGTGCAAGGGCTCGGTCGGCTCGCGGACCGGAATCGACCAGAAGGGCGGCACGATCCTTATCGGCGGCGACACTGGCGCGTTTTCGGGGTTCATGATGCAGCGCGGGCGCATCGTGGTCTGCGGCAATGCGGGCAAGAATCTCGGCGACTCGATGTATGACGGCACGATCTACGTCGGTGGCGACATCCGGGACCTGGGCGTGGACGCCGTCCAAGCCGAGCTGACCGATCTCGACCGCGCGTGGCTGACCCGCAAGCTGAACATGTACGAGTTGCTGCCGACGCAGGGCGTGGGTCACTTCACCAAGATCGTCGCCGGCAAGCAGCTCTGGAGCTACGACAATCTCGAACCCACGGAGAAGAAGCTGGTCCTGTAGGGCACGCTTCCCTTCTCTTGCGGCGAGGTACGAAGAAAGAGGCCGACATGCCGGACGATCCGAACCCGGGTGGCGCCGCCGACGCCAAGCTGGAAGTCGAGGAAAAATACATCCTGGGCAGGAGCCAGATCTTCACGCCGGAGGTCGTCAATGACATCCACGTGAAATCGGAACTTGGCCGCTACCGCATGCGCGGATTTTCGCTGTTCAAGAAGATCCCGCATTGGGACGATCTGACCTTCCTGCCCGGCACGCTGACGCGCTTCGTCATCGAGGGCTATCGCGAGAAGTGCGAGACCAGGACGGTGATCGGGCCGCGCGCCAAGCGTCCGCTGGAACTGGACATCCCGATCTACATCACGGGCATGAGCTTCGGCGCACTGTCCTTCGAGGCCAAGACTGCGCTTGCCCGCGGCGCCACCATGGCCGGCACCGCGACCTGCTCCGGTGAAGGCGGAATGATCCCGGACGAGCGGCGTTATTCGTCCAAGTGGTTCTACCAGTGCATCCAGTCGCGCTACGGCTTTAATCCGCACCACCTCCTGCTGGCGGACGGCTGCGAGTTCTTCATCGGCCAGGGATGCAAGGTCGGCTTGGGCGGCCATCTGATGGGCCAGAAGGTGACGGACCAGGTTGCGGAGATGCGCTCGTTGCCGGCCGGTATCGACCAGCGCTCCCCGGCCCGCCATCCCGACTGGCTGGGACCCGATGACCTAGCGCTGAAGATCCTCGAGATCCGGGAGGCGACTGACTGGCATATCCCGATTCAGCTCAAGCTTGGCGCCGCGCGTGTCTATGACGATGTCCGCATGGCGGTGAAGTGCGATCCCGACTCGATCTATGTCGACGGCATGGAAGGTGGCACCGGCGCCGGTCCGCATCTGGCGACGGAGGACACGGGCGTGCCGGGCATGGCGGCGATCCGGCAGGCTCGCCGGGCCATCGACGATCTGGGAAAGCGGGGCGACATTTCGCTGATCTACGCGGGCGGCATCCGCAACGGCGGCGACGTTGCCAAGGCGATCGCCCTTGGCGCGGACGCGATTGCGATCGGCCATTCGGCGATGATGGCGCTGAACTGCAACAAGGACATCCCGGAAGCTGATTTTCCATCCGAGATGGGGGTTCCTGCGGGCGCGTGCTATCACTGCCACACGGGCCGCTGCCCGGTCGGTGTCGCGACGCAGGATCCCGAGTTGCGCAAGCGCCTCAACCCGGATGAAGCGGCCGAGCGCGTCTACAACTTCCTGCACACGCTGACCCTGGAAGCCCAGATGATGGCCCGCGCCTGTGGCAAGACGGATATCCACAGCCTAGAGCCCGAAGATCTGGCCGCGCTGACAATGGAGGCATCTGCCATTGCGCAGGTGCCGCTCGCCGGCACCGACTTCACGGTTGGTGTCGACGACTACCACCACATCTAGAGGGAAGGGGAACAGCATGCCCGGATCGGGATACAAGGGCGCCCAGATCGACGATGTCGACCACTTCTTGAAGGGTGGCGGCATCGATACGGAACGCGAGCAGGACATCGGGCAGCACATCGGCTACCGCTACGATGTCAACCTCCTGCCCGACTACGACCGGCTGACACCGTTCCTGAAGGACTACCTCGAATTCATGGGCTGGGACGACCTCAACTGGCTGGAAGATGTCCATATGGGCTACGACGACGGCCAGGCCGCGGTATTCGACCGGAACATCAATGGCTGGGTGGCGATTCCCGAGGAGATGGAGCTGCCGGACAATCAGCAGGATCGCGACATGATCGCGCGGGAAATGCTGATCAAGTTCCAGATGTCGCCCGATCACCCGTTGGTCGACCTCTACAAGGCCTATCGGAAGTTCTGACCCCGTCCGCCGCAATCCCGTCTCTATCGCTGGTCGGCCGGGGATGAATTGGCCGGCAGCGGGGATCGGCGTCGAGCCCGCAACCAATTCATCTGCGCGGAATGAGGCGCGGCGAGGGTTGGATCATTCCGCCTCGAGCAGCAGACCGGCAGCCGCTGGCCAGTCCGGCTTGAAGCCGAGAATCCGCACGTCGTCGGAGAGCTGTGTATTGAACAGCCGGTTGTGCCACAACGTGTTCAGATAGGCCGGCTCGACCGGTGCGAGCTCGCGCACGCTGCACGGCAGGCAATGGGCCTGGCTGAACTGCCGGAACTCCAGTAGGCAGGCCCGAAGCCCCACCAGCAGCGTGGCCAGCCGGGATCCCGGCAGGAAAAGGGCAGTCATTTCGTCCGAGAACTGGTTGGCGCGGTGGTAGTGCGTCGATTGCAGGAACGCCAAGCCCTTCTCGTAGACCTCGTTGGGGTCGTGGTTCTTCTGCACCTGAAACCGGAAGAAATCCGTGCTTTCGGCAGGGTCGGAGCGGACCAGCAGGACGATCACGCCATCGGAAAGGATGCGGCCGTCGGGGGACAGGATCTTTGGCCGCATGCCCTCGGACGGGCGGCCGTCATCCGCTCGCATGGCGATCTGGCGGATGCGGCACTGCCAGAGAAGAAACTGTTGGCGCAGGGTCTCCGGCGTCACGTCGCTAGACCTGTCTCGTCTGCCGGCCGGGACGTTAGCAAGGCGGCCGCGGGCAGACTAGGGTCTCCGCCGCCACTGCCCCGGCGTGGTGCCGTGGCGGCGTTTGAGGTATCGGCCGAGATGGGATGCCGACTGGAAGCCGCAGCCGACCGCGATTTCGGACACGCTCATGCTGGTCTGTCGAAGTAGGCTGGCGGCGCGGTCGACCCGCAGATCAAGATAGAACTGTCCCGGCGAGCGCCCCAGCCGGCTTCGGAACAGGCGGGCAAGCTGCCGGGCGGAAATCCCGAGCGCGCCGGCGATTCGGTCCACGGATAGCGGGTCTTCGAGATGCCGCTCCATGAGCAGGACGGCTTCTGCCACATGCCGGTTCTGGCCCGCCATGCGAATGGCGGCAGTGACGTGCTGCTCCTGCGCTGTTCCGCGGATCTGATCGTGGACGTAGTTCTCCGCCACGAGGGACGCGGTCCCGGTGCCGTGCGTCTCCATTACGAAAGTCAGCATCAGGTCCAGGCTGGTGGTGCCGCCGGCGCAGCTGAACCGGTTGCGGTCGATCTCGAAGATCGAGGTCCGGATATCGAGATAGGGGAACCGCTCCCGGTAGGCGTCCAGGCACTTCCAGTGAATTGTCGAGCGGTGGCCATCGAACAGTCCGGCGGCGGCGACCGGGAAGGCGCCGTCAGAGATCGATCCGATGTGCGCGCCGCGGCCCGCGGCGTGGATCAGCGAACCGGCAAGCGCTGTCGAATTGTAGTCGTGCGACCGCTCGCCGCCGACCACGGCCATCAGGTCCGGGGCCGGGTTTACGTTTGCCAATGGTGCCGCCGGCAGCCGGATCAGGCTTGACGAGGGCACGCTGTTGCCCGCGGGCGCGTCCCCGACGTCGGCCGTCAGACGCCATGCGTAGGCCGTCCGGCCGAGGACCTGGTTCGCGGCGCGCAGGGTGTCGACGGCGCAGGACAGCGCGAGCAGCGAGAACCCGGGTATTAGGACGAATTCGATACGCACCGGCTTCTCCATCGCCGACGGTCTGCAGGGCAAAAAGTCGAGCAAACGTCAGGATAATGACTTTTTCTGTCGGATAATTTGTTTTTCTGCCAATTGGAAGTGCGCAGAATGGGCCGGATTTCGCTTCTGCATTCTTGTCCGACGAGGCATCTCCATGAGTTTTCCCACCGAGGTTCGCTATGCCGTCATCGGCGCGGGAGTCCACGGCCTTTCCACTGCTTGGCGGCTGGCCGAGCGCCTGGAGGCGGCCGGCCGGGGCGGCGGCGCAAACATCCTGGTGCTCGACAAGACCGCCATCGCCGCTGGCGCCAGTGGCATTGCCTGCGGTGTGGTGCGGAACAATTATTTCCAGCCCGCGATGCGGGAGCTGATGGCGCACAGCGTCGCCGTCTGGGAGTCCGATCCGAAGGCCTTCAGCTATCACCCGGTCGGCTACATGCAGGTCAGCCACGAGGCCATGCGCGAAGATGTCGCCAGCATCTACGAGCAGCAGAAGGAGATCGGCTACCCCTCCGAGTTCATCGAGGGCGAGAAGGACTGCCTGTCTTACATGCGCGATCTGCTGCACGACTGGCGGGCCGAGAGCATCACCTCGGTCCTGCATGAACGGAAAGGCGGCTACGCCAACAACACTGCCGCCATCTACGGGCTGGCCGATCGGGCCGAGGCCCGCGGCGTCCGAGTCCTCACCGGGGTGACGGTGACCGGTTTCGAGCGTGGCCACCAGTCGGGCGCGGTGACGGCGATCGTGACTGACCGGGGGACGATCCGGTGCGATCAGGTGATCGTCGCCGTTGGGCCGTGGGTCAAGACGATCTGGGACATGCTCGATCTGCCGCGCGAGGTGTCGATCAAGGGTCCCGACGGGACGAAGCATCACGGCATCCCGACGTGGCGCTACTGGTGCCTGGAGGAAGGCGTCATCGGCGTCGATCCGGGCCTGCAGAAGCTCAATGACGGTGGCATGCCGCCCGTGATCCACGTTGATACGGATGCGCCGCTGCGCTCGGATGTCGACGGTTCGGTCATCACCGAAGAACCCTGGGGCATCTACTACAAGCCGGACTTCCATTTCGGCGGCGTCCAGGGCGGTGGCATGCCGTACGAAGTCGAGACCCCGGCCGACAACGTGGCGATCGATCCCTACGGTCCGGAATCGCCGGAATTCGTCGTTGGCCCTGATTTCGCTCACATGTGGTGCTCGGCCCTGGCCTTTTGCCAGGAACGCTTCTCGGGCCAGATCGGCAAGTTCAAGAGAGAGCCGTCCGGCGGCCTAGGCTGCTTCACGCCGGACAGTTTCCCGGTGTTCGACACCTTCTGCGAGAATGTCTACGTGATCGCGGACAGTAATCACGGCTTCAAGATGATTGGCGTGGGGCACCTGGTCGCGGACGAGATCATGGGCGAACGGCAGGCCCTGCTCGAACCCTTCCGCTTCAGTCGCTATGCCCAGGGCAAGTTGCACCCGCTCAGCAACAGTCCATTCCCCTGGAGCTGATCGTCCAGCCAAGCAGGATCGGGACGAGCAACCCCCTGTGCGCGGGGGCGCGGTTGCCCGCGCCCCCGGCGTACTCATTCTCCTTCGAGGGCTTCGTTGATGCTGGCGTCGTCACCGTGCCGGCTGATGATCCCG
Source organism: Alphaproteobacteria bacterium (assembly GCA_022823765.1). GTDB lineage: Bacteria > Pseudomonadota > Alphaproteobacteria > SP197 > SP197 > SP197. The sequence goes on along the minus strand of JAJEHK010000135.1, from coordinate 270 downwards.
TCGTACTCGTCGTTCTCGGCCCGGATCTGTATGAGATGCCAGCCGAGCCACAGCACCACGCCGGCCAGTACGAACAACCCCTCCGTGCCCTGGAAGGGATAGATGGCGCCGATGTCCTTCAGATCGACGGCCCAGCTCTCGATTCCTGTCGTAGCCATGCTTCAATCTCCTATCTGGTCTCTGGCCCGCCAGCGTTGAACGGCTGGCGGGCTTTCGAGACGAATGGGGGTAGCGAGCCTGTCAGACCGCCGCCTTCTCGGTTGCGCGGAC